>JBKHBQ010000219.1:0-6669 GCA_046542305.1 Bacteroidales bacterium
AAATGAATGGTACGCCATCAATAAAAAATATCCGCCCAACCTGCCCACTGTGGCCGATTATGTCGATCATATCGATCACATGGTGAAGGTGGCCGGCATCGACCATGTGGGGATCGGCACCGATTTCGACGGGGGCGGCGGCGTGAACGGCTGCTACGACGTGAGCGAAATGGCCAACATTACCATCGAACTGGTCCGGCGAGGCTATACCGAAGAGCAGATCAGGAAAATCTGGGGCGGAAACCTGATGCGGGTGATGCAAGAAGTGCAGGCCAGCCGGGAGAAAAATCTTGCCGGCTTAAATACGGAAAAGCAAGGTTGAATTTTGTAATAAGTCCTAAATCTTTCTTGCAGCTAATGGTTACAAAAATCTTTTAAAAAAGGTGATTTATGAAGCAATACCTGGATTTACTCGATCATGTATTGAAAACCGGCGTAAAGAAAGAAGATCGCACCGGCACGGGCACCGTCAGTGTGTTTGGCTATCAGATGCGCTTCGATCTGTCGGAAGGATTTCCGGTACTCACCACCAAAAAACTGCACCTGCGCTCGATCATTCATGAATTGCTGTGGTTTTTAAATGGCGACACCAACATCAAATACCTGAACGATAACCGTGTGACCATCTGGAACGAATGGGCCGACGAAAACGGCGACCTCGGCCCGGTTTACGGATACCAGTGGCGTAGCTGGCCCGCAGCCGACGGCAGGCACATCGACCAGATCAGCCGCGTGATCGAATCGATAAAAACCAACCCCGATTCGCGCCGGCATCTTGTAAATGCATGGAATGTGGGCGAGCTCGACAAAATGGCCCTGCCTCCCTGCCACATTATGTTCCAGTTTTATGTGGCCGATGGCAGGCTTTCGCTACAGATGTACCAGCGCAGCGCCGATATTTTCCTGGGTGTGCCGTTCAACATTGCCTCCTATTCGCTGCTGCTGATGATGGTGGCGCAGGTTACAGGGCTGGAGCCGGGAGATTATGTGCATACCTTCGGCGATGCCCATATCTATCTCAACCACATCGACCAGGTAAAACTGCAGCTTACCCGCGATCCTTATCCGTTGCCACAAATGAAAATTAACCCGGAGGTGAAAAATATTTTCGATTTTAAGTTTGGAGATTTCGAACTCGTCAATTACACAGCCCATCCCCACATCAAAGGCGAAATCTCCGTTTAACGAACTACTTTTAACGAATAACTTTTAACGAATAACTTTTAACGAATAACTTTTAACGAATAACTTTTAACTTTTCCCAATGATCTCCATCATCGTAGCAATAGCAGAAAATCATGCCATCGGGAAAGACAACCGGTTGCTCTGGCATATTTCAGAGGATCTGAAAAGATTTAAAAGGCTCACGTCGGGCCACACCGTAATCATGGGTCGCAACACATGGCTGTCGCTGCCCACGCGGCCATTGCCCAACCGGCTGAATATTGTCATCACCGATCATCCCGAAGATTGTTTCGAAAGCTGCGAGATGGTGGATTCAATTGATGCTGCCCTGGGCAAATGCAATCCCGGCGAGGAATGTTTCGTGATGGGCGGGGCATCTATTTACCGGCAGATGATGCCGATGGCGGATAAGCTCTACATTACACGCGTTCACAAAGCCTTCGAGGGCGACACTTTTTTTCCGGAAATTCCAACCGGCGAATGGACCATGGTGGAGTCGGAGGGCCCGCACGAAATGGAAGACGGGAGCTTTAGCTATACTTTTGAAACGTACCTGCGGCGGTAGTTTATTTTTGCTATTCATCCCTTCCAGGAGGTGTTTGCAAAAACCTCGAAGCATTTACATCCCCGCGGAAAAGTATGAATATATTCAGGTTCACATCCTCTCCATTTACATCGATGGGAATATCTTCGAAAACCATATCACCGGCCGGAAAGCTGTCGATGATACCAATGGTGCGCTGTTGGATCAACGCGGCATCCGCCTGGTCGACAACCCCGTCATCATTCACATCGGCTGCCCTTGCGGCAAGGGCTTCGAGGGTAAATCCCGGTGTTTGCAGGTAGTGCAGTTCCGTGGCCAGCGCGTCGGTGGAGTTTACACCTCCCCAGTCCGGTACACTCCCGGGCACAATCGAGTAAATTCCGTTTCTCAGGCCGGCAAAGAGGTAGGCGCCACTGTCATCCGTAACAGTTGAATCGATCAGGCAATTGTTGTAATCCTTCAGGTACAGGTCTACTCCGGCAATCGGTGTTTTTGCAGTATCGCCATAACTCAGGATTCCTGCAATCTGAAATAATTCATGCGCGTAGGCCTTTATGCAAAGGTCGTAGTGGTAGGGTGTATTGTGTCCGGTTTGATACCAGGAGGTCGGCCATAACGCAGGATCCGGTGCCATCCAAAATTTACCGGTTTCCAGTTCGGGTTTGGCATATCCCGCAATGGTATCTTCAATGGCGATGGGCCAGATGTTTGACGGGTCGTTCGAATCATATTTCACCTGCACATAAAAATCCTCACCGGGAGAGATGATCACCGCCGAATCAAGATCGAAGGTATGATATCCGGGGAGATTGAGAATGATCTCCTGCTGGGCATACAGCAACCCCGAGAGGCTGTCCTGAAAATGGTCGTAAATCTTTATCTCCACACCGCAGCCGTATGACACGACAAAGGTGCCGATTTTGGTAACGGCTGCGGAACGGTCGGTGCCTTCGAATTTCACCAGGCCGTATCCTGTTTCACTGTTGAAGCCCACGCCCCAGTAGCCGCCAATTTCGTCGTACTGATAGATGGTGGTCGCAGGTTCGTTTTCCATGGCTTCGGGCCAGTAGCCGTTGTATTTCATAAACTGTGAGTCGTTGTACGAAATGTAGTAATATCCGTTGTCGGCCCAGCTTTGCCCGTAGGTGTTTCTTACAATCCAGGCCCCCGTACCGCCGGCTGTCTGAAGGGTGTCGTTCCATCCGATGATGCATCCCGCATGATTCACTGCGTGTGTGCCTCCGTAGAAGTAGGTGTGGTCGGGCGAAAGGTATGCTGAATTGTAATACAGCAGGCTCCACACCGGGCCGAAATCCAGCACGCTCTGCTTAATGGCATCGATATTCTGCGAAGGTGGATAGCGGGATTCATGAATGTAATACAGCGCAGACAGATCTGAAGGGCAATCATCAGGTCCGTTGGTGCCGCCCGGATAGGGATCTTCACTCTCGAGGTACGGGCCCGATCTTCTGGCAAAATATGCCGACGACATCCAGTGGTTGCCGTAGGTGCTTCGCTCGGGAATATATTTGTGGCACCATTTCAGGTTGTTGTCCGACAGGTTGTATTCGCCCAGTCCCAGCATCAGCAGCCTCGATTCGACGGCGCCCATGGTTGAATAAGCCCAGCAGCCTCCCGGCGACTGCCCCTTTACCGGTGTCAGCCAGGGCGTGTTCCGCATATCGTAAACAACGGGAAAATCGCGGATTTCCTTTATAGAATAAATGTTCCAGGGATTGAAATCCGGCTTCACCGGAGGCAGGATCACCCCGTTTTGTTTCATTTCTTCAAATTCGGGTTCGGAAATATGGTAGTCCGGATCGGCCGGCGCTTTTTCGGGTTTTGGCTGGGCCGGCGAAAGGAACGGGATAATCAAAAGGAAAAATATGATGATCTTTTTCATGTCAGTGCTGGATGATGATTTTGAATGATCGCTTTGCTGGTTTTGCATCCTGCATTTTTGCAGTGACCTGCAAAATATAGATCCCTTCCTGAACGTCGGAAATGTTGATGCGGCTGCACTGATCCAAATTAATAAAAACCTGTTTGATTTTCCTTCCGGTGAGATCGAACATGCTGATTTCCTGCAGGCCCGAGCCGGGTGCTTCTGCCATCCTGATTTCAAGCAGATCATCCGCAGGATTTGGAAATATCCTGATCCAATCATCATCTGGTCCGGTTTCTTCGATGGAAGCCGGCGGCTTTGCGGTACCTTCAAACCACGACAATCCTCCGGAATAATTTCCTACGAGCATGTCAGGGTAATCGTCGTCATTCAGGTTTCCGATTGCTAATGCCGTTCGCCAGCCTTCGTCGATCCACAGGTAATTTTTCATCACCAGCCTGAATTTGCCGGTAAGGTTTTCTTCGATCTGATCGTAATAATAAATCCCGCCGAATTCCGATCCGGCAAAAAGATGCAGTTTCCCTTCATCATCCCTGAAGAAATGCGGGACACAATATCCAAAAATGGAAAGATTGGGATTTCGCACATCCACGCCGCCCAGGCTGTCGGTAATCAATGTAAACTGCGGGTTCGATGGCGTTCCTGTATTTTGGTAGTAGCTGATTGTTCCGTTGCGCTTGCCTATGGCCAAATCGTGCAGCCCGTCGTTATTCAGGTCGAAAAGTTGCGGGGCGCTGTAGCTGCCGGGATTGATGTCCTGGTAATTTTTGCTGATCAGTTGAAAATCGGCGGGTTCACCGTCGGCAGCAACATTTTCGAAAAACAGCAGACTTCCTTCGGAATGACCGACGAGCATATCGCCGTCGCCGTCGCCGTCAAGGTCGCCAAATGCAGGAACGGCAGCAAACACATGCTGCCCTTCGTACCTGATGGAGGCCAGAGTAGCGTAGTCCTTCGTTATGATCCGGTACTGCGGCGCGGAGGGCGAGCCCTGATTTTCGAGCAGCGCAAGCTGCGAGCGGTAGGTGCAGTACAGGTTGAGCCCCTGTCCGTAGTACGACGAATCGAAATATCCGAAATTGCTCACCACCAGATCCTGAAGGCCGTCGCCGTTGTGATCGAACAGCACCGGCACTGCGCCGGCACCGAAATCCGGCATATCTTTCTGCAGAAAGCTTTTGGTGGTGAGTTCGAACTGCGGAGCATTATTGCTCCCGTTGTTCCGGTAAAACCAGATGTTTTCGTGGTGCCGCGATTTTTCAAGGCTCGGATCGAACACCGACACCAGCAAGTCCTTCACGCCGTCGCGATCCACATCCATATATTTCATCACCGGGAACGAGAGCAGGTCGATTGGCGTATCATACGCCGGAAAGGTAAATGTGTGGCTGACCATCAGCGCATCCTCGGGTGTACCTCCGTTGATGAGGAGGGCCGGGCTGCTGTAATCCACATCTCCCAGCAGCAGGTCGGGCAGGTTGTCGCTGTTTTCATCGAAGATCATGAAGGTGGAGCCTGTATGTTTGGGATCGGATTTTACCACCGGCTTCTGCCCGAAACAGGTGTCGAGGTAGATCAGGTTGCTTTCTTCGCTTTCGGCAAAACGGCCCCAGCAGTTTTCGGTTTTGCGGTAGATCAGCGAATCGGCCGTCCCATAGCGTTCCATGGACTCGTTGAGGTGGAATTCAACGAAAGAGCCCAGCCCCCAAAAGGTCAGCAGGTCCAGGTCGCCGTCCCCGTCCAGATCGTGAATAGCGGGATAATCGGCGTAAGTGACCAGCACATTTACATAGCCGCCGCCCTGAAATGATTTGAGGTACGGATACACCACCAGTTCGAATTGCTCCTCTGCCTGTCCGGTATTCCTGAACACCCTGATCCCTGCAAAACCTTTCGAATAAGTAAAAATATCATTGCGTCCGTCGAGGTCATAATCTGCAAAAATCACCCAGTCGTATAATTGCGGAAGCTGCTCATTCAATTCAGGTGCGAACGTCCACGCATCTTCGCCTGACGCACCTGTATTCCGGTAGGTGAGGGTTTTGTTGCCGTGGCGGTCGAAAACCACAAGATCACGCAATCCGTCCATATCCAGGTCAACTTCGCCGAACTGGCAGGCATTCATGCCGCCTGCCCAGGGAGTGGCATACTGCTGGTTCAGGCTGTCGAAAACCGCTATTTCATAGGTTTTTGTAAATCCGAAGGGAAGGTCGTACTGCGCCAGGGCAATGTGGCTGGTCTGCAAAAGCAATATTAGCAGGAAACAATGGCGGGTTTTCATAATCTGCAATTTTTATCCTTACAAAAATAGGTAATTAAAGGCAGCATTTTCAGCAGGCAAAAAACAAAGAAACGATTTCAAAGCGGCTTTTTCAAATAACTGCTATCTTCGTAAAAACATCCGGCGTATTCCTGTGTTTGTTAAACTAAAGCCAGATACATGATGAAATTATTATACATTTCCACTTTTTTGGTGCTGGTTCCACTGCTTTCTGCAGCGCAATCAGCGCAACCGGCAGAGGGCGAAAAATATGTAACCGATTCCACCTGGTTTTACCTTGGGGATGCCTTCGGCGAGGAATGGTTTAATTTTGAGCGTTACCGGGTTACGGAGCGCGACCATTACGGAAACTACCTGAAAGCATCAACGATGGCTTACGATACCGTGAATTTTGAATGGTTTGAAAAAAAACGATTTGAAGCCACTTACTCCGACAGTGTCACCCGCTCGAACTGGTTTTCATACATCTGGGATGATAAAGGCAACAACTGGAAAATGGCCGATTCGGTTTATAATAATGAAGTCGGCGCTCCGCTCATCAGTTGGTACAAAGTGTGGGATCCATTTAAATTCCGGTTTTACCGCGGCAGCAGGGTAGAATATGCTTATCTGCAGAATAACCTGCTTGAGCGCAAGGATGTGCAGCGGTTCGATACCTTATCGGGCGGATGGATGCCGGATGTACAGCAGCATTACAGCTACAGTGCGCAGCAACAGGTGGATGAATTCCTGGTGAAGGCTTATGATATTGCC
>JBKHBQ010000220.1:0-6624 GCA_046542305.1 Bacteroidales bacterium
CGGTTCCACGGCGGCCTTGAATTTTCCGTGCCTGATGATCTGCATTTCGGCATCCAGTTTTTCCAGTGTGCCTTTGAAGAACATCAACTCGGCCGATACACCCCTGAAGTCGATCATGCCTTCGGGGTTCAGGTAAATGTCGTCGGCCACAGATGCCAGATAGTAGGCGCCCTGCGAATAAGCTTCGCTGTAGGCGATGATAAATTTGCCCGACATCTTAAATTCTGTCAGTGCATGCCTTATCTCTTCGATGGTGGCCATGCCGGCCTGCAACATGGTAAGATCAAGGTAAATGCCTTTGATTTTGGGATCTCTGGCCGCTTTGTCGAGGTTTTCGATAATGTTGTTTAATCCCAGCACACCAATCGGCTCCATGGAAGCAAAATCGAAATTTGTGAACGGATCATTGGGCGCACGGTCCAGAATGGGTGTGTTGAGATCGAGTTTGAGCAGGGAATTTTCGGCAACTTCGGTTTGCTGCTTTTCCATCGTGCTGGCCCAGAAGGCGACCATGCCCATAAACACGAAGAAAAGAATCACCGACATGATGAGAAATCCCAGCATGGAGGCGAACATGAATTTCAAAAAATCTTTCATAAACTACGGTAATTTAGGCGAGTAATCGTATAGCTGCAAATATGCCAAATTTTTTCTAAAAAAGATGTCGTAATTTTGACACAATTTTACCGCAGGGCACTTATGTCAGAAATTGTATTGTTATTGGGCAGCAATCTGGGAGACCGAAAGCAACATATTTTATGTGCCATCGGACAAATACATAGCAGGGTAGGGGAAGTACGGGCTGTGTCATCACTTTACAGCACCGAGCCGTGGGGTTTCGAAAGTACGGTATATTTTTTAAATGCCGTGGTTGTTGCAGATACAACTTTTTCGGCGGATAAGGTCCTTGAAAAGGTCCTCGAAATTGAAACTTTACTCGGACGGCAACGTGAAGGCAGCGTAGGCTATGTTTCAAGAACCATCGATATCGATATCCTTTTTTACAGCCAGCAGGTGATCAGGAAAGAAGGACTTGAGGTGCCCCATCCGCGGTTGCACCTGCGTCGGTTTACCCTTGAACCACTCGTCGAAATCCTTCCCGGTTTTATTCATCCTGTGCTGAATAAATCCGTTAAACAACTCCTGGAGGAATGTAGTGATGAAAACGCGGTACAAAAACTTGAAAAACCCGATCTGAATGAAATACTGAGAGATTCATGCAACTAACCGATTACAATTATATTTCCGTTGAGGGAAACATCGGCGCGGGGAAGACCTCGCTGGCAACACGGATAGCCAATGATTTTAATGCCAAACTGATTTTGGAACAGTTCGAGGATAATTCATTTCTGCCGAAATTCTACCGCAATCCACAGATGTATGCTTTTCCGCTCGAGCTTTCGTTTCTGGCCGAACGCTTCGAACAGTTGAAACAGCAATTAACCACCCGCGACCTTTTTAAGAATTTCACGGTGTCCGATTATTTCATCAGCAAATCCTTCATCTTCGCACGCAAAAACCTGCCCGATGATACCTTCGGACTATACAAACGCCTGTTCGAGATCATCAGCGAATCGCTGCCCAAGCCCGATCTGCTGGTGTATCTTTATCTTGATATCGACAACCTGCTGAGAAACATCCACCACCGCGGCCGCGATTACGAGCTGGACATTAAAAAAGACTATCTGGAAAAAATCCAGTCGAGTTACCTCGATTTTATCCGGCAGCAAGGCCAGATGCGAATCGTGATTATCGACACCAACAATCTGGATTTTGTAAACCGGGAGGAGGATTACCGCACCATTCTTGAAATCATGTCGCAGGATTATGATGCGGGTGTGTACCGGGTAACGCCCTGATCAGTATAAAAATCCGAACAGCCAGAGCGGGATGATATTTCCGGCTCCGATTGCGGAGTTGTCGCGCACTACGTAGGAACTTTCAAGGTTTTTTATCTGTTTTTTGGATTTGCTTTTCCCTCCGATTTCAAAATGATATTGGCTGTCAATTGTGAAGTCAACAGCTTTTGATGCATGTACTTCGTGATTCACGCTGGTTTGGTTAAAGAAAAATGTTTCCCTGATATTTCCAGCTTCAGCATCGTTTTCCGAAAGATTGTAAATCAAATTTGGATTGTCCAGGTACAATTTTTCGGGCTTGCCCAGATTACCCATTCCCTTTTCCTCAACCATTAGCATCGAAAGCACGCGTGCATCGTTAAGGTATGAGAGATAGGTTTTCAGGGTATTCAGGCTAATTCCGGTTCTTTCGCTTACCGATTTCATGTTGGGCTTAAACGGCACTGATCTGCTGATGATCTTTAAAAGTTTCTTTAGGTAAATAATATTCGAAACCTGAATGGATTCAAACTGTGGAATGTCTATTTCCAGCACAGTGATTAGAATCTCACCCAGCCGCTGGTGGAAAGTATTGATATTTTCGAGGTAAAAGGGGTAATACCCATGCCTGATGTATTTGCTGTAGTATTCAAGCGGCTTGTATTGGCCGGTGATATCTGCTGCGATTTCAATATGATGGTCAAGGATTTCGGTTAGCGGAAACTGTGGTTGATCCTTTTTTGTTTCGAATGAAATAAACTCGCGTAACGAAAGTCCCGGCATTTCGTACATCACTGCCCTTCTGCTCAAATCGGCTTTTGCCCTGTGAAGATGCAGTAATGACGATCCTGTGAAGATTATTTTCAGGTCCGGCAGATCATCATAAATATTTTTTATTTCCACCGCCCATTCCGGATAACGATGTACCTCGTCGATTACCAGTAATTCACCTCCTTTTTTATAAAATTCGTCTGCCAGATGGTATAGCTTATGTTCTGTAAAATATAGATTATCAAGGCTTACGTAAAGTGTTTTATGATCGGGCTTGAAATTTTTTTTAAGATACTGAAGCAACAGGGTGGTTTTTCCTACTCCGCGGCTTCCTTTGATGCCAATAAGCCGATCCGACCAGTCGATGGTATTTATGAAGTCCCTGATCGTTTTTAGCTGGGTGTGAGCGTACTTTTCATAATATTTCTGTTGCAGGCTTTCCATTTTTGCTTGTTTTGTGTATCTGCAAAAGTATAAAAAGAATCAGTGCATTGACATAAAAAATCCTAAAAAGTATTAACGCATTGATAAAAAATAATGAAAAAGTATCAATGAGTTGATAGATTAAGAAAGTTCAGTTGGCTTCCAAAAGCTGTTATAGCTCTTTCAATCGTTAAAATTATCAGAAGCAAATCAGATTTTTAGTTTTTTTGCCGCTCTGATTTTTCTGCAAAAACTGAAATGATGAAACAGAAAATTTTTGTTTTAGTGATGATGCTCTGGCTGATAGCGATGGCCGTGCAGGCTCAGCGACCGATCGGTTCCATCAGGGGCGACCTCGAACAACTGGATGGGGTAATTGAAGTGGAACCTTTAAGATGCGACACCTTTTTCCTTGAAAAGTACCTTGTACGGGTGGAGCAGCCCGTCGATCATGGTAAGAAAAAAAGCCCGGTTTTCAGTCAGCGGGTGTATGTGGGTTTTAAAGGCAGAACGCGTCCCACCGTTTTCGTTACCGAAGGCTATACGGCGCATTATGCCGCCTGGCCTAAGTATGTAGAAGAACTGTGCCTGTTGCTGGATGCCAACCTGGTATTTGTGGAACACCGGTATTTTGGCGAATCCATCCCCGACAGCACCACCTGGAATTACCATACCATCAAACAGTCTGCTTCGGATCACCACCGCATCAACCGGTTGATGAAGAATATTTTCAGCGGCGAATTTGTGAGCACAGGTGTGAGCAAAGGCGGGCAAACTACCATGTATTACAATTATTATTACCCGGATGATGCCAGGGTTTGGATACCATATGTGGGTCCGCTGAATTTTTCGATCGCCGACCAACGGGTGAATCCGTTTATCAATCACATCGGCAGTGATGATTGCCGGCGAAAGATCCGCGATTTCCAGGTTATTGCGCTCAAGCGACAGGATGACCTGATGGATGATTTTATCAGCCGGGCCGAAAAAGAAGATTATCATTTCGGTATTGCCGGCGGATATGGAGCTGCCTTTGAGTATATCGTGCTGGAATATCCCTTTGCTTTCTGGCAATGGGGCGATATTCCCTGCGAAAACATTCCTTCTGCGGCTGCCGGCGACAGCACGGTGCTGGCTCATCTGCTGGCGGTTTCGCCCATGGATTATTTTGCCGATGAAGGCATCGAAGGGATGTGGCCGTTCTTTTACCAGGCCCTTACACAGATCGGGTACTACGACTACGATACCACCGGTGTGGGGCAGTATCTGGATGAGGTAAGCGATCTCACCTTTTCATTCATGGCGCCCGAAGGAACCAGTCCGAAGTTTAAAAAGAAATACATGCGCCGTGTAAACAGGCATCTTCAAAAGCATGGAAACAACATGATCTTCATTTACGGCGAATACGACCCATGGTCGTCCACCGGTTTCACACCCGACAACGGAAAAACCAACGCCCTGCGCATCGTAAAGCCCGGCGGATCGCACACCGCCAGGATCAGAAATCTGCCTGAGAATCTTCAGCATCAGGTACTCGATTCGCTGGAGAAATGGATGGATGTGCCGGTGAACCGGGACTTGCCGTGGGTGAAGTAGAAGAGTGCTTCGTGTAATTTGGCCTTCGGCCTTTGATTGCTTCGCGTTCATTTGCTGACGCGTGATTTGTTGCTCCTAAAGTTTTGAGTATTTCAATTTTTAGGTTTTGAATTTGTTTTGGATTTTGGGCCCGTCTTGCCGTCAGGGCAGGTTTATGAATTTGTTAATATTTGTCGTGATTTGTTCAGCGTAGTATATGTTACGCCGAACGTTCTTTCCTGAAACCTTGAACATTTCGATTGATTTTTCTAAAGATTTGGTATTTCGCCGTCAGATCCCTCAGGTTGCAAAGATTCCGGAAATTTAAAAATTCTGGATTTTGTATTTGTTTTGGACTCTGTACAGTATTATTAGGCCGGTGACAGGTGAAAGGACAAATTTTCTATTTTCGTGGATTAAAAACAAATTGAAATGATAAATTTATCCAGGCTGTTGAGGCGCGCAAATGCAATGTTTACCCTCGTTTTTATTTCACTTGCTATTTTCTCCTGCCAGAATAAAGAGGTTATTTTCCGTCCCGTCTCGATTATTCCTGAACCGGTTTCCGTTGAGGAGCGGGGTGGATCCTACGAAATCGTTCCCGGCAGCAAGGTGCTTGTTCATTCCGGTGATGAGGATGCGGCAAAAATCGCCCGGATGTTCGCGGATCGTATATATCGGACCGCAGGGTTTAAACCGGAAATGAATGACATCCAGGATCGCCGCAACGATCACGGCATTATTTTCGAAATTGTGGCCGCCGCCGATTCCCTTGGTCAAGAGGGTTATAGTCTTCAGGTTAAGAACAGGAAGATCGAACTTACGGCCTACCGGCCTGCCGGATTGTTTCGCGGACTGCAAACGCTTTACCAGTTGATGCCGGCTGCCGTTTTTGGGGATGAAATGGCTGATGGCACCGAATGGAAAATCCCAAGGGTAAATATTCACGACAAGCCCCGCTATGCATGGCGCGGCATGCACCTGGATGTCTCGCGGCATTTCTTCGCGAAGGAATTTATCAAGCGCTACATCGATTTGATTGCCTTGCACAAAATGAACATATTTCACTGGCACCTGACCGACGACAACGGCTGGCGCATCGAAATTGATCAATACCCAAAACTGACCGAAATCGCTGCCTGGCGTGTGGACCGTGAACATCAGCCCTGGAATGAGCGCACGCCGCCTGAGCCGGGCGAGGAGGCTACCTATGGTGGTTATTATACAAAGGAGGACATCCGGGAGATCGTGGCCTACGCAGCCGACCGTTATATCACCGTTGTTCCTGAGATTGAAATGCCCGGCCATACCAGCGAGGTGCTGGCGGCCTATCCGGAGCTCTCCTGCACCGGCGGGCCTTTTTATGTGCAGCCCGGCGGATACTGGCCCAATGTGGATATTTTCTGTGCCGGAAACGAGCAGACCTTCGAATTTCTCGAAAATATTCTGGATGAGGTGATCGAACTGTTTCCCGGTGAATACATTCATATCGGCGGCGACGAAGCCACCAAAACACGCTGGGAAGCATGCCATAAATGTCAGCAGCGGATCAGGCAAGAGGGGCTTGCCAATGAATATGAACTGCAAAGCTGGTTTATTAAGCGCATGGAAAAATACCTGAACAGCAAGGGCAAACGGCTGATCGGCTGGGACGAGATCCTGGAGGGCGGACTGGCTCCCGAAGCTACGGTGATGTCGTGGAGAGGTTTTGACGGCGGCATCGAGGCGGCCCGGCAGGGGCACGATGTGGTGATGTCGCCTGTGTCGCATTGCTATTTCGATTACTACCAGGGCAATCCTGATTTCGAACCTGTGGCCATTGGCGGGTTCACCACGCTTAAAAAAGTTTATTCGTTCGATCCTACGCCTCCGGTCCTCAATGCCGAAGAGGCAAAACATATTTTGGGCGGCCAGGGCAATGTATGGACCGAATACATCCCCTCGCCCGAACACGCCGAATACATGAGCACACCGCGCATGACGGCGCTGGCCGAGGTGCTGTGGTCGCCAAAGGAAA
>JBKHBQ010000221.1:0-6547 GCA_046542305.1 Bacteroidales bacterium
GCCAGGGCTGCGAATTGCTTGCCGACGGCGCCAGGCGTGCAGCCTCGAGGCACCGCAGAATGGCATCGCTCGGCACCGGCTGATCCTTGTATTTTCGTGCACTGAATCTCTGCTTCACAAGTTCTGAAAATTTCATAATTCAAATATTTTTCCTGATGGCCAAAATAAGCTTTTCTCTTTTTCTTTTTTTCTTTTTTTCTTTTTTCTTTTTTCTTTTTTCTTTTTTCTTTTTTCTTTTTCTCTTTTTTCTTTTTCTCTTTTCCTTCCATTATGTAAACATTCTGCCATCAATCCGGTTTATGGGAGCAACGATTATCCGCAGGGAAAGCTTATGCCGCCACGCCTCGATTTTACGGAAGCGTCCATCCCGGTGCTGATCAGGAAACTTGCCGTTCCCACCAGTATCGGATTTTTTTTCAACACCATGTTCAATGTGGTCGACACGTATTTCGCCGGGCTGATCTCTACCACGGCACAGGCCAGTCTGTCCCTCTCCTTCCCTGTTTTCTTCATCATCCTGTCGCTGGGCATGGGCGTCGGAACCGGCACCACCGCCCTGATTGCCAACGCGCTCGGGCGGCGCAACGAAGAAGAAGCCATGATCTATGCCAGGCAGGCCATCGTATTCGGCTTCGTACTTTCCGTGCTGCTGGCTGTCATTGGCTACCTCATCGTTCCGCATCTGTTCAGGTTTATGAATGCCGAAGGCGCCTATCTTGAGGAAGCGCTTACCTATATGAACGTAATCCTGATTTCTACGGTCACCTTTCTGCTCAATGGCATTCTTAACGGAATTTTGTCTTCGCGCGGCGACACGCTTTCGTTCAGGAATTTCCTTATCGCAGGATCGCTGCTTAATGTGGGCCTCGACCCGCTGCTGATTTACGGATTCTGGATCATTCCTCCGCTTGGCATCGGCGGCATCGCCCTGGCAACGGTACTGATACAGGTGGCCGGACTGGTATACATGGGCTATCGCGTTCGCTGCACGGAACTTTTTGCCCAGATCCGTCCGGAGCTTTTCAAGCCGCGTAATGATTACCTGAAAGAAATTGCCCGGCAGGGATTTCCCGCCAGCATCAACATGATGACCATCGCCATCGGCATATTTATCATTACCTATTTCGTGAGCAAATTCGGAAAGGACGGTGTGGCGGCGTACGGCATTGCCACCCGCATCGAACAGATCGCCCTGCTGCCCACCATCGGATTGAATATTGCAGCCATCACCATCGTAGGGCAGAATTTCGGCGCCGGGCATCTGGGGCGCATTACCGAAGCCTACCGCAAAAACCTTAAATACGGTGTGATCATCATGAGCGCCGGCATGGTGTGGGTGTTCTTGTTTGCCGGTCAGCTTATGAAAATATTTACCGACGATGGTTCCGTGATCGACATCGGGACGCAATACCTTCGGATTGCGATCATCATCTTCAATTCCTACGTGCTGATGAACATTTCCGTGGCTGTGTTGCAGGGACTGAAAAAACCCATGTTCGCCATATGGATCGGGCTGTACCGTCAATTGCTGATGCCAGTAACGGTTTTTACGCTCCTCACCGATGTTTGGGGATTAGGCCTCACCGCGATCTGGTGGGGCATCGCCGGCATCAACTGGTCGTCCGCTGTCATTTCGGTAATATTTACCCTGCATAAGCTTCGCCGCAGCGGCATCATCAGTTCCGATAGCGGGATTATTCCACGAAATAGCGGGGACCGTTCCGCTGTGACAGATGCCTCAGCAGGGCGGCAGGATTCCTGAACTTGTTGGTGAGGATCATGGCGGCGATCACATAGGGTTTGTATCCTGCCTCGATCCAGGTCTGGTGCCGGTATTTTTCGAATACCTCCTTCTGCACCTCTCCGTACTCGCATGAAACTCCCGAAATATCCGCCGGCAGGCAGTGCATGTACAAAGCCGCTCCGTTGGCAGTAAGGTTCATTTTTTTCTCATTGCATTCCCAGTGCCTGTGCCTGGCATTTTGCTCCAGCCCCTCCTTTTCGAGCTGCCTGAGTCCCTCATGATCCTTTTGCCTGAGCAGTTCCGTCCGCCTTTTCATGATCGCTATCGGTGCCCAGCTTTTGGGATACACAATATCTGCATTTCTAAAGGCCTCTTCCATGCTGTGCCCGGTTTTAAAGCTGCCGCCGCTTTCGGCAGCGTGCCTTGCAGCGATATCCACCACCTCAGGCACCAGATCGTATCCTTCGGGATGGGCCAGTTCCACGTGCATTCCCATACGGGTCATCAGCGTAATGATGCCCTGTGGCACGGAAAGCGGTTTGCCGTAGCTCGGCGAGTAAGCCCAGGTCATGGCAATTTTTTTCCCGCGCAGGTTTTCAGGCGAGCCGAAAGTTTTCGCCAGGTGCATCAGGTCGGCCAGGCTCTGGGTGGGATGGTCGAGGTCGCACTGCAGGTTGACGATCCCCGGCCGCTGCGGCAGCACGCCGTTGGTGAAGCCATCGTCCAGCGCCAGCCCCACCTCGCGCATGTAGCGGTTGCCCTCGCCCAGGTACATGTCGTCGCGAATGCCGATGATATCCGTAAGAAACGATACCATATTGGCCGTTTCCCGCACGGTTTCGCCATGCGATATCTGCGATTTCTGCTCATCGAAATCCTGAACCTCCAGTCCGAGCAGGTTGCAGGCCGAGGCAAACGAAAAGCGGGTGCGGGTGGAATTATCGCGAAACAGCGATACCGCCAGCCCGGAGTCGAATATGCGCGGCGAAATATTTTCATCCCGGATCTCCCTGAGCAATTCGGCCACAGCCAAAATCACACCCAGTTCCTTGGTGTTTTTTTCCCAGGTAAGCAAAAAATCCTTTCCATACATGGTGTTGCCCATGGCTTCGAGCCGGTCGAATTGCTCTGTGCGGTCGTTTTTCATATAGTAGATTTTTGTTGTTCCGACAATTGATGAGCAAAGGAAGCATAAAATGCCGAAGCCGCCACCAGGTCGCTTACCGGCACCTTTTCATTGGGGGCGTGTGCCATCACTTCGTTGCCCGGACCGAAACCGATCACCGGAATGCCGTACAGCCCGTTTATGGTGACGCCGTTGGTTGAAAAAGTCCATTTGTCCACCACGGGATTTTTGCCAAATACCGATTTAAAGGCATCCACGCCGGTGCGCACTGCCGGATGGTTTTCGGGAAGCAGCCAGGTGGGATAATATTGTTCCATGCCGTATCGCATGCCTGTCCAGGCGGTTTCGTTGTATACAGGGATCTCCACCCGCGCATCCAGCCCGTTGACCAGGACTTCGATCTCAGCCACGGCAGTGTCGCGCGTTTCGCCCTGCGTAAGCCGGCGGTCAAGGTGAATCCTCGCATAATCGGCCACGGCACACATGGAGGGCGCCCCCGATTCGAAATGCGAAACGGTTATGCTGCCTTTGCCGAGGAAATCGTCGTTCTTCAGGCGCCAGTTGAGTTTTTCGATGTCGAGGCAGCATTGCGAAGCCATGTATATTGCGTTCTTACCGCGCTCCGGAGCAGAGCCGTGAGCGGAGATTCCACGGAAATACACATCCATTTCCATGCGCCCGCGTTGCCCGCGATATATGTTCAGGTTGGTGGGTTCGGTGCTCACCACGATGTCGGGGCGCAGCCGTTCCTCCTCCACCAGGTACTTCCAGCACAGGCCGTCGCAGTCTTCCTCCATCACGCTGCCTACAAAATACATCGTCAGGTTATCGCACAGTCCCAGTTGACGGATGATCTTTCCGGCAGCAATAAATGCCGCCACGCCGCCCTTCTGGTCTACGCTGCCGCGGCCATGCACAAAGCCGTCCCTGATCTCTCCCGAGAAGGGATCGAATTCCCAGTTGCCGGGATTGCCCACATCCACGGTGTCCACATGCCCGTCGAAGGCCAGCACGGTTTTTCCGTTGCCTATACGGCCGATTACATTACCCAGCCCGTCGAAACGGACTTCATCGAAACCGGCATCTTCCATCTGCCCGCGAATCTCATGTACCACCTCCTTCTCTTTGGCGCTCATGGATTTGATCCTTACCAGGCGGGCGAGGCTTTCAGCGGTTTCCCTTTCCATCTTTCCGGCCATTTGCCGGATGTCATCAAATGTGCTCATATGTTAGAATTTGGTTCTGCCAAAATTACGAAAAACCGCCGAACCCCTGTAAAATATTACATTTGCAAACAAAAAGACTTCATGGAATTTCACGATACCTACCGAACGCTGGCCGGTCGTTCTGAGGGCCTGTTCAAGGACAAGGGCAGCAAATTCATCGCACACGCACTGCCGGTAAACACCGAAGATCAGGTAAAGGAAGAGTTGGAAGCCATCAAAAAAAAGTACTACGATGCCCGCCATCATTGCTATGCATATATTCTTGGTTTTGAAAAGGAAGATTACCGCATGAACGACGACGGGGAGCCATCCGGTACGGCGGGCAAGCCCATCCACGGGCAGTTGCTTTCGCACGACCTCACCGATGCGCTCATCGTGGTAGTGCGCTATTTCGGCGGCACAAAGCTTGGGGTGCGGGGGCTGATCAATGCCTATAAATTTGCGGCGCAGGATGCCATTGCCAACAACAGGATCGTGACCAAAATCCTGCAGGACATTTTCGTGGTGAAGTTCGATTATGTGGACATGAACGATGTGATGCGCATCATGAAAGAAGAAGAACTGCCCCAGCTTGACCAGGATTTTCACATGACCTGCAGCCTCACATTTGCCGTGCGAAAGGATTTTTCGGAACGCGTCAGGCAGCGGTTCGAAGATTTGCGAAAGGTGGAGATCAGCTATCTGGAGACACGATAGCGGCCTGAGGGTTAATCGCTATCGCTATTCCCTGCCTGCCCTCACTTACATTTTTGAACATCCCCCAACCCTTTCTGTTAAGGAACTGTTAACGCCTTTTGTGGCTGATTTAAGAAATGTAATTTTGTAACATATTTTGGATTTGAAATGAAAGATAAAAACGTACTGGAAAAAATAGACCATATAAAAGTTCAACAGATCAGAAACTTAACCGACTCTGCCTATGTTTTGAGATTCAACCGCAACCGCCAGCCTTTCCTGGCCGGACAGCATGTGATCCTCGGTATTAAAAATGAGAACAACGCCCGTGAGTATTCGGTTTACAGCGGTGAACAGGACGACTATTTCGAGGTGCTGATCAAAGAAGTGCTTGAAGGCGATGTATCGAAACGGCTGCGAAAACTCAAGCTGGGAAGCGAACTGCAACTCGACGGCCCCATGGGATTTTTTACCATCGAACCGGAAGATATCGAAAAGAAACATTTCGTGTTCGTTGCCACCGGAACGGGCATTGCACCGTTCAGGAGTTTTGTCAGGAGTTATCCCAACCTGGATTACCGGATCCTGCACGGGGTTCGCGATAGCAGTGAAGCCTACGATCGTGGGGAGTACAACCGGAATCGCTTCACACTCTGCACCACAGGTGATGATGGTGGCGATTTCAAAGGCCGCGTTACGGACTACCTCAGGGAAAACCCGGCGGATGCGGAAGCAGAATATTATCTTTGCGGCAACGTTAAGATGATCCATGAAGCATTTGACATTCTGAAAGAAAAGGGCATCGATCCCGACCGGATGCATGCGGAGGTTTATTTTTAATTACGAACAAAAATATTCCTTCCAAAAGCTGGTATCCTTAAGGTTTGATGAAGATGATATGTGTAGAGATTTATCCTGCAAAACAAAGCTTCAGTTGGTTCAGCAATGAACGGGTAACAATTAACGATTAACGATTAACTTTTGATGAAATACCATCTTATCACATTAGGATGCCAGATGAACATGTCGGACAGCGAGCGGGTGCGGACAATCATCGAAACGCAAACCGGCTACCAATGGACCGACAACGAGGAAGAAGCCAATATGGTGGGCATCCTGGCCTGCTCGGTGCGCCAGAAGGCCATCGACAAGGTGTACTCGCGCATTCAGAAGTGGAACAAATGGAAGAACCACAAAAGCCTGATCACCTTTATTTCAGGATGCATCCTTCCAAATGACATGGAGAAATTCCTGAAGCTGTTCGATATCGTATTCCGCATGAGCGAACTGGAAAAACTCCCCGACATGATCCGCCAGTACGGGGTGGTGACGCCGGCGTCGCTGTTTAACGACCTGCTTTCGATGCCCAAAAACGAAAGCATCGACAACTTCTGGAATATCCCGCCGGAATACAGTTCGGGCTACGAAGCCTTTGTTCCCATCCAGAACGGCTGCGACAAGTTCTGCACCTTTTGCGCTGTGCCTTACACCCGTGGGCGCGAAGTTTCGCGTCCTTCCGGAGAAATCGTCAACGAAGTACGAAACCTGGTGGAAAACGGATACAAAAGCATTACCCTGTTGGGGCAAAATGTGAATTCATACGGCCTCGATAAGAAAGGCGAAGAAATCGGCTTTCCGGAATTGCTGCGCAGAATTGGGGAACTTGGTATGGAGATGCAACAGGAATTCTGGTTGTATTTCACCTCGCCCCACCCGCGCGACATGACCGATGAGGTGATCGAGGTGATCGCGAAGTACGACTGCCTGGCCAAACAG
>JBKHBQ010000222.1:0-6533 GCA_046542305.1 Bacteroidales bacterium
GATATCGCCAATGACAACTTTCTTTGGATAATTAAAATTCATAGTTTAATGTATTAGGTTTAGTTACTGATTTCTAAGTCATTTCCTGTTTCATTATTTATTGTCTTACAGAATTCCTTTAAATTGTTCGAGTGATTCGGGATTTTTCAGGGCATCGCGGTTGAGTACATCCTGCCCGTGAATAATCTTTTTCACGGCCACTTCCACTTTCTTACCATTAAGTGTATATGGCACGTCGTTTACCTGTTTGATCACCGCCGGCACATGTCGCGGGCTGCATTCCGACCGGATGTTTTTCCTGATCTTCTTTTCAAGGTCTTCATCCAGTGTAAAGCTTTCGTTTAATTTCACAAACAGGATCACGCGTTCGTCGCCATGATATTCCTGGCCCACGATCACCGAGTCGGCCACCTCTTCCATATTTTCAACCACGCTGTATATCTCCGCCGTACCGATCCTGACCCCGCCCGGGTTGAGCGTGGCATCGGAGCGGCCGTACATGGTTACACCGCCGTGCCTGCTGATCAGGATGTAGTCGCCGTGATGCCAGATGTTATCATACACCTCGAAATAGGCCTTGTGGTATTTTTTTCCATCCGGATCGTTCCAAAAGTAAACCGGCATGGAGGGGAAGGCGGTTTTGCATACGAGTTCACCTTTTTCTCCGGTCAGCGATTTTCCGTAATCATCAAAGCAATCCACATCCATTCCCAGCCCGCGGCACTGGATTTCGCCGCGATAAACCGGAAGCAGGGGGTTTCCCAATACAAAGCAGGAGATGATATCGGTGCCGCCGGCGATCGATGAAAGCTGAACATCTTCTTTCCATTCCCGGTAAACGTAATCGAAACTTTCGTTGCTCAGCGGCGATCCGGTGCTGGTGATCACCTTCAGCTTCGGGAAAGCGGAAATTTCCTTTGGTTTCACGCCGGCTTCTTCGAGTGAGGCAATGTATTTGGCGCTGGTACCGAATATAGTGATATCGAGTTCGTCTGCCATTTTCAAGAGGGCATCTGCTCCGGGGTGAAACGGATTGCCGTCGAACAGCACCAGGGTGGAACCCACTGCCAGGCTGCTTACCACCCAGTTCCACATCATCCACCCGCAGGTGGTGAAATAGAAGATGGTGTCGTCGGGCTTCAGGTCGCAGTGCAGTTTCAGTTCTTTCAGGTGCTGGATCAGTGTGCCGCCGGCCGAGTGGACAATGCTCTTTGGCAGGCCCGTGGTTCCCGAAGAATACATGATGTACAGCGGATGATCGAAGGGCAGGTGTTCAAAAGGAATTTCCTTGGCATCCGGTTCGCCGAAATCCTCCCAGGCGGTGGAATTTTCGATTTTGGAAAGATCGCGATGATCCGAAAAATCCACCAGCACCACTTCCTTCACCGATGGCAGCTCATCGATAATGCCCCTGAGCTTTTCCTGCGAATCGAACCGGCGGCCGTTGTAATAATATCCGGCGGCCGAAAATACCACTTTGGGTTCGATTTGCGAAAAGCGGTCGAGCACGCCTTTAATTCCGAAATCCGGTGACGACGACGACCAGATGGCGCCAATAGATGCCGTGGCCAACATGGCGATCACTGTTTCGGGAATGTTGGGCATGAATCCTGCCACACGGTCGCCTTTTTTTACGCCCAGCTTCTTCAGGCCGCCGGCAATGCGCGCCGTTTCAAGATACAGATCGTCACGCGACAGGCGCCGCTCCGTGCCATTTTCACCCCTGAAAATGATCGCGGTTTTATCGCCGCGATGTTGCAGCAGGTTTTCCGCGAAATTCAGCTTTGCACCTTCGAACCACCTGGCGCCGGGCATTTTGTGCGGATCATCCACCACTTGTGAAAAGGCTGCGCTGTAAAGAATTCCGGAGTAATCCCAGAATTCGCCCCAGAAATCACCGGGATGCTCCACGCTCCAGTGGTGTAGAGCCGGATATCCGGCTTCCTTCAACGAATATTTTTTGTTGATCAGATGAAGAAATTCAAACATCTGCGTTTGCTTCATCTTCGTTTCATCGGGAGACCAGAGTACGTTTTTTGTCATAGTTTAAATTTATCAGGTTCCGATTCTCAAAAATAATGTGGAATGTGCGCGAATCCAAATTTTGCGTCATCCGGGAAGGACTTTCTACCCTTTAAATCCCATCTCTTTGTGCATGCCGTCACAAAAAGGTTTGTTTTTGGAATGGCCGCACCTGCAGAGGTAGGTTGGATCGGTTACGCGGATTTCGTTGCCTTTGGCATCCTTCATCTTAAAATCCCCTGAAATCATATAGGGGCCGTTGTCGAAAACGGTACAATAGATTGGCTTTTTTTCTTCCATGTCAAAATTATTTTTTTACTAATGTTACTATTAATCATCTCCGTTCGGCAAACATCTATATTTTGAAGCATTTCAACAATCAAATCAAAATCATTACATTTTTATAAAGCCGTAAACCATTCGCTAAGCAAATCCACTGCTTTAATCATTTTCGTGCAATAGGTTTTCAGGAATTTCTCGCTGAGGCTTTTATCCATGGGTATCTGCATTGCGGCGTTCAGTGCGGCTTCGCCGTCGAAATCCACATACGCGATCCTTACGGTAAGTTCTTCGGGCTGCCTTCCGAAGTCTTTTCCCGGTAACATAGCCACGCCGGTTTCGTTCAATATCCGGTCGCACATTTCCACGGAAGTAAAAATGTCTTTTTCTATCAGTTTTTCACGATAATGTCCAAAATTGGGAAAAAGATAGAATCCGCCTTCAGGTTCGGGAACGCTGATATGCTTGTCCTGCAAATGAGCGGCCATATGCCTGCCCAGTGCGCCGAGGATTTTACGCGAGTAAACAAGGTATTTGTTTATTTCAGGACCTCCTTCGAAGGCAGTAACGGCGGCATATTGTATGGGAGCCGAGGTGGCAGTATAGGTTTCGCTGGCTACTGATGCAATTGCTTTCAGAAGCCATTGCAGGGAAGGCGGGAAAGTAAAAGTCCCCAGCCGCCAGCCGCCGGCTCCGCACCATTTACTCAGGCCGCTGCTGATAATGGTACCCTCGGGATAAAAACGTGAGATGGAGACGTGCTTTCCTTTATGATGGATAAGTCCGTAAATCTCGTCGGAGATCAGAACCACCCGGTGCTTTCGTGCCACCCGGGCGATTTCTTTTAGCTCTGCCAGGGTGTAGGTCGATCCGGTAGGATTGTTGGGATAATTCAGGATCACGATGCGGGGTCTGTCGGGATCGGCTCGGCAAATAATTTCAAGCTTCTCCGGAGTAAGCATCCATTTGTCCTTTTCGAATGTGGGAACCCAGGTAACCGGCCTGCCGATGATCTGCGCCTGAGGAGAGTAGGATACCCAGCTTGGCGTGGGGATCACGAGGTCGCCGTAGTAAACCATCTGCAGCAAAAAGATCAGTTCCTTGGATCCGGGTCCCACAATCACATCGTTGGCGGTGCATGAAAGACCGTGCGCTTTCTTGTTGAAGTTTGCCACGGCCTCACGGAGTTCCGGAAGTCCTCTCACGGGGAGGTAATCTTTTTGATGTGCATTATTTTGCAGTGCCCTGACCACCGGCACCGGGACCGGAAATGGCGATTGCCCCAGACCGAGCCTGAATACTTCCTTCCCCTGACTGATCAGTTCCCGGCTTTTTTCGTTGATGGCCAGGGTGGCAGAGGTAGTGAGGCTTCTCACATTAAGGTTGAGGCTGGTGCTCAGTATGTTGTTTCCGTTCTTTGCCATGGTTGATCGCTTTAGAGCCCAAGGTGCCGTGAGATGACAAGACGCTGAATTTCGGATGTTCCTTCACCGATCTGGAGCAGCCGCTGATCGCGGTAAATGCGTTCCACGTCATAATCTTTCATCAGGCCGTAGCCGCCGTGGATCTGAACGGCTTCGTCAGCCACTTCTCTGGCAATTTCGGAGCAGTACAGCTTGGCCATGGCTGCTTCCTTGCCAAAGGGTTTGTCGTTGTCCTTCAGCCAGCAGGCGCGGTATAAGAACCAGCGGGCGTGTTCGATTTTTAGGGCCATATCGGCCAGTTTGAAAGCGATGATCTGGAATTTGGAAATAGGTTTGCCGAATTGCTTACGCTCCTGTGCATACTGCATGGCGAGTTCGAAGGCGCCCTGGGCAGCGCCCAGACCCATGGCCGCGATGGAGAGCCTGCCGTTGTCGAGGGTGGAGAGCATGATGGTCGATCCCTTCCCGATTTCGCCAAGCAGGTTTTCCTTTGGCACGCGGCAGTCGTCGAAAAACAACTGCGCCGTATCCGAAGCGCGCCACATCATCTTTCCGTGCATCGGCACCTGTCTGAAGCCGGGCGTATCTTTGTCGACGATGATGGTGGTGTATTCCTTGCGTCCGTCATCATGGGTTTTGGTAACGGCTTGTACGGCCGATCCTATCGAAATCTCCGATGATCCGTTGGTGATGAAGATTTTCGATCCGTTTATGATCCACTCGTCGCCTTCCAGTACTGCTGAAGTTTTGGTGCCGCGCGAATCGGAGCCTGCGTCGGGTTCGGTAAGCCCGAAACCCCAGAGCGCTTCGCCTGTGCAGAGTTGCGGGAGATATTTCGATTTCTGTTCTTCGGTGCCGTAATAATACAGCGGCCCTATGCCCAGGGAGTTGTGCGCTGCCAGCGTGGCGGCCTGGCTGCCGTCGACCCTGGCGATCTCCTCCACGGCAATAATGTAGGAGAGGGTGTCCATGTTCTGTCCGCCGTACTTTTCGGGCAGGTACATGCCAAACAGCCCCAGTTCGCCCATCTTCCGGGTGAGGTCGATAGAAAATTCGGCCTTTTCGTCCAGTTCTTTGGCCACCGGACGGATCTCGCGTTCGGCAAAATCGTGTACCGTTTCGCGGATCATCTGTTGTATTTCGGTTAATTCAAAATCCATAATGACTTTGCTTTTTGGTTATTGATTATGATCACATTTTCATGTTCAGGAATCCGACTGTTCCAGCACCACGAGCGGTTTGCTGCCGTCCACCATTTTCCCGGTGTTTACATTCACCTTTTCGATCACGCCGTCGCGCGGGGCTACCACATTGTTTTCCATTTTCATGGCTTCCACCACTACCAGCACCTGTCCTTTTGCCACGCTGTCGCCTGATTTCACATTCACCTTCACCACCTTGCCGGGCATGGGCGTAAAAATCAGTCCCTGTGCGCCGCCGTCGGGGCTGTCGATGCCGGTATACACGTCTTCGCGTATCAGCAGGTCCTCGCGATGGATCTTGAAAACGTGCCCGTTGCAGCTCACAAAGGCATTGCCGAGGTTGTCGTGCGAGATGTAGGCGTTGAAGATTCCTTCGCCGGCCTTCACTGTAATCCTGTTTTTGCTCAGGTGCGGGATTTCCACATGATAGGTATGGTCGCCGATAATGACTTCCGAAATTCCCGATTTTTCAGGATACACCACCACCTCATAGTCGTTTCCATCCATTTTAAGTTTAAATTCCAGCACGTCGCGCCAGTAGCCGATCTGCTCCCAGATGCTGTTTCCTATGGCCGGCTGCCGGTATTTCAGGTAATACAAAACATAGGAAGCCAGCGGGGCATCGATTACGATCCGGCCGCGCTTTTCTTCGGAGGCCTTTACAAGTTCGTCGAGATGATCGTCGCAAAAGCGCGTGGAGATGGTATTGTTGATGTAATTTTTTTCCTGAAGCAATTCAATCAGGAACCGGATATTGGTTTTGATGCCGTGGATGATATAGTCTTTGAGCACCTCGATCATCTTCAGGCGGGCATGTTCGCGGCTGTCTTCCCACACGATCACCTTTGAGATCATCGGATCGTAAAAGCTGTGGATGGTGGTGGCTCTGTCGGTGCAGGCATCGATGCGCACCCTGTAGTTTTCCGGCTCGCGATACATGATCATGGTGCCTGGTGAAGGCAGGAAATTGTTGGCCGGATCTTCGGCATACACGCGGCATTCGATGGCGTGGCCGTCCTGCCGGATATCCTCCTGACTGAAGCTGAGCGGATTTCCTGCTGCCACTTTGATCTGCTCCTGCACCAGGTCGATGCCGGTCACCATCTCGGTGGTGGGATGCTCCACCTGGATGCGGGTGTTCATTTCGAGGAAGTAAAAATTGAGGTTGTTGTCCACCAGAAATTCGATGGTACCGGCATTGCTGTAACCGATTTCCTTTGTGATCCTCACGGCGGCTTCACCCATCTGCTCCCTTACTTCGGGGGTGAGGGTGGGAGAGGGGGATTCTTCGATGATCTTCTGGTAGCGCCGCTGGATGGAGCATTCCCTTTCATAAAGATGCACAGCATTGCCATGCTTGTCGCCCATCACCTGGATTTCGATGTGCCGCGGCTGCTCCACATATTTTTCAACGTAAACGGTTCCGTCGCCGAAATAGGACTTGGCTTCGCGTTGGGTGGTTTCGATCACGTCGGGCAATTCGGCATAATCCCTCACGATGCGCATGCCCTTGCCGCCGCCTCCCGCTGCGGCCTTAACCAGAATGGGAAGCGGGATTTTTTTTGCTTCCGCAATGAGCGTTTCCGCCTCGCCGGTGACGCCCTGC
>JBKHBQ010000223.1:0-6508 GCA_046542305.1 Bacteroidales bacterium
CCGAGCGGTCGCTGTCGGGGATCAGGTCGTTGCCCAGCGTGATTTTGCTGATCTTTCTATCATCAAAAACCGGTACCGCAAGTATTTTTTTACCATCCGCCCACATACGCATGTCCTGTGAAATCTGTTTTTGTGTTCCATCGTCAAAATCGAGGGTGATCTCCACCGGCACCGGCAAATTCCCTTTTCGTTCGATCATTAGCACCTGATCATCTGTAAATTCCAATATGGCAAGATCGGGATGGCCGCGGTCGAAAAACCAGGGTTTCCAGAACCATTCCAGATCCTCACCTGCTGCTTTATTGAAAAGGTTGAAAAAGTCCCAGGGCATCGGATGCTTGTTTTGCCAAACGGAAATGTACTCCTTCATTGCCACTTTAAAAAGCGCATCGCCCAGAAGCCCGTAAAGAAGGTGGTAAGCCACTGCAGGTCTGGTATAGGCAGCCATTCGCTGGGTTTGGTAATCGTTGAAGATATAGGTGGGGATCATGGGCGGCAGTTCGTTTTCGCTGCCCGCGAAACTTTCGTACTGGCTGATGCTGCGTTGGAAATAGGGATCTTCGGGGGCATATTTTTCAAGAAACCCTTTGGGAAGAAATTGTGCCCAGCCTTCATCCATAAAGGCATACTTGCGTTCGTTGGTGCCCATGAAAAACGGACAATAATTGTGAAAAACTTCATGGTAGGTAAGGCTCATCAGGTTGGCATAATCGTCGGGCGCGCCGTCGTTGGCGATCATCGGGTATTCCATGCCGCCGTCTTTCCGGCCGTTGGCAAATACGGTGGCCTGCGGGTACGGGAACGCATAGCCGGGCAAATCAAACGACATGTACTCCACTGCATTCCGGGTGATCATGGCCACGTCTTCGTAGTGCACCGCCGAATCGGGGTAAACCGACGAAACCATCACGCGCCTGTTGCTTTGCCGGTCCACCACCACACTGGCGGCGTCCCATGCCGATCCCGTGCTGGCCGCAAAGGCGAAATCGGGCACGCCGGCGGCTGTGAATTTCCAGGTGTGTTTTTCGCCTGATTTGGTCACCTGATTCCCTTTATAATCTTCATGCCGGATGATGCTAATCACTTCGTCAGAGACTTTGGCCGTTTCGATTTTATGCTGGATTTCCTTCGTGAAAACTTCTGCTGGATTTTGCAATTCGCCGGTGGCCCACACCACGAAACCGGCGGGCAGGGTGATGTTCACCTCGAAATTGTTGGGATCGTTGTAATACTCAGCCATGCCGGCGTATTCCACCTGGTCCCAGCCGTCGATGTCGTCGTATACGGCTACCTGCGGGTACCAGTAGGCGACAAACAGATGTTCGGAACTGTATTGTCCGAATCTGATCCAGCGCTTTTGCGGCATCACGAAACTCCAGTCGACGGCAATTTCAACCGAGGCTTCAGGGAGCAGCGGGTCGTTCAGCCCCACGTACATGTTGGTGGCCGAGAAATAGACTTTCCGTGAATCGATATCATATTGCTTTCCGTTGATCCTGAGCTTCGAAATGTCCACGCCGTCGGTTACGTCGGCATCGCCAATATTGAATTGCCGTGAATTTCCTTTTTTGTAAATGTTCTGATAAAGGCGCATGACGATGTTTTCGAGCGTGTCGGGGCTGTTGTTGAAATAGGTGATGGTGGAGGAACCTTGGATAAGCCCGGTTTCAGGAAATACCTCCACATCGATGATGTAGTCTGCACGATTGATCCAGTAATTTTCGCCCGGCAGACCGCTGTGGGTTCGTGTTCCTTTTTCGATGGCGGCTTCGAATGACTGCGGAGTGTAAAAAGAGTTATCCTGCGAAACGGCTGTTATGCCTGTCAGGATCAACAAAAGCGTGGAAAAGAAAATTTTCATGACAGTGGTATTAGTTGCTTTATCCGGTAAACAAATTCCAAATACAGCACAAAAATAAGAAAGGGATTAAAACGGAGAAACAGCATCAGAAACCGGCCACCACTCCGACGCTCCAAAAAGGTTCGCCCGCCTGATACGGTGAACTTTCATCCTGAAGCACATCGAAAAGTACCTGTGCATACATGTAAGCGTTACCGGCAATGGGTTGCGCAAATCCGCCGCCAAGAAACAGGAGCGGGACAAATTCGCGTTCGGTAATGATTTCGTTGTTGACAATGTCGGTGGCCAGTTCGTAATTGATGTAGGCAAATTCGGCGTGGCCATATAGCTGAGGAATGAAACGGTAACGGGTGAAGGTGCGCAAACCGTAGTTGCTGGCGCTGTATTCAAGACCAAAGTAATCGTAGCTGATGTATTCGTATCCTGGTTGCAGCCCGAACGAAAGTTTCGGCGTGGCCTTGTACCCGACCAGCGGCCAGATGCTGATGGAGGTATAGCTGCCGATAGTGAAACCGAGTTGTCCGCCAAAGTAAAGCTTATCGGTGAACGATTCCCTGTTGTTTTGCATATATGGGTTTTGGGCTTTTCCCGACAGGGGAATCATGAGGACCAGCATAATCAGGGCAAACAAAAGTGTGGTGAATATCTTTTTCATTCTCGACGAATTTTTGGCAAAAATACATCACAAATCAATAAACTCCCGGATTTGAACGGACTTTGTTGCTTAAAACAAATATCCGATGCAGGAATACGCCCATCTGAGTGGCAGGGCACCGGGAAATCCGGCGGTATTCATTGAAGCACCATCGTGTAATGCAAAATGCCGGCCTCTTCAAAAATTTCGCCCTGCCTGACAAATCCCTGCCGTTCGTAGTATTTTACGGCGTTGATCTGTGAATGCAGGTAAACCGGCTTGTTCGACTGTCGCAGGTCCTCCAGCACTTCTTCAAGCATGCTGGTGCCGTAGGCTTTGTTGCGGTAACCGGGCAGCACGGCAAAACGTTCCAGTTTGATGCCTTTCGCGGTATCGCGCCGGCGTGCGGTTCCAATGGCTTTTCCGTGGAGCAGCATCAGGTAATAGGTGGCCTGTTCCTCGTTTTCAACTTCCAGTTCCACGGGCACCCGCTGCTCGTCGATAAATACCGTTTTGCGGATTTCCAGCGCCTGCCGGTATAGCACATCATTGTGGCTGTTGAATTTTACAATTTCGATCATAATCTGCAAAATTACAAAAGAGGAGGATTTGGGCCGCTCATGAAATTTTCAATGTTTTTTGCCTGGCCTTATTTCCAGCCATGGAAAGTCGCTTCCTTAGCTTGTTAATTCATAAACTTTGTGAGTTTTTTGTGTCTTGGGGTCTTTGTGGCAAAAGGAATAATAGCCACGAAGGCAGAAAGACTCTAAGCTTCACTAAGTTATTTTATTTCATGAATTAATCAGGTTAGGATTTCCCCGTTCGGCGAAGCGTTTGCTTCGCTGTCATATTTTGCAGTATTCACTGCTTTTTTAGATAGAACGGTACGCTTCGTCAAACAGAAATCTGCAGAAACAAAAAAAGCAACCCTGCAGCGGATTGCTTTTACTTCGGAATATCTTTTCGCTTACTTATGGTTCGCCCCGTCGTATGCCCATTTCATGTAGATGGAGCCCCAGGTGAACCCGCCGCCGAAGGCAGCCAGGATGATGTTGTCGCCCTTCTTCAGTTGATTTTCCCATTCCCACAGGCAAAGAGGGATGGTGGCCGAGGTGGTGTTTCCGTAGCGCTCGATGTTGATCATCACCTGTTCTTTTTTGATGCCCATGCGGCGCGCGGTGGCCTCGATGATGCGCATGTTGGCCTGGTGCGGTACGAGCCATGCCAGGTCGTCGGGCCCGATGTTGTGTTTCTTCATCATTTCCACCGACACGTCCGCCATTTTCGAAACGGCAAATTTAAACACCGGCTGGCCTTCCTGGTAAACGTAATGTTCGCGGGCATCCACGGTTTCGTGCGATGCAGGTTTAACGGATCCGCCGGCTTTCTGGTGGAGGTGGATGCGCCCCACGCCATCGCTCTGGTGTATCGAATCGATGATGCCCGTGCCGTTTTCAGTGGGCTCCAGCAGCATGGCCCCGGCGGCGTCGCCAAAGATCACGCAGGTGGTGCGGTCGGTATAATCGATGATCGACGACATTTTATCGGCGCCCACCACAATCACTTTCTTATATTGCCCCGATTCGATGAATTTCGCCGCGGTGGTCAGTGCATAGATCTGTCCTGAGCAGGCGGCATTGATGTCGAAATGGAATGCGTTTTTGATGCCCGCCTTGTCGGCGATGATATTGGCCGTGGCCGGGAACTGCATGTCCGGTGTTACGGTGGCGCAAATCATCAGGTCGATTTCGTCGGGGTGGGTATTGGTTTTTTCAAGCAGGCCTTTCACGGCCGGGGCGCCCATGTCGGAAGTGCCTTTTCCCTTGCCCTTGAGGATGTGTCTGGTTTTAATACCGGTGCGTGTGATGATCCACTCGTCAGAGGTGTCCACCATTTGTGCCAGTTCGTTATTGTCGAGGATGTATTCGGGCACATAAGCATGGATACCGGTAATCGCTGCTCTGATTTTGTTGCTCATTTTTTGATTTTCTGGTTTTGGATTAGCGCGTGTATTTGTGCAGCGCCCGTTTTATTTTGGACGAAAGCCGGGCTTCCTGGATATTTTTACAAAGCATGATCATGTTTTTGATGGCCGTGCTGTTGGAAATACCGTGGCCGATCACCACTGCGCCATTCACGCCAAGCACAGGGCTCCCGCCGTAGTTTTCGTAGTTGAACCGTTCGAAATAGCTGTCGAGAAGGTTTCGTTTCTGAAGCATCCGGTACATGGCCTCAATCTGTTTTAAAACGATGTTTCCCGTAAATCCGTCGCACACGATCACATCCACCTTTGAGCGGAACAGGTCGCGGCTTTCGATGTTTCCGAAAAAATTAAAATCCCTGGTGTCCTTCATCATCTGGAATGCCGACTGGCAAAGCAAATTGCCTTTTCCTTCTTCTTCGCCGATGTTGAGCAGGCCCACACGCGGGTTTTTCACTTTCAGCACTTCCTGTGCATATATCGACCCCAGCACGGCAAACTGGTAAAGCACATCAGCCTTGGTATCGGGGTTGGTGCCGATATCGAGGATGATGCTGTCGCCGCCTTTTTCCTGGGGAATGTGCGCGATGGTGGTGGGCCGTATCACACCGGGGATGCTGCCCACGCTGTACATCGATCCCACCATGATGGCCCCCGAATTTCCGGCGCTGCAAAAGGCGTTAATCTTTCGTCCCTTTAGCAATCTGAACCCCACCGAGAGGCTCGAATCGGGCTTTCCGGTAAGGGCTTTCAACGGCTTTTCGGCCATACCCACAATCTGGCTGGCATGAACCACCTGTATGCCTTCCGGGCGGTGTGGTTTTATTTCGAGAAAAGTCCTGACGATCTCTTCGTCGCCAATGAGCACGATCTGGTCGTCGGGGTGCAATTCCGGCTGAGCGAGGATGGCACCGTCGATGGTAGCCTCGGGTGCAAAATCACCGCCCATAACGTCCAGTCCGATTTTCATCAGCAGTTGAAGATCTTTAGCAATTAAGGTTCAGGGAGAAACTTTGTTATTCAGCGTCGGTTTTTTGCATCACCAGCCTGCCTTTGTAGTACAGGTCGCCGTCAACCCAATATGCCCTGTGGTAAACGTGTACCGTGCCCGTGGTGGGGCAGGTAGCCAGGTTTGGCATCGCAGCTTTATGATGGGTCCTTCTTTTATCCCTCCTGGTCTTCGAAATTTTACGTTTTGGATGAGCCATTTTATTTTTTACTTTAAATTATGTTCGTACTAAAGTTATTTTTTAAGTTTTTTCAATACATCCCACCGGGGATCGGTTTGTTTTTCGCCGTCGCGCCGTCCAAGCCTTTCGAGCATGTCCGGGTTGCAGGTGCTGTTGCCGTGTTCATCGTCGGGATGAATTTTTTGCATGGGCAGCAGCAGGCTGATGAATTCGTACAGGTACTGGCTGATGTTGATCTGGTGATCGCTTTCGGGGATGATAATCACTTCATCGGATTCCTCGTCCCGGTTTTCACCGAACTTCACAATCAGTCGTTCGTTGCCTTTCACCGGCATTTCCAGCGGTTCCAGGCAGCGGTCGCAGCTTACTTCCACCATGCCTTCGATCCCGAATTCAAGGATCAGCATCCGTTCCTGTTTGGTGAGGTCAACCCCAACGCTTACCCTTCCATGTTCGATCTCAGCAGATTCAACGGCCTCAAAGAACTTATCATCAATTTCGAAATCAAAATGATGCACTCCGAGCTTCAATCCACGGAACGGGATTACAAATTTTTTTAAATAATCCACTGTTCGTTCCTCCAAAAAATTGGGCGGCAAAATTAGAAAATATTAATTTGATAACCAAAATAATGTGCGGGATAATTTTGGGGAAAGGCGAAGCAGCTTTTACAAAAGTATGTTAAACCGGAAATCAGTACAGGCATTATCAGGAATGGTTATAAATTGCAGTTCCTGTTTGCATATTCCCCTTTTTTTTTACATTTGGTGCACATAAACTTCAAATCGTGAATCCTTTATTATCCATATTCGTTCCGATACCTGAACACAAAAAAATCTGCA
>JBKHBQ010000224.1:0-6493 GCA_046542305.1 Bacteroidales bacterium
CGACAAGGTGCCCATCCTGCTGAGAAATGGAAAATACAGCCGCCTTTTCGAACCCATCGGCAAATTGTATTCGCTGCCGAAATATGGCGAGTTCGACCTTACGCCGTTCTTCGCGCCTTTCTTTATGCTGTTCTTCGGCTTTTGCCTTGGCGATGCCGGATACGGCCTGTTGTTTTTGATCGGCGCCACGCTGATCAAGCCGCGGATGAACGAAGATATGAAACGCATTCTTACCCTGATGCAGTGGCTGGGTGCATCCACCATTATTTTCGGTGCCATTTCGGGAACATTCTTCGGCATAAACCTGATTGAAGTGGCCCAGGAAGGCCGGGTGGACTGGCTGATATCGGTGCGCGACCTGATGCTGAATTCGGAGAAGATGTTCTACTTTGCCCTGTTGCTGGGCGGATTGCAGATCATTTTCGGTATGTTTATCAAAGCTGCCAACATCACACGACAGCGTGGGTTTAAATATGCCCTGTCTACGGTAGGATGGATTATTCTGCTGGTGGGCAGCGTGGTGCTGTATGCGGCCGGCAACGAGCACAACATGGCAATGATCAAAACACTCTTTTATATCCTGCTTGGCGTGAGCGGTGTGCTGATCCTGTTTTTGAATAATCCCGACAAGAATATCTTTATCAATTTCGGTGGCGGCCTCTGGGATGTTTATTCCATCGTTACCGGCGTAATGGGCGACCTGCTGTCGTACATCAGGTTGTTTGCCCTTGGCGTTTCCAGCGCCATACTCGGGTATGTTTTTAACGACCTGGCCATGCAGATGAGCGGCAATATCCCGGTTCTGAGTCAGTTGATCTTCCTGATCATCCTGCTGATCGGCCACGGGCTGAACATCTTTATGGCATCGCTGGGCGCTTTCGTGCATCCCATGCGTCTCACTTTTGTTGAATTCTACAAAAATGCAGGTTTCGAAGGGGGCGGCAAATCATATAATCCCTTCAGAAAAAAAGTAGTGGAAGCGGATGACAAAATCATTTAATCAAAAAAATAGAAATCATTAAAAAGTATCATACAACAAATTTAAGGAGAGAACAATTATGGCATTACCATTAATCTTAGCTTACATCGGTATCGCACTTATGATTGCCCTTGCCGGTATTGGAAGTGCATACGGCGTTTCAATGGGAGGAAATGCAGCCATTGGCGCACTGAAGAAAAATGATGAGGCTTTCGGTAACTACATGTTGCTGAGCGCGCTTCCCGGAACCCAGGGTCTTTACGGATTCGCAGGCTTTTTCGTGATCAACAATACAGGCGTGATCACACCGGAGATGAGCATCCTTTCCGGTGCGGCCATTTTTGGTGCCGGCGTGGCACTCGGCCTTGTGGCACTGCTTTCGGCTATCCGTCAGGGCAGCATTTGCGCCAACGGTATCGCCGGTATCGGATCAGGCTATGATGTATTCGGAAAAACCATGATCCTCGCCGTATTCCCGGAGCTTTACGCTATCGTGGCTTTTGCTGCCACATTCCTTATTGCAGGGGGATTGTAAAAGGGTTCAGGAGTTTTGCAAAGTAGTACCAGGGGGATTGCCTTCCAAAAAGAGGCGTGATCCCCCTTTTCGTTTTAATTTTTACCGCAGCTTTTTATATGCCTTCCCGATAGATGTAATCTGATCGCCGGCAATTAACGCCTGTTGACCCTGATCTTTTGCAGCAATGTCGCCGGCCAGCCCGTGCAGGTAAACTCCCAGTGTACAGGCATGCAAGGGCGGATATTTCTGCGCCAGCAATCCCAGAATTATGCCGGTCAGCACATCGCCACTGCCTCCCGAAGCCATGCCCGGATTGCCGGTGCTGTTGAAGAAGCATTTTCCCGATGGTGCGGAAATGCAGGTATGTGCGCCTTTTAGCACCACATACACCCCGTACTTTATCGAAAATTCCTTTTGCAGTCGCTGCCTGTCGAAATCATTTGATGATTTTCCCGCGAGCCGTTCGAACTCCTTTGGATGTGGTGTAAAAATGCTGTTTTTCGGAACAAAGGAAATCCAGGTTTTGTTTTCTCCCAAAATATTAATGGCATCGGCGTCGAACAGCAGAGGCTGTGCAGCGTTTTGGATGAGAACTTTCAGCGCGTTTTGCGTATCCCTCGACAGCCCGATGCCGGGGCCGATTCCAATGGCATTGTATGGTGCCAGGTCAGGGTGTTCCGAAAACCTGAGGTCCGAATTATCCACGCTAACCATGCATTCGGGCAGGGCGGTTTGAATAATCTGGTATCCCGATTTGGGGATGTGCGCGGTCACCAGCCCGGCACCAGCGCGTAAAGCTGCATGTGCGGCCATCACGGCAGCGCCCATCTTTCCGTACTCTCCTGCAATCAGCAGCGCATGTCCGAAGTGGCCTTTGTGATCGAATTTGTTGCGGCTTTTGATCATTTGCCGCGCATCATCTTGTTCAAGCAGGTAATTTGTGACCTCTGTTTTTTCGGTGAATTCCTCCATTAATCCGATTGGCAGGATGTGCCATTCTCCCACAAAAGGGTCGTTTTCAGGAAAAAGAAATGCCAGCTTTGGAAACTGAAAGCTGAGGGTATAATCGGCTTCAATGATGGTGCCTTCCTTTCCGGTGGTATTTTCATCGCTGAACAATCCCGAAGGTGTATCGATGGCAATGGTGATGCATTCGCTTTTGTTGATGCTTTCCACAATTCCGGCCAGCCAGCCTTTCACAGGGCGCGTAAGCCCCGAACCAAAAATGGCATCCAGCACAAGGTCGTCGGCATTTGTCTGTGGTGGATCATCGTGTTCGGTAATATCTGTAATTTCTACAGATTTCATTTTTTTCAGCCGATCCAGGTTAGCCGCAAAATCATCACTTGTTTTATCGGTAAACCTGAGAATGTAAACCGAAACATGATACTCCTTTTCGGCCAGAAGCCTGGCGATGACCAGCCCGTCGCCACCATTATTTCCCGGGCCGCAAAAAACCTTCACCGGCTGTGAGGGTTCAGTGCGTTTCCTTATCCATTTGTAGCAGCGTGTGGCTGCGCGTTCCATCAGGTCGATGGATTCGACCGGTTCGTTTTTAATGGTATAGGCATCTGCTTCCCTGATTTGATCTACTGATAAAATTTTCAGTGATTTAGGATTTCATGGTTACTTTATTTTTAGTGTAAAGGTAAGGCTTGTGCAGCTTTTTTCAAATTGCTACTGCAAAAAAGCCCGCCGGAAGGCAGGCTGTCAAATCATAGAACGATATGAAAAATTGCTGGATATCAAATGATGTGGAGTGTCAAATCTAATACCTTCCGGAGCCAAAAAAAAGAACCGGTTCGTAAGTGTGTCGGTTGGTTTAGTAACTGTATGCTTATGGCCGGTAATCGTACCGCTGTATTATTTTTCATAATAAAGCCGGATTTCACTCAATTGCTTTAAAAATATTCATTTGATTTTTCTATTTTTGATGAAAATACAGAAAGGGATTCGATGAAACAATTCAAGAGGATTGCAGCTCGCGACATCAGTGAAGGGGCGGTAAACCTGATCGGCTTCGAGTGGATGCTGATTACGGCCGGCACTCCGGAAGATTATAATATGATGACAGCAGCCTGGGGCGGACTGGGCTTTTTGTGGAACAAGCCGGTGGCTTACATCTTTATCAGGCCCCAGCGCTATACCTACCGGTTTGTGGAAAACAGCAGCTATTTCACCCTTCAGTTTTTCGATCATTCTTATCGCAAAATGCTCAACTATTGCGGAACGCGATCAGGTCGGGATGTGAACAAAGCCGAAGAAACCGGCCTTTCCACCTTTACCAGCCCGAACAACGGAGTGTATTTCGATCAGTCGCGGCTGCAGATGGAATGCCGTAAAATTTATTTTAACGATCTTGTTGCGGAGCATTTCATCGATCCGGACATCAACAAACATTATCCTGAAAACGACTACCATAGAATGTACATCGGCGAAATCACCGAGTGCCTTGTGAAGATTTAACAGCAGTTATTTCGTGCGGAAGGTGTGAAGCGCCCTGATGTTTTATAATTTTGGCGGCGAATGATCAAAACCAACAATACCAAAAAAAAATGTTTCAGGCATTAAGGCATCGCATAATTCATTTTCTGATCGACAGGGAATTGAAACGGACGCACCGCCAGCGGGCGGCGATAAGCCTTAACGGCTGCCAACATGTGGGGATCTTGTTTTCGCTCGACAACGAGGAAATGTACCGCAGGATAAACAGCCTCATCTACAGGTTGACCGAAGAGAAAAAGCAGGTACGGGCCATGGGTTTGCTCCCGGGTAAAACGGTTCCCAATTACTACCTGGCCAAACTCAAAATCGATCTGATCGGAAGAAAAGATATCAACCTGCTGGGAATTCCCACCACCGGGGCTGTAAAGGAATTTATGGAAGCGCCTTTTGATATCCTGCTCGATTTCAGTATCAGCCATCAGCCCGCGCTGGATTATATTGCAGGCATGTCCAAAGCGGCTTTTAAAACCGGCAGCTATCGCGAGGAAATGGTGAAGGTGTACGACTTTATGATCAAAATGCCTGAACAGGGTACATTCAATCAGTTTTATGATTCAATGCTTGCATATCTGACATCTTTAAATACTTCAAGGTCATGAACAAAACATTTACAGGTACCGGCGTTGCATTGGTAACGCCATTTCATAAGTACGGCACCATCGATTTCGGGGCGCTCGAAAAAATCGTCGAGCATACCATCTCCAATGGTGTAAACTACCTGGTGGTGCTTGGTACCACCGGCGAATCGGTCACTTTGTCGAAAGACGAAAAACTGGCTGTGGTGGATCATGTGATCGAGTCGGCAAATAAGCGCGTTCCGATCGTAATGGGTATCGGAGGAAATAACACGCAGGAAATTGTCAATACCATTAAATCTACTGTTTTCGACGGCATCGACGGCATTTTGTCGGTAAGTCCTTATTACAATAAACCACAGCAAAAGGGGATTTATTATCACTACAAAACCATCGCCACCATTTCGCCCCTGCCGCTGATCCTTTACAATGTGCCGGGCCGCACAGGTGCAAACATTGAGGCGGAAACCACGCTACAATTGGCGAGCGAATTCAAAAACATCGTAGCCATCAAAGAAGCCTCGGGAAATCTTGCGCAGATCATGAAGATCCTCAGGAATAAGCCCGAAGGATTCAGTGTGATTTCCGGCGACGATGCCCTCACCATGGCCCTGATGGCCCTCGGAGCCGAGGGCGTTATTTCGGTGGTGGCCAATGCATTCCCCGCTGAGTTTTCGCAGATGGTGAAGCTTTGCCTCGAAGGCAATTACGATCAGGCCCGCAACATCCATTACCAGTTGCTTGAAATTATCGATACGCTGTTTGAAGACGGCAGCCCCGGAGGCATCAAGGCTGCGCTTCAGATTCTCGATATTGCCCAGAATAACCTCAGGCTGCCGGTCGTTAAGGTTAATAAATCAGTGTACATGCAATTAAATAATTTGATAACTAACTTTTTAGAAAACAAAAAATCTTAAAAATGAATTTTAAACATCTACTAATTGCTGCTTTTACCCTACTCACCTTTACCTGCCAGCTACTCGCCCAGCAACCACTTTGTGAACAAAAGCTTGAGGAGATTTTTCAGGGCCGGAAGGAGATCTGTTTCGAATTCGATGCCGCAGGTCTTGACATGAAGCACCTCGCCGGTATCATTTCCATCGACAGCCATGACGGCCAAACCGTTTTTGCTTATGCCAATCCAAACGAATTTGCTGCATTTCTGAAGCTTGGTGTCGATTACACGTTGATGCCAAAACCCGGTGAAATGCTGAAAAACCCTAAGATGCTCGATGATGTGAACATCCGGGAAATTGAGGAATGGGATTTTTATCCTACCTACGATGCCTACATCGATATGATGAACCAGTACGCTGAGGAATATCCTGATATTTGTGAAGTTTTCAGCATCGGACAATCTACGGAAGGCCGTGAGATCATGATGGCAAAAATTTCCAAAAACGTTAATCAGCGCGAAGCAGAGCCGAAATTTCTCTATACCGGCACCATGCATGGCGACGAAACCACCGGCTATATCCTTTTGCTCCGCCTGATCGATTATATGCTCGATAACTACGGCAGCGACCCGGTAATCACCAACCTGCTCAACAATGCCGAGATATGGATCAACCCCGCATCCAATCCTGACGGCACCTATGCCGGCGGCAACAATACTGTAAACGGTGCCACCCGGTACAATGCCAACGGCGTGGATCTCAACCGCAACTATCCCGATCCGGAAGACGGCCCCCATCCCGACGGAAACGAGTGGCAGCCAGAAACCATCGTATTTATGGAGCTGGCAGAAGAAAATACCTTTGTGATGTCGGCCAATACGCATGGTGGTGAAGAGGTGCTGAACTACCCGTGGGATACCTGGGCACAACTTACCGCCGACAACCAGTGGTGGATCGACGTGTGCCGCGAATACGTGGATACCGTGCACCTTTATTCGCCGGCCGATTACCTGAATAGTTT
>JBKHBQ010000225.1:0-6488 GCA_046542305.1 Bacteroidales bacterium
GTTGGCCAAAGCCATCGACATCCTTGCCCAGGGTATCGAGAAGCAATCGCACAATCATGAGTTTTATTACAGGCTTGCAGGTTATCTGGCCCGCAAAGGCCGCATGAAAGAAGCTGCAGAGAATTTCGAACTGGCCCTGCACCTGAATTTTGCCGATCACTACCTGCTGTTCGAGTTTTATCCCGACCTGAGGGAGAACGAAGAATTCATGAACCTGCTTGAAATGTATAAACCCGATCAGGAATAAAAAACCAAATCTACATGAAACACTATCTGATCCTGGTACTCAAGGGAATGGGTATGGGCGCTGCGGATGTTGTGCCCGGCGTCAGTGGCGGAACCATCGCTTTTATTACAGGAATTTATGAGGAACTGATCAGGTCGATCAAATCCATAAACCTGAAGGCGCTCAGGCTTTTGTTCAGTGGAAAAATTGCCGGATTCTGGAAAACCATTAACGGAACGTTCCTGTTGTCGATCATGCTGGGAATTGCCATCAGCGTGTTATCGCTGGCCAGGCTGCTAACGTTTATTCTCGAGAACTATCCCGAATTGATCTGGTCGTTTTTCTTCGGCCTGATTGTGGCCTCCGCAATATACGTCGGTAAGCAGATCGGCAAATGGAACGCCTCCACCATCATCGCGATTATCGCAGGCGCAGTCGTAGCTTATTTTATCACTGAGATCACTCCGGCCGAAACAACCACTGCGGCCTGGTTTATATTTGTTTCGGGCGCCATTGCCATTTGCGCCATGATCCTGCCCGGGATATCCGGCAGCTTTATTTTGCTTCTGCTGGGCAAATATGCCTACATCATTGGTGCGGTGAGCGAATTGAAGGTGGGGATTCTGGCCGTTTTTTTGGCGGGTGCAGCCGTCGGAATCATCAGCTTCAGCAATTTGCTGTCGTGGCTGCTCAGGAAATACCATGCCCCGACCATCGCCTTGCTGACCGGTTTTATGGTCGGTTCGCTCAACAAAGTGTGGCCCTGGAAAAATACAATAGAAACTTTCGACCGGCACGGGCTGGTGAAAACCCTTTTGCAAGAGAACGTGCTGCCCGGCGCGTACGATGGCGATCCGCACCTTGCCATGGCTATCGTGCTTGCCGTCACCGGTTTTGTGCTGATATTTGCCATCGAAAGGTTTGCCTCTCAAAAAGGACAGGTGTGAAGTGTTTCGGACTCACCGGAAAATCATTGATTCATAGCTTTTCGCAACATTATTTCACTGAAAAGTTCCTGAGGGAGAATTTTCCCGATTGCAGCTACGAATTGTTCGAACTGCAGAAACCACAGGATATTCCGCAACTCGTGAAATCCCGTCCGGATATTGCCGGGCTGAACGTAACCATCCCTTTCAAGGAAAGCATCATCCCATACCTTGATCAGTGCGATGAGGAAGCCACGCGCATTGGTGCGGTGAATACCATCGCGGTAAGGCGCAAAAAGAATAACGTCATGCTGTCGGGCTTCAATACCGATGCATGGGGATTCGAAAACTCCACGGATGTTTTTCTGCAGTATAAAAAGGCGCTGGTGCTCGGTACCGGCGGATCGGCCCGTGCAGTAGATTATGTGTTGAAGAAGTGGGGGATTGAAAGCTTGTTTGTTTCACGTAATCCTGCCGGCGGCAATGTAATTTCCTATGCAGGGCTTTCACCTGAAATAGTCGCCCGGCACCCATTCATCATCAATACCACACCACTGGGCATGGTGCCGCACGTGCAGGATTTTCCGCCTATTCCGTATGAATTTATTTCAGAGAAGCATTTTCTTTACGACCTGATCTACAACCCAGCGCAAACGGTTTTTATGCAAAAAGGGCAGGCGGCCGGGGCCCGGGTGATGAACGGTGTGCACATGCTCGGGCTGCAGGCCGAACGCGCGTGGGAAATCTGGAATGCATGATCGTGCCTGAAACATTCGTGATGATTTCTTGTTAAAAACATTAAACAGGAAAGGCATCATCATGAAAAAAATATTATTGATCCTCACATTTGTCATTGCATTTTTTCTGGCACAGGTACATTCGCAGGTTACGCTTGAAAGCACCACACTCGATACCACCACGCTGATCACCGGGCTGGATATTCCATGGGAAATCCAATACGGCCCTGATGGCTGGCTCTGGGTGACCGAGCGTCATGGTAGGGTAAGCCGCATACACCCCGAAACCGGCGAGCAGATCATTATTCTCGATCATACCGGCGCGGTGCATCAGCAGGGTGAGTCGGGCATGCTCGGCATGGCGCTGCATACCGATTTCGAAGAGGTGCCACGCGTATATCTGGTTTACACTTACCAGGAGGGGGGGATTAAGGAACGGCTGGTTTATTTTGATTATCAAAACAACAGCCTGATTAATGAGACCATCCTTATCGACGGCATTCCGGGAAATACTACCCATGACGGCTCGAGGCTGGTGATTACTCCCGACGGGAAATTATTGATGACCACCGGCGATGCCCAGAACCTATCGGCACCGCAAAACGTGAATTCGCTCAACGGAAAAATCCTGCGCATAAACCTCGATGGCACGATCCCGCAGGATAATCCGTTCGGCGGCGACAACTATGTTTATACTTTCGGGCACCGGAATGCCCAGGGGCTGGATTATGGTCCTGACGGCATCCTTTACAGTTCTGAGCACGGCCCATCAACCGACGACGAGGTGAACATCATCGAAGAAGGCAGGAATTACGGGTGGCCCGAGGTGCTTGGTTTTTGCGATACCCCGGCGGAGCAGGATTTTTGCGAAGAACATAATGTGAAGGAACCCATCTCTGCCTGGACGCCCACCATCGCTCCTTCAGATCTCATTTATTATAATTATGATGCCATACCGGAATGGAAGCACACCATCCTGCTGACCGTGCTGAAGGATAAGCGGGTGGTGGAACTTGAGCTTTCTCCCGACGGGAAGGAAATTACTGCCGAAAAGCAGTGGTTTGTTGGCTACTGGGGCCGTCTGCGCGATGTTTGTGCCAGCCCTGAGGGAGAATTGTTCCTGGCTACCAACGGCCAATCGTGGAGCAACAACGATCCTTTTACCCACAGCATCATCAAACTGGTGCCACAGGGAACTTCAACCGGAAATGCTGACAAGCCCCCCAAATCCATGATCAGGATTGTGCATGATGCGCCCGGAATAGTCAGCATTGATTTCAGCCAGGAATTGATGGGCGAAGGATATGCCATTTTCAATCCTGCAGGGGTGCTGATCGGGGACGGAAAAGTCGGCGGCAAGCTTGATGTCAGCAACTTATCCCCCGGCGTGTACCTTGTGAATGTCAAGCAAACAGGGCATGAGCGGGTGACCCGGAAGTTTGTGGTGAGGTAAGGGAAAGAGATTTTTTATTTTTTTTGATTCATATTGTTGTATTCAAAAATATTTCTGTACTTTTGCACTCCTTTTTAGAGAATACTTAAATGCTAAAGCAATGAGCAAGAAAGAACTTATATCGTACGTTGAAGATCAGGTAGAGATTAAGCAGATGCCCGATTTCAAAGCCGGAGATACCATTACGGTAACCTATAAAATCAAGGAAGGCAACAAGGAACGTTTGCAGAACTTTACCGGTGTGGTATTGCAGCGCAAAGGAAGCGGCCCGGCGGCCACTTTCACCGTTCGCAAAATTTCGGGCAACGTGGGTGTTGAAAGGATTTTCCCTGTATCATCACCGTTTATCGAGCAGATAGTGGTGAACAAACGTGGTGTAGTTCGCAGGGCAAGGATATTCTACCTCAGAGGATTGCGCGGTAAGAAAGCCAGGATTAAAGAAAAGAGAGTTTAGTTTTTGTTTTTCATAATGTTTGTGTTTGAACCCGGTACCGATACCGGGTTTTTTATTTTCTTACAATTTTAAATGTAAGTCCGTCCTCAGCAAGTTCGGTTTCCGGGAAAATTTGTTTTGCTTCTTCCAGGAGCTTTTCCAGATTTTTGTAGCGTGCGCTGAAATGCCCGATGATCAGGCGGCCAGCCCCGGCTTTTCTGGCAATGTCGGCTGCCTGTGCCGCGGTGGAATGATATTTTTCCTCAGCCTGATCGGCCATATCTTCCATAAATGTAGCTTCGTGATATACCAGGTCGGAGCCTTTTACATATTCCGCAGTAGCTTCGTTGTAGCGGGTGTCAGAACAATAGGCGAATGATCGTGGGGGTGGTGGCGCGATGGTGATCTGGCTGTTTTTGTAAAACCTTCCCGATTGTGAAACATAATCTTCGCCGGATTTGATTTTGTGAATTTCTTCCACCGTAGGCCGTTCCTGCTTTACGAATTCCTTTCTGATTTTCAGCGGTTTTTTCTTTTCCGAAAATAAAAAGCCGGTGGTGGGGATGCGATGGTCGAGCGGGAAGGAGCGGATGAAATGATCGTCGTCCTCATAAAGAATCTCGGGTTCCGACGGATTGGTAGGGTGGTAAACAATATTAAACCGCAGCTCGGTGGCAGAGGCTTCCATCTGCAGATCGATGATCCCTTTGATACGCGGATCGGCATATACATGCAGATCTTCCTGCCGGCCCAGCAGGTGCATCGAGGAAATCAGTCCTACCAGTCCGAAAAAATGATCGCCATGCAAATGGCTGATAAAAATATGGCGGATCTTCTGGATTTTGAATCTGAAACGGCGGAGCTGAATCTGGGTGCCTTCGCCGCAATCTACCAGAAAAAATTTGTAGTTCATGTTGAGCAGGATGCTCGATGGATTTCTTTTGGAGGTGGGCGTGGCGCTGCTGCTGCCCAATATTGTTGCTGAAAATGCCATGTGTCGGGATTTGGTAAAAATTTCTTTAATCAGGCTAAGGTAATTCTTTTTCCACGAACCGGTGAAAGGATGCAGTTCGAAAAAAAAAGCTGCCCCGGAAAAGGGCAGCTTTTATTTCACAGAAATCAGTGATTATTTCTCTTTATTCTCATCATCCTCTTCTTCTTTCTTATCTTCATTTTCTTCTTCTTCGGATGATGCTTTTGTTTCTTCAGTGATTTCTTCTTCTTTTACCTGTTCGGCTTTTTCAGCAGGATCCTGATCGGTCATTTCCTTCCTCAATTCGTCCTCATCTTTGTGTAGCTCATTTTCCTGCGCTTCGGAATCGGCAATCGTCTGTTCTTCTTCCGGAGCTGTTTCAGGTTCAGGTTTTTCCTCAGCAGGAGATTCCTCTTTGGCTTTCTTCTCTTTTTCTTCCTGCTTTTTGGCGTACGATTCCAGCTTTTCGCGGGCTTCCTGTTCCATTTCGGATCTCAGTTCTGCCAGTGCGCCAATATCGCCGAGGGTGGTTTTCTCCAGGTTATCCTTCATCTTCTTCACAGCCTGCTTGGTGGAGCGCTGCTGTGCTTTCTGTTCTTTTTCCTGGATGGCCTTTTCGGCAAAATGTGCATCCTGCGAAACGCGGGTGTGCGAAAGGATGATCTTTTTGTTTTCCTTCGAAAATTCGATCACTTTAAAATCGAGGGTTTCATCAACCTTTGCCATGGTGCCGTTTTCCTTCTGCAGGTGACGGGTGGGGGCGAAGCCTTCCACGCCGTAAGGCAGCGTAACTACCATGCCCTTGTCGGTGGCGCTGGCGATGGTGCCCTTGTGGATCGAACCCACGGTGAACACGGTCTCGAATACATCCCACGGATTTTCTTCGAGTTGCTTGTGTCCGAGGCTCAGGCGGCGGTTTTCTTCATCCACGTCAAGCACCACCACTTCGATTGCTTCGTTGATCTTGGTGAATTCAGCCGGATGCTTGATCTTCTTCGACCAGGAGAGGTCGGAGATGTGGATCAGGCCATCCACGCCTTCTTCCAGTTCCACAAAAATACCGAAGTTGGTAAAGTTGCGAACGGTGGCAGTATGCTTGGAGCCCACGGGATATTTTTGTTTGATATTTTCCCACGGATCGGGGATGAGCTGCTTCATGCCCAGCGACATTTTGCGCTCTTCGCGGTCGAGGGTGAGGATAACAGCTTCCACTTCGTCGCCCACTTTCAGGAAATCCTGTGCGGTGCGCAGGTGCTGCGACCACGACATTTCCGAAACATGGATCAGGCCTTCTACCCCGGGAGCAATTTCGATAAATGCACCGTAATCGGCAATCACAACGACCTTGCCTTTTACCTTATCGCCAACTTTAAGTGAGGAGTCGAGGGCATCCCACGGATGCGGGGTGAGTTGCTTCAAACCAAGTGCGATACGCTTCTTGTTGTCGTCGAAATCGAGGATAACCACCTTGATCTTCTGGTCGAGTTCCACGATTTCTTCCGGGTGATTGATGCGCCCCCACGAGAGATCGGTGATGTGAACCAGACCGTCAACACCGCCAAGATCGACAAATACGCCGTAACTGGTAATGTTTTTAACGGTTCCTTCGAGTACCTGACCTTTTTCGAGTTTCGAAATGATCTCGGCTTTCTGCTGCTCGAGTTCGCGTTCGATAAGTGCTTTGTGTGAAACCACCACGTTTTTGTATTCCTGGTTGATTTTCACCACCTTGAATTCCAT
>JBKHBQ010000226.1:0-6427 GCA_046542305.1 Bacteroidales bacterium
GATAAAAAGTTATTGGATAAAAAGTTATTGGATAAAAAGTTATTGGATGAAAAGATATTGGTTGAAAAGTTATTTGTGACATAAAATGTTTTCAGTTAAAACAAATTAAAAATCAGCCGGATGTAAAAATAGTAATCTGCTGCAAAATCCTTGTAGCCTTCCAGGTTGATGCGTTTCCAGTATAGTTGGAATCCGGGATCGATCGAAACATCTTCGGTGAGGATGAATTTCACACCGCCGTTCAGGAAAATGCCGATGCCCAGTCCACCCTGGTAAATGGTATATTCCGTCAGATTGGTGTTGGGAACATAGGGTTGATTGAGATAAGTGTTGATGAGCGTATACTGCCGGTTTCCGATCATGATGCGGTGTTCGAGCACCTGTGTGCTGTTGAGGTGGAAGCCGGTTTCCACAAAGATGCTGGTATATTTTCCGGTGCGGTAAAATTTGCTGAAGCCGATGTCGATGTTCACCCGCTCCTCGATTCCGCGGATGTATCCGGTACGCAGGGCCGGATCGGTGGTGTAGGTAATCGAATCGATCACCATCTGAAACACCCCGCTGGTTTTCAGCTTCACATAGTTGCTTTGGATGAAAATTCCCGTAGTATTGTTGAAATTATATTTGGCATAAAATCCCGGCGAGATGGCTGCGTCGTACCTGAGATCTTCAGGATAGTAAATCCACCATTGAGAGGTATCGCCGGGAGCCACATCGTTTTCTATCCGCCAGGTCTCGTACGCTGAGGTCCAGTCTGCCGGCACTTCCGAAGGCTTTCTGATGATTTCGCGGCTGTTGAGTTGCTGGCGGATCTCTTCATACCAGTATTCATTGCTGAGTACCCAGTCGATGTTGTTTTCATTACCCGGCACGCCGCTGTAAAACGCCGCCGTGTTTTTATTGGCCAGGTACATGCCCATGTTGATGCCGAAACGCCAGCCCGTTAAATTATACTCCGACCAGTTGCGCTCCTCGGGAGTGAATTTCTGATATTCGGCCTGTGCAAATCCGGCAGGAGTCAAAAGCAGCAGAAGTACAGCAATGTTAAGAAGTTTCTTCATAAATTTCTTTGTTCGGTTCTATTCACAAAAATAGCTTTTTTTGCATACCGCTTAATATCCCATGCCGGTGTCGATCATTTCATCAATTACAAAATTAATAACACCTATACCTGAATTATCAACAGATGTTTTTATCCGAAACATTTTAATTGTAGTTTAGTGCTTTCAATCAGGAGGAACATGAACCGTGAACAATTAAAATCTTCATTTGCAGAACGATTTGGAGCCTCTTCGGGTGCGTTGCCGGTGTATTTCTCGCCGGGGCGGGTGAACCTGATCGGCGAACATACCGACTACAACAACGGATATGTGCTTCCCTGCGCCCTGACTTTTGGCACTTATCTGTTGATCAGGAAAAACCAGACGACCCGCATCACACTGGCTTCCGAAAATTTTGAAGAGGTATTTGAGCTGTCGCTCGATGAGATTCACCAAAAACAGGCCGATAAATGGATCAATTACCCGCTTGGCGTGATCGATCAACTGAGGAAACACGGACTGGAACCGGAGGGAGTGGATCTGCTGTTTTACGGCAACATTCCCAACAGCGCCGGACTGTCCTCGTCGGCGTCCATCGAAATGGTGACGGCTTTTGCACTGAATGACATGTATGCTCTTGGATTGCCGCAGACCGAACTGGTGAAGCTTTCGCAAAAAGCTGAAAATGAATTTGTGGGGGTGAATTGCGGCATCATGGATCAATTTGCCGTGGGAATGGGCGAAAAAAACCGGGCTGTTTTCCTGGATTGCGGTACACTCGAATATGAATTGATCCCGCTCCACCTGGAAGGTCATAAACTGGTAATTGCAAATACCAGCAAATCGCGCGGACTCGCGGATTCGAAATACAACGAAAGGGTGAGCGAGTGCCGTAAAGCCATGGATTATCTGCGCAAAGCGAAAAATATCGACAGCCTCAGCGACCTCACCTACCAGGAATTTACCGAAATCAAACACCTCATTCCCGATATTACCATAAGAAAAAGAGCCAAGCATGTGATCTCCGAAAATCAGCGCGTGCTGGATGCGGTGGAAGCGCTCCGACAGGGGAACCTTCGATTGTTTGGTAAGCTGATGAACGCCTCCCACAACTCCCTTCGCTATGATTATGAAGTGACAGGCGCCGAACTGGATGCGATGGTGGAAGCGGCCAGGCAGTCGGATGGCGTACGGGGCGCCCGCATGACCGGCGCCGGATTCGGAGGGTGCGCGGTCGCCCTGGTGCAGCAAGAGGCGGTGGAGAATTTCATTCAGGAGGTGGGGGAAAAGTACACCGGAAAAACCGGCCTGAAGGCTGAATTTTATATTTCGGAAATCGGCAACGGGACTATGCGGCTGGAGTAAATCAAATTTTTCATGCAAACGTGTAAACAATGGGAAAATCGAAAAAGAAACACAAAAACAACCATCACGAACACGGGCAAAAACAAGATCACAGCATTACCGAAAAGCTGGATTATGCTTTTTACGAGAAGGAACTGCGTAAGCTTCAGATCGAACTGGTGAAGCTGCAGGAATGGATTAAGCAGGAGGGGCTGAAGGTGGTGGTCATCTTCGAGGGGCGCGATGCGGCCGGTAAGGGCGGCACCATCAAGCGGATCATTCAGAGCCTCAATCCGCGTATCTGCCGCGTGGTGGCGCTGGGAACACCTACCGAGCGCGAAAAATCCCAATGGTATTTCCAGCGTTATGTTCCCCATCTTCCTGCCTCCGGCGAAATGGTGCTCTTCGACAGGAGCTGGTACAACCGCGCCGGCGTGGAGCGTGTAATGGGTTTCTGCACCGAAGACGAGTACTGGGAATTCCTGCGGTCGTGCCCCAATTTCGAGCGGATGCTCATCCGCTCGGGCATCGTACTGATAAAATATTGGTTTTCGGTGAGCGTGGAAGAACAGGAGCGCAGGTTTCAGGCACGCATCAACGACCCCACAAAGCGTTGGAAACTCAGCCCGATGGATCTCGATTCACGTGATAAATGGGTGGAATATTCGCGGGCAAAGGACGAAATGTTTGCCTACACCGATACCAAAGTCTGCCCCTGGTATGTGGTACCTTCGGACGACAAGAAAAAAGCCAGGCTCAACTGCATTCATCATTTGCTGAGCATGATCCCTTACGAAGACCTGACCCCGGAGCCGTTCGAACTGCCCACAAGGCCTGATGACAAAGGGTACGTGCGCCCGCCCATGGACGAACAAACATTTATTCCGGAAGTTTATTAGGAAAATTCACCGGGCAGAAACACCACAAAAAAACTCCCCGCCGGTTGCGGGGAGCTTTTGCAAGTAGTGTTTAGATTTTAGTTAAACAAAGATTAACATATTTTCAACGCAGAAAATAAATCGAATATTTTATGGAAGAGGAGAAAATTCCGGAGATTTTGATCGGCGATGCACAGAGGGCGGATAGCGGTGTGATTGCGGCTTTTCAGCATAAAATGGCGCTTGAAACTGAAAACCTTCAACTCGATCCGGCTACGCTTGAAGCTGGCGTAAAGGCTGTTTTCGACCATCCCGAACTGGGCCGCTATTTTGTTGCGAAAGCTAATAACAGGATCATCGCCAGCATGATGACCACCTACGAATGGAGCGACTGGCGCAATGCATCGGTGTGGTGGCTGCAATCGGTTTATGTGCTGCCTGAATATCGCGGAACGGGAGTTTTCAGAAAGCTATATGATCACGTCAGGGAACTGGCCCGTGACCAAAAGCAGGTGGCCGGCGTCAGGCTGTATGTGGACAAGCGCAATGTGCAGGCACAAAAAGTTTACGAAGCCGTGGGAATGGACGGCGAGCACTACCGCGTTTTCGAATGGATGAAGGAGGGGTGAAACCAGTAAATTATTAAATTTGTAAAGCAACTTTTTCGTAATAAGGCGGTTAATATTTATGTAAACTATTGAGCAATGACAATACTAACGGGCACATACTTTAATGGCGAATTAAAGCTGGATCAGGAATTTTGTCCTGAAAAGCCAGTAAAAGTCAGGGTAATCATTGAGGGTGAAAAACATGAAGATTTGAAATTATCGGATTTTTCATTCCTTGAAACGCAGCAGGCATTGATCGATTATAAAGGCTCATTTTCAGATGAAGTAATCGAAGAAAGAAGAAAAGCCCTATGATATTATTTCTTGATACTTCCTCTTTGTTTAAGCTTTATCATAAAGAAGAGGGAACGGAGGAGCTGGTTCAATTTCTTCGTCTACAGCGGATTGAAAAAGTGATGATTTCGGAACTTACATTGGTGGAGTTCAATTCAACTATTTGGAAAAAATGTAGGACAAAAGAGTTGAACCTTCCTCAGGCCAGAATATTGATGGATGCATTTAATAGTGATTTGCAGAAATACACAGTAATGCCTGTTTTCAATGAAATAATACAAAGGGCGAGGTTTATTATGGAAAAATACTGGGATGCAGGCCTCAGAACGCTTGATTCAATACAACTTGCATCAGTAATGGCAATAGAACCCGCTGTTGACGTTTTTTTAACAGCAGATCATGTTTTAATTGAAATTTCCAAACTTGAAAAAATTCCAAACCGCTAATCATTTCCTGTTGTTGAGGTGGATTCAAATCGCTAAAATTTCACCCTTTTATTTCCACGAAATGTAAAACCATAACCGATATTTACATACAGCGCCCGCCCGTCGATGGGATGATTGTCAATAATAACCGATCCGCTTTGATGCGGAATAAGATAGGCGATATTTACCCGCACAAACCCGTTCGACGTAGCTGCAGGCAAATACAAACTTCCTGAACCAATGCCGAACTTCCAGTCGAAAGTCACACCAAACGCATGATGGCTTTTAAGATTTACGGTCATTGGGTCCACATCACTGTGTTGCTCTTCCAGTCTTTCGGTTATCCACATCCAGTCAATCCCGTAGGTTGGCGTCAGGTTAATGCGTTCGGTACTGATCACCGAATATCCGGCTGAGACTTTACCATTATTCGTGCTGATTTTTTGGCCTTCATTCCAGTGATTGTTTTTGTTGGTGAATGCCTGTTGTGTTTTGCCAAACCCACCGTTGAATTTTGAGTGGATTTTGATGCGGCTCCATTCCAGATCCAATCCCAGGCCAACCATCCCGCCATAGTTGAAATACCTTTCATAATCCTGCATATGATCTCCCCATCCGCCGGCAAGTGAAAAACCTATTGCAAATCGAGCGGGTTCATATTCGGGTGGCAGGTTCTCGCGTAAAAACCTGTTGTAGGCCGACGCCGGATATTTCGCCACATAGCTCCTTACCTCATCAGGAATATTGATGCTGTTGGTTTTTTCGGGCCGGCATTTCGACCATTGCAATGAAAGCGACAGAAATAGTTCCAGAAAATCTTCCGTTGGGGGATCGAATGATTGCTTCGACAGGTTGTTGTACATCCGGTACTGTTGATTGCAGAAAAAACCGAGCAGCTCGCTTTCGAAATTATACAGCGACAGATCCGCAGTGAAATAGTAAATGGACCTGAAACCCGGTGTACCATATGCTGTAATATCCTTCAGCATATTCTGAAAATCACCTGCCCAGAAATTGAACAATACCTTTTCATTTGGGTACATGATCGGGATGGTGTCGTGGTATTTTTCGGCATAGAGTTTCAGAACCTCCTTCACAAGATGTGGCTGATCGTCCTCCAGCGACTTAAGCATGTAAGCCCGGGCTTTGTAGTAGAGCGATTCAGGCGTTTCCGGCTGGCGCGCAATTTTCATTTCGATGCTGTCCAGATTCTGCGAAAAAACCGGAAGTCCGCTTAACAGCATCACCGCGATCATCACAGTTTTCATGAGTTTCCTATTCATGCTGTTCCTGATTAGTTTACCTCAGGTTTTCCCAGTACCACGCTATGGCCTCCTCCAGTCCGCGTGAGATGTTGTACTGCGGAACGTACCCCAGCAGCCGCTGTGCCTTATCCACCGACGCCAGCGAGTGCAGGATGTCGCCCTGCCGCTTTTCACCCTTGATGGCTTCAACATTTGCAATTTCCGGATCGAAGCGGCTGAGATGGGTTTTCAGGTTTCCGATCAGTTCGTTAACGGTGGTGGCTTCACCGAAGGCCACATTGTATACGGTGTTGACGGCTTCGGGATTTTGGGTGACTGCCGCCAGCTCGTTGGCCTGGATCACATTTTCGATGTAGGTAAAATCGCGCGACTGTTCGCCGTCGCCATAGATGTAAGGCGGTTCGTGGTTGATCAGCAGCCGGATAAACTTCGGAATGGCAGCGGCATAGGCGCCGTTCGGATCCTGGCGCCGGCCGAAAACGTTGAAATATCGCAGCCCGATGCATTCGATGCCGTACAAATCCGAAAAGACGCGGGCGTACAGCTCATTCACATACTTGGTTACGGCATAAG
>JBKHBQ010000227.1:0-6471 GCA_046542305.1 Bacteroidales bacterium
GAATTAATCGAACAATTCGTCGTCGCGCTCCAAAAGCAGCACAGACTGCTGTGGTACAATAAAAAACTTTTCACCCTGAAACATCACTTCCACGGCGCCTTTTTGCATAAAGATGGCCAGATCGCCCTCGCGCACCTGCAGTGGGATGTATTTGGTTTTTTCTTCAGGATTTTTCCATGGCTCATCGCTGTCGGCAGCAGGAAGCGTAATGGGATAGCCCGGGCCCGCTTTCACTACATACCCGCTCTGCACTTCTTCCTTCTCCTGGTATCCCGGCGGAAGGTAGAGCCCGCCGCGGGTTTTCTTGTCTTGCGATTTGGGCCTGATCAGCACCCGGTCGCCCACTACGATCAGTTTACTTAAGTCCGGTCGATCCTTTGTCATTCCTTCAAAGATATTCGATATGAACGGCAAAAGTACAAAATCATTTTTCCACCGTGTCGTTATACCTACATTCTCAAAGGATAATTTGACGTAGTTTTGTAAATTAAAATTCACAATATGCAAATCGTATTTTTCAGACGGCCCAAGCCTAAGCAATTCGATTACAAGTCACGCTATTACGACGAAGAAAAGGAAAAGCAGGAGAAGCGGCGCCGGGAACTCGAGAAAGCCGGAAGCGGCGATACGGCATCGCTTCGCGGAGAAATCGATCGCCGCTGGCGCACTGCCGACCGCAGAAACCGCGCCAAAGCCAAGGGGGTGAATGTACTGATCTATCTGGTTATCGCCGCCCTGCTGGTGTATTTTATTTTTTTCGTGTAGTGCATTGGAGTTAAAGGATAAGGAATAAAAGACAGGAAACAGTAGATTTCGCATGGCGGATATTATTCATTTGCTTCCCGATTCAGTTGCCAACCAGATTGCTGCCGGTGAGGTGATCCAGCGTCCGGCATCGGCTGTAAAAGAGTTGCTTGAAAATGCCGTGGATGCCGGCGCCGATCAGATCGACCTTGTGGTGAAGGATGCCGGCAAAACCCTCATTCAGGTAACCGATAACGGCTGCGGCATGTCCGTAACCGATGCCCGGCTGGCGTTCGAGCGCCATGCCACCAGCAAGATCACTTCGGTAGACGATCTTTTTGCCATCCGTACCATGGGCTTCCGCGGCGAGGCCATGGCTTCCATCGCGGCCATCGCGCAGGTGGAACTGCGAACAAAGAAAACTGCAGAAGAACTGGGCACCTGCGTTACCATTGAAGGGTCGGAGGTGAAAAACCAGGAATTTTGCCAGTGCCCCCAGGGGACTACCATCATGGTGAAGAACCTGTTTTACAATGTGCCGGCACGACGCAAATTCCTTAAGTCAAATAATGTAGAACTGCGGCATATCCTGGAGGAATTCCAGCGGGTGGCCCTGGCCTGTCCCAATATTGCCTTCAGCATGTTCAACGACAGGCGTGCGGTATTTCAGCTCAAGCCTTCCACGCTCAAGCAAAGGATTGTTGCCATATTTGGTCAGCATTTCAATCAGCGCCTTCTGCCGGTAGAACAAACCATGGACATGCTCACCATCAGCGGATTTGTAGGAAAACCCGAGCATGCAAAAAAAACGCGCGGTGAACAGTATTTTTTCGTGAACAACCGTTTCATGCGTCATGCTTATCTGAACCACGCTGTCGACAGCGCCTTCGAGGAGCTGATACCTGAAAATGCACACCCGGGATATTTCATTTTTTTTGAGATCGATCCGAAAGAAATCGACATCAACATCCATCCTACCAAAACAGAAATAAAATTTCAGGACGAGCGGCTGGTTTATTCGGTGCTGCGTTCGGCAGTTAAATCTGCGCTTGGCAAATTCAGCGTTACACCGTCGCTTGATTTTGAGGTTGAGCCTGCATTCGACTTTAAAACGCCACCTAAAGGCACACCGGTCAAGCCTCCGCAAATCAAGATTAATCCCAATTTCAATCCCTTCGAAAAAAACCAGGGACTGACATCAGGACGCGAAAGCTCGAACCGGAAAAACTGGGAGAAGCTGTACACGGATAACAAGGATTCCGATTTTCCTTCAGGAAAAGACGAAAGTCGAAGCCCTGGCTCGGGACAAATGCAGGCCGATCTTGGCGTGACGCATCCGCAGGAAAGCAACTTCTTCCAGCTCCACAACCGTTTTATCCTTTCGCAGGTAAAGTCGGGGCTGATGGTGATCGATCAGCAGAAAGCCCATGAGCGTATTCTTTTCGAACGCTACCTGGAGCTTTTGGGGTCGCAGCAATCGCTGTCGCAACAGGAACTGTTTCCCATCGGTTTATCGCTTTCGCCTGATGATGCCGAACTGCTTTACGAAATTATGGAAGATCTTAATCTGCTTGGCTTCAGCATAAAGCCGGATGAGAAAAAGAGTTTTCATTTCCTGATAGACGGCACCCCGGCCGATCTGAGACAGGGAGATCCCGTAGAACTGATCGAAGGGGTGATCGAGAGTTACAAAAACAACCTCATTCAGCTCAATCTTGATAAAAAGATTAATTTAGCACGCTCGTTGGCCAAAAATATGTCGATCAGGCATGGGCGGGTTTTGCAGCAATCGGAAATGAAAGCCGTGATCGAATCGTTGTTTAGCTGCAAAGTACCCGAACTTTCTATCGACGGGGATCCTGTGGTGAGGGTGATCACCCTCGACGAACTTGCAGGGAAGCAGGCGAAAAACCATGAACAAAACAAAAAGAATTAAGTTATCAGTCCAAAGCACAAAAAATGAACTATCAGCAATACCGGCCGCAAGGTTTCAGCTTACTGCCACCCGTGGTAAAAAACCTGTTGATACTGAACGCGATTTTTTTTCTGGCAACCATTGCACTGCAAAAGGCATTCGGGATCGATCTGACTGAAATTCTGGGACTGCATTATTTTGCAGCACAGCAATTCAGCCCTTACCAGTTCATCACCTATATGTTTATGCATGGCGGCCTCTCCCATATTTTCTTCAACATGTTTGCATTGTGGATGTTTGGCTACATTCTGGAAAATGTGTGGGGATCGAAGCGTTTTCTGGTATACTACCTGGTGACGGGCATCGGCGCGGCACTGGTGCATTACATAATTTTTTACTTCGAGTTCAATCCGCTGGTGGAGGCGCTCAACAGCATCATCAACGATCCCACTTATTCCAACCTGGTGGCGCTCAACAATTCCATCGCCGGACAACTTTCGCCCTATTCCGGGCAGATCTATCTCGATTTTAAAGAATTCCAGAAGGATCTTTACCAACTGTCAAATGCACCCGACAACCGCGCCATTCTGGAAAGCGCACGCGGCTTCGTAATGGATTACAAGGAATACCTGCTCAACAAGCCCAATGTAATCGGCGCTTCGGGGGCGGTGTTCGGCATTCTGCTGGCTTTCGGGATGATGTTTCCCAACACGCTGCTATACATTTATTTCCTGTTTCCCATCAAGGCCAAATGGTTTGTAATCTTTTACGGACTGCTCGAGCTGTACCTGGGTTTCACCAATTCCGACAGCAACGTGGCGCACTTCGCGCACCTGGGCGGCATGGTCTTTGGTTTTTTCCTCATCAAATACTGGAAACGCAAAGGGGTTTATTAAGCTATGTATTACCATCAGAATCCATTGGACGAAGTAAAGGATTTCTTTCGAAGGAAATCTGTGCTGGGCCGCCTGATCATTATCAATGTGGCGGTATTTCTGCTGGTTAACATTGTAAACCTGTTCCTTTGGCTCTTCCAGGTACAGAACAACCCGGCCGGCATTCCGGGTATTTCCATACTCACCTACTACTTTTCGATACCGGCCAACATCGATTCCCTGCTTCTCAGGCCGTGGAGCATTTTCACCTACATGTTTCTTCACGAAAACCTGTTCCATATTTTCTTCAACATGTTCGTGCTGTACTTCGGCGGGCGCATTTTTATGGAATACCTCGACGATCGTAAACTGCTGAGTACGTACATTCTCGGAGGGCTGAGCGGTGCTGCATTTTATATTGCCGCTTTCAATCTTTTTCCGGTTTTCAGCGAAAGCGTTTATTATTCTGTGGCACTGGGCGCCAGTGCATCGGTGCTGGCTGTACTCATTGCCGTATCCACGTACGTTCCGGAATATTCGGTAGTTCTGTTTTTGTTTGGCCGCGTTAAACTTAAGTACCTAGCCCTGATCCTCATTGCCGTCGACCTTCTGAGCATAAACCGAGGAAACGCGGGAGGACACATTGCGCACCTTGGCGGCGCCTTTTGGGGATTTTTGTACATCAAAATGATGAAACAGGGCCGGGATGTAACCTTAAACCTGGGAAACATGAACTTTAAACGATTTTTCAGATTTTTCACCAAACCCAAAAAATCTTCCCCGGGAAGCACGGGCAGCGGAAATAGCAGGCCCCTGACCGACGAGGAGTATAATTTCCGCAAAAACGAATACCAGGACCGCATTGATAAGATCCTGGAGAAAATTTCCAAATCGGGTTACAACAGCCTGACCAAAGAGGAGAAAGAATTGCTGTTCAGATCGAGCAATAAGAAAAGCTGATTCTGCATGGTGAAAAGTGCAAATAAATCCGCCGGACGTATGTGGGGCCTTCGCCTGACTGTCTTGCTGAATATCTTTTTAGCCACAGCCCTCGCGCTGTCATATCTTGCGCCGTACATCAGCCCGCAAAAAGCCTGGTTGCCCGCCATCCTCGGCTTGTTTTACCCTATGCTTTTCGTGCTGAACCTGTTGTTCATGATATGCTGGATCATCAAATGGCGGAGCTATTTCCTGATATCCCTGGTGGCACTGCTGGCAGGATGGACCATGTTTTTCAGGCATGTTGCCTTTAACGAGGAAAAACCCATTGGCAGCTACGATGAGGCGCTGAAAGTCCTCAGCTACAATGTGCGTCTGTTCGATCAGCATATTACCGGAGGCAAGGACCTGTTTGTGCGCAATGCCATTTTCGAGCTGGTAAAGGCCAAAGATGCAGGCATAGTTTGCTTTCAGGAGTTTTTTCATGGCAACGACAAATATTTTCCGACCATCGGCCCTTTCACAGAAATGCAGGACGCCAAAAACTTTCACGTAGATTACGTTAGAGAAGTGGAAGGCAGGAAACATTACGGTTTGGCCACTTTCACCAAATATCCCATTGTTAACCGCGGTGAAATCCATTTTGAGGATGCCAAATCCAACTCGGGCATCTTTACCGATATTGTCTTTCGCGGCGATACCCTCCGTGTCTTCAATTTTCACCTCGAGTCGGTTAGGTTTTCGCGCAGCGACTATAAATATGTGGCGGAGGTGATGGATCCGTCCGCGTCAATTCCTTCATCCAGCTCCAGGATCATCCTGGGCAAATTGCGGCAAGCCTTCAGGAAACGTGCTTCGCAGGCCGAAATAATCGAAGGTTATGTTGCGGCATCGCCTTACCCGGTTATCCTGTGCGGCGATTTTAACGACACGCCCGCCTCGTATGCCTACCAGGTAATCAGCAGGAATCTGCATGATGCTTTTCTTGCAACAGGATGGGGCATTGGACCCACCTATGCCGGCAGTATTCCCCTGTTGCGCATCGATTACATCCTGCACAGCGATCAACTCGAACCTTTTCGCTTTGCACGGATTCCCTCCACGAATTCGGATCACTACCCGGTTTCGTGCTATTTCAGGCTGAAATAAACCTTCCTGAAACAGCACAGGATTTTATTCGCAAAGCGAATTATTTTTTACGTCAAAGCATTAATTTTGTACCTTCAGTATTGAAGAAAGGAAGCGAATTTGAAATTTAAACTTACATCGGAATATGTTCCCACCGGCGATCAGCCGCAAGCCATCCGCCAGTTGGTAGAAGGTCTCAATCGCGGCGATCAGGCGCAGGTGCTGCTGGGGGTTACAGGGTCGGGAAAAACTTTTACGGTAGCCAACGTGCTGAACGAAGTAAACCGCCCCGCGTTGATATTGAGCCATAACAAAACACTGGCAGCACAGCTTTACGGGGAATTCAAACAGTTTTTTCCTGAAAATGCCGTGGAATATTTTGTTTCGTATTACGATTATTATCAGCCGGAGGCCTACATTCCGGTTACGAATACCTACATTGAAAAGGACCTTTCTATCAACGATGAAATCGAAAAACTCCGTCTCAGTACTACTTCTTCGCTACTTTCAGGTAGGCGCGATGTAATTGTGGTTTCATCGGTAAGCTGCATTTACGGCATCGGAAACCCCGACGATTTCAACCGCAATGTAATCCACCTGAAAAAGGGCGACACCATTTCGCGCAACGATTTTCTCTTCGACCTGGTGGGCAGCCTTTATTCCAGGAATGAAATAGAATTTAAGCACGGCACCTTCCGGGTGAAAGGCGATGTAATAGATGTTTTTCCGGCGTATGCAGATTTTGCCTATCGCATCGTGACGTGGGGCGACGAAATAGAAGAACTGCTAACCTTCGATCCCATTTCGGGCAGGGAAAGCGAATCCTTTGACCGGATCACCATTTACCCGGCCAATATTTTCGTTACGTCC
>JBKHBQ010000228.1:0-6454 GCA_046542305.1 Bacteroidales bacterium
TTGTAGTTGATCGTCATTTGCTTTGCTGTCATTGGTATCGCGTAATTTGTTGTAATTTTCTTTTTGGTTTTGCACTTGCTCCGGTTATTGGTATTTGAATTGTTGCGCAATTTGGATTTAGAAATTTGAGTTTGTTTACCTTTGCCGTTTTTACCAAAAATCGACGTATGACCGGACGACGGGCATGGTTCAGGGATCTGATTCTGGCGATTATCGATTGGGTGTATGTTCCCTTCAGGTCGTTTATCCCACCCGAAACTTTCAGGTATGCCGCCACCGGGGGTGCCAACCTGGTGCTGGACATTTTACTGTATTTTGTGTTTTACAATTTTATTCTGCACAAGCAGATCGTGCATCTTGGCTTTGTGGCCATCAGCCCGCACATCGCCGCCTTCCTGTTTGTGTTTCCCATCACCTTTGCCACCGGTTTCCTGCTCGCCAAATACATCACCTTTACGGCCTCAACCCTGCGCGGGCGCATCCAGTTGTTCAGGTACGCCTTATCCGTGGGCGGCTCCATCCTTCTCAATTATGCGCTGCTAAAACTGTTTGTGGAGGTATTTTATTTCTGGCCCACGTTTTCGAAAATCCTCACCACGGTGGTTGTGGTTGCCTACAGCTACATCATTCAGCGGTATTTTACATTTCAAACCGGCCAACTGCGCCGTAAACCCGCGGATGCTGAGTAACCTGACCGGCAAACTTTTATCTGCATCAGGCAACTTTTTCCCGTTTCGATTGTATTATAATCGAACGAAAAACTTTTTACTATGAATAAATCCTCCGTATTGCTGTTTACTTTCCTTGCTACAACCGTTTTCTTCCCGGCATGCAACAACGATGATGACGTGGAACCAACGGATGCTCAATTGAATTTTAATTTATCTCATGTTGTGGGCGGTATGGATCCGCTGGTGCAAGATGCCATTCAATATGAAAATGCCTATGGAAATATGTACAGCGTGGAAACGCTTAAATATTTTGTTTCGGATTTTCGCCTCGAAGATGAGGATGGCAATGAAGTGCAGATTGATGAAGCACATTATGTGGACGCCTTCGATGCCGCTACCCATCTGTTTCAACCGGCTGAAAAAATCCCTGCCGGCGAATATGTATCGGTATCCTTTGTTTTCGGCCTGGATGAAGAAATGAACGTGCCGGGAGAATTTCCCAATCCGCCCGAAAGCAACATGGAATGGCCGCTTGCCATGGGTTCGGGGTATCATTACATGAAGCTCGAAGGTAAGGTGGATTCAGCCGGAACCGTAAATAATTTCCAGGCGCATACCGGCCCGACCATGGGCAATCAGAATTACATCGAAATAACCCTGCCGGGTTCTGCGTTTACCCTTGATCAGAACGGGCAAACCCTCACGATCTTTATGGACATCAATAAATGGTGGAGCACGCCCCATCTGATCAATCTCAACCAGGTGACGGGGATTATGGGCAACCATGCCATGCAGGAAAAACTGAAAGCCAACGGGCAGGACGTTTTTGGTTTTGGAGGGATTGAATAATTACGTAACGGTTTTTTCATGTAAATTGCATCAATGAATCCGGTTGAATTAAAAAAATATTTTCCGCTTGCCTTGCTGGTGATCTTCATGTTTTTCTTTTCTTCTTGCAAAGAGAACAACGATGAACCGTTGCCCGAAGAGACCTGGTATCCTACACCGTATGAACTGCAGATTCCCGAAGGTTTTCCTGATATGCTGATTCCCGAAGACAATCCGATGACGGTGGAGGGTGTGCAGTTGGGCCGGCGCCTTTTTCACGATCCGATCCTCTCGGCCGACAACAGCCAGTCGTGCGCTGATTGCCACGGGCAGACGTCTTCGTTTACCGACAGCCGCCGATTCAGCATCGGCATCGACGGCATCGAAGGTACGCGTAATGCCATGCCGCTGATCAATGCAGGATGGATGTCATTGTTTTTTTGGGACGGAAGAAAGGGCAGCCTCGAAGAACAGGCGCTGGAGCCTGTTCCCAATCCCATCGAAATGCACCAGAGCTGGCCCGATGCGGTGGAGAAGCTGAAAAACCATCCGCAATATCCCGATTTGTTTTTCGATGCCTTCGGTACCCGTGAATTGGATTCGATGCATGTGGTGAAAGCCATCGCACAATTCGAACGTACGCTCATCTCGTCTGACTCCAAATGGGACCGTTACCTGAGAGGCGAGGTGCAACTCACGCAGGCTGAAGCCAAAGGCTTCGAGATATTTTTTACCGAAAAAGGCGACTGCTTCCATTGCCACTCAACCATTTTATTTACGGACAACCTCTTTCGCAACAATGGCCTCGATGCTGTGCATACCGATAAAGGGCTGTTTGATGTAACCGGCAATGTAAGCGATATTGGAAAATTTAAAACCCCTACGCTGCGCAATGTGGAATTAACGGCGCCTTATATGCACGACGGCCGCTTTGCCACGCTCGAAGCAGTAATTGACTTTTACAGCGAAGGGCTTCAGTTTTCGTCCACCATCGATCCGCTGATGAAAAACGTACACCAGGGCGGTATTCAATTGACCGACGACGAAAAGCAAAGCCTGCTCGCCTATTTAAAAACTTTAACGGACACCACCTTCATTCAGAATCGCGATTTTTCAAATCCTTTTGATGATGAATAAAAAAATTTACCTCCCGGTTTTATTTCTGTTTTTTTCCATTGGAATTTTTGCACAGATCCCGCTGGTGTTTTATGATTCGGTGAATGTTTTTTCGGAGGGAGAAACGATGAAGAACCCCTGGGCGGGCGGGTTGAACTGTCCTCAGTTTTCCGAAATCGATCTGAACGGCGACGGCCTGATGGACCTGGTGGCATTCGAAAGGAATTTTTATGGCGCGGTAAAAACCTTTATCAATCACGGAGAGGAAGGCTACCGCTTTGTGCCGGAATACCGCCAGTTGTTTCCGGAAATGAGCAACTGGATGCTGCTGCGCGATTTCGACTGCGACGGGCGGCAGGATATTTTCACGTCGGTTCCCGCAGGCGTGGCGGTATACCGGAATGAGCCGCATCCCGGATCGGGGATAAAATTTACGTTGGTGACTTCGCTGCTGCAAAGCCAGTATTCCAACGGGCAAACGCCGGTTTATGTGGCTTCAACCGATATTCCTGCGATCGACGACATCGACGGCGACGGCGACCTCGACATCCTTTCCTTCAACATCCTCGGAAACTCCGTGGAGTATCATAAAAATATGTCTATGGAGAATTACGGCGATTGCAGCGCTTTGGAGTATGTGCTCGACAGCCGTTGCTGGGGCTATTTTTCGGAGGATGGCAACAGCAATACGGTGACGCTTTTCGATACCTGTGATATGACACCGCCGGCGGTTCCTGAATCTGAAAAGCATGCCGGCTCCACCATTCTGTCTGTCGACCTGCACGGTAACGGATTGAAGGATCTGCTGCTGGGCGACATCACGTATCCCAATGTGGTAAGGCTTACCAATGGCGGGTCCCCTGAGGAAGCCGTCATAACCGGTTATATCACGGATTTTCCGGCCGGTTCGCTGCCGGTGGATCTTACGGTTTTTCCTGCATCCTACCACATCGACGTGGATCAGGACGGGCTGAAGGATCTGCTGGTGGCGCCCAATAATCCAAATACTTCCGGGAACTACAAGAACGTCTGGTTTTACCGCAATGAAGGAACTGCAGCAATTTCCGAATTTGTTTTCCGGCAGCGCGATTTCCTGCAGGAAGGCATGATCGATACGGGGGAGCGGTCGTTTCCGGTTTTCTTCGACGAAAACGCTGACGGCCTGTTGGACATCGTGATCGGGAATTTTGGCTACTTTGTGGCTTCGGGTGAATATTCAAGCCGCTTGATGCTGCTGAGAAATACCGGTAGTGCAGAAGCGCCCGCGTTTGAAATTACCGATGATGATTACGCGGATCTCGGCATGTTCGGATTTTCTGGAATTTATCCTGCCTTTGGCGATATGGACGGCGATGGCGATTCAGATATGGTAACAGGAGACGAGGAGGGAAATGTACATTATTTCAGGAATGACGGTGGTGCAGGAAATCCCGCCGAGTTTGTATTGAGCCAGCCGGTTTTTAAAGGCATCGACGTGGGGCAATCGGCCAAACCACAAATCATTGATGTGAATATGGACGGGCTGCCCGACCTGCTGGTGGGCGAGCGCAGCGGAACCGTCAATTATTTCGAAAATACAGGTACCGCCGAAAATCCTGATTTCAACGCGTCGCCTACGGTGGGGGAATTCGGATCGGTGGATGTGATGCCCGAATGCTGCACAGGATACAGCGTGCCGTTTATGACCAAAGACTCTGTCGGTAGTTCAATCCTGTACGTGAGTTCCGAGCAGGGGATTTTATACCTGTTCGATAACATCGACGGCAATCTGAACGGAACCTTCAACCTGGTGGATTCCATGAATCTTTATACTTTCAACAGCACCATTTCGGGATCTGATCTGAACGGCGACGGAAAAACGGAATTTCTTTCGGGTGAATATGCGGGTGGAATTTCGTTGTTGAAACATGGCACGCCTTCGAGCCTGGGAATCGCGGCTCAGAATAACCGGCCTGCGAAGCTCAGGCTTTCCCCGAATCCCACAGCACGATGGCTCAGGGTTGAGATAGAGTCCGGTAGTTTAACTGACAATGCGCAGGCACGGATATTCAACCTGATGGGGCAGGAGATGCCTGTTCGGCAGATCCATGATGGTACGGAAAACATCATGGTAGATGCCATGGAACTGCAACCGGGAGTTTATTTGCTGAAGGTGCGCGATGGGGATACAGTTTACTCCTCCAAATTCATGAAAGAATAGATTGCTTAGCCCGTTGTTTGAAATGCTTGATGACTGCCCTCGCCTGCGGCTCACCTACGCGGGTGCTTCTCCGAGCGGTGTAAATCAGCTAAAAAAAAGCGAACCCCGCCGGAAATCTCCGGCAGGGCTCATGTAGTAATCATCGCAACAAATTATTTTTTTACGATCCGTCTGGTTTCGTTCAATGCTTTTCCATCAGTAATATTTATAAAATATATTCCGGGCGCATAGGAACGTCCCAGCCGCACTTCGTCACCCGGCACGATTGCCGGTATTTTTCCCACAACTTCACCCATCAGGTTAAATACCTGTAATTCCATTGATCCCTGATTTTCTTCGGAATTGATCCGGATGGTGAAATCCGATTCGAACGGATTCGGGTATAGTTGCATCAATTTCTTTTCCTGGTCTTCAGGGATGGAGGTTACAAAGGCGTTCTGCATTTTAATTTCAAGTTCGGTGACCTGTCCGCTGACAAATTCCACGTCATGAGCGATGTAATCGGAATAAAAGTCTTTTGAGAATTTGATGTCGTAGGTTCCCGTAAGGGTGGTGGCAAACCGGAAGGTTCCGTCGAAAGCAGTCTGGTCGGCAAGATCGGTGTCAAGAACTTCCACATCCACGTTGAACAGCGGATCTCCTGTGGTGCTGTCGTTCACCGTTCCTTCCACGTAAGCTGCCCTGATGTAGTCGACGCCAAGAATATAAAGGCCCTCTTCGATGTCGGAAGCCAGAATATTTCCGCTGGGCAGAAAGGGATAGGTGCCCCAGCTACCGTTAAACCCGCCGCCCGAATAATTGGGCGAGGTGTCGTAATGTCCTACCAGGATGAGGTTTTCAGGATTGGAAGCATCATGTACGGTAATGCCGTCGGTATAGTAGGAGGTAACCAGGAAGTCGTTGTACACATGCACGTTGTGCGGAATCACCAGGTCGCCGGGGCTGGATTGAATGCGGTCGGTTTCGGTGATGTTTCCCAGATCAGTCACGTTGTAGGCAGCGATGTAGCCGTTTTCCACTTCATCGGTGGTGAACACGTGTGTTCCATCGTCGGAAACCCAGGCGTTGTGGGTAAACTGTCCCGGCGTACTCACCGTTCCCATCACCTGCGGGTTGGCGGGATTGGAAACATCGATGGCCGCCAGCACGCCGTAGTAGATTGCCGCTCCCCACAACGTATCGCCGCGGGCCATGCCATCGTGGAGGTAATAATCGTTGAATCTGCCCAGTTCGGTCGGGTTCATCGGATCTTCGGTCAGGTCGCAGATGATGGCGCCGCCGCTGCCGCTATCGGCACCGAAAATGTAGAGTTTTCCGGTTTCATCGATGTAAAGGTTGTGGGCCGAGGAGAACGGATAAGTGGAGCCGGTGAATTCGGCAGTGTTTGAGATTTCTCCCGGAAGGCCGCTTAAATCCACGATCAGCACACCGCCATAAGATTCGTTGGAGACGTAAGCATAATCGCCCCAGGTTTTGATATCTCGCCAGATAGAACCCGCACCGGATTTAAAATAGACCTCCACGGGATTGGCAGGATCGGAAACGTCCACCACGGAAAATCCGTTGTAAACGCCCACCAGCGCGTATTCGGTTCCGTCTTCATCAACGTAGCCCCAGATGTCGCTGAGTTCTTCGCTGT
>JBKHBQ010000229.1:0-6447 GCA_046542305.1 Bacteroidales bacterium
CTATCCAGTCCTCGAACTTCCCCGATTCATCACAGATCACGGTGTGATTAATTGCCATTATCTCGTTGATATGCAATTTTTGCGCTGAAGCGTAATAAATTCCGGTCAGCAGGTATATGAAGAGAAAACCGGTACTTTTCATCGATAAAGAAATTTTGATTGGATTCAAAGATAATCTTCTTTGCGGGGCAAAAAAAATATTCAATCAGGAGGCCACCAATTGACGGAGCGATCTTGCCACGGCGGGGTTTTGGAGCTTTTTCATGGCATTGCTGCGAATTTGCCTTACCCGTTCTTCAGAAATATTGAAATGGTAACCTATCGACTGCAGGCTCATGGGCAAGCCCGTATCGAGTCCGTAATTCAGGCTGATCACTTCGGCTTCCCGCCTGCTCAGGGTGTTCAGCGCCCGGTCGATGGCATAACGTATCGAATTGCGCATCATTTTACTGTCGGGTTGGGGAGAGTTTTCATTGCCGATCATATCACCGATCACCAGTTCTTCCGTTTGATCTGCCGGGGCGTCGAGTGAAATGGGATGAGCCGTCTGATCGGGATTGTTGTAGGTATCTTTCTCGCGGGCAGTCAGTTCGCCGGCAATTTCACTGGCATAGGGTTCGCGTTTGTATTCCTGCTGCAACTGGCTGATCTTGTTGTTTATCCTGCTGATGCTGTGCAGGCGGTTGGCGGGCAGCCTCACCACACGTGCATGCTCGCTAATGGCGCGGATAATGCTCTGGCGGATCCACCACACGGCATAGGTAATGAATTTGAACCCTTTTGTTTCGTCGAACCGATGGGCCGCCTCGATAAGGCCGAGATTGCCCTCATTGATCAGATCGGCCAGACTTAATCCCTGGTGCTGGTATTTTTTGGCTACGGAAATCACAAATCGCAGGTTGGAAGTGATCAAACGTGACAATGCATCCCTGTCGCCCTGCCGAATCCTGCGTGTCAATTCAATTTCATCTTCCGGATTTACCATTTCGAAACGGCAGATGTCAGAAAAATATTTGTCGACGGATATTTGATTGCGATTGGTAAGTTCTTTTGAAATGACGAGTTTTCTCATACTATTCAAGATTTAATATTCCTGTTACAAAAGAAACCTAATAGGGTAAACTCAGTTTTACCTCATTATTAAGTTTATATTAATTAGCAGGGAAAGGCTGAAGAGAAAGGGGAAAAGGGGAAAGAGAAAAGGGTGAATCGTAAAATCTTGAAGGTTGTGGAAATTGCAAGAAGTTAAAACTTCACCCTGATCTGGATTTTTATTTCAGATTTTGTTTTAGCATGGATTTCGGATAATCCACTGCCGATGGTTTTTTGGTTGCTGTAAAAGGTTTGGGCAAATCTGATCCAGGCATCGAGAAATGCTGTCGCTTCATATTTCAGCAGCACATAAAACCTGCTTCCCTGGTAGTAATAAGCAGGAATGGAAAAGGCGTAAAGCACGTCGTTTTCATAGGCATAAATGCGGGCGTCGTAAGTTTCGGTATCGAAAAGGGCATAGCGCAGCGAAAGATCCCAGGGGCTGTTTTCGGGACGGAACAGCACATCCTGGTAGATAAGGAACCCGGTGGATGCCTCACCCCCGCCCTGACGATAGCTGTTGATCTCCACCCTGTTTTTCAGCACCATCGACGGCGACACTGCCATGGCTGCGTTCAGCCTGAAACTGCGGCGGCAGATTTCTTTAACCACAGGCATGGCATTTTCTGAAGCAAAGTTTTGAGCCTTCACTTCGGAACGATGCCGGAAGTAAATTTCCAGGTCGCGGGAAGGGAAAAAACTCAGTTGCCCCATGTATTCATGACCCGAGGAGGGCTGATCCACCCGGTACCTTATCCATGGAAAAGCAAAGAAATCGGCGTATCCGTAAAAGCTCCAGTAACGGTGAAGCTCCAGCCGGATACCCGAATAAATTCCCCGCTCGCCCTGATTGCGGCTGCCTTCGCCAAAAGCATTGCTGAAAAGGTTCTGGTATTTTAAACCATAATCGCGGTAAAGCATCGCCAGTGAAACCCGCGGGTGCAATATAGCCTGGGTTCCCACAACAAATGCGCGCCCGCCGTTGGCACTGCCCGATGCTTCGCCGAAAAAATTGAACCGCCCGGCCAGGTAATTGAGATCAACGCCGTAATTCAGGTTTTGTGTACCACTAAAATAAAACTTTTGGTAGAGCTGTTCATTTTCCTGAATGGTACTTCCGAAAACGGTTTTGTATGCGGTTGCACCAATCTTCATCCTATTTTTGCGGTATTCGGCGTGACCTCCAAAAACCTGCTCCCGGATGGCATGTTTATCCACGAGTTCGGCATACGTCCGGTGATAACCGGTTTGCTGAAGCGAAGTCACAAAGAGGATTTCCTGATCCACGGTATCGCGTTCACCGACATTGGCATCAATCATTTTTGATGAATAAAATCCGGTGAAGCAGAAATTTCCTATAGCTGCGGTGGCTGCGCTGCCCCGCATAAACAGGTTTTCGTTGGCAGAGGTATTGGGACGAATGCCCTGCCGGCTGCGCACCACCGAAACGGCGTCTGACGATTTTCCGAAAGCCAGCCCCGACCACAGCGTCAAACCCTGACCAAATTCAACATGATAATCACCAATCACCAGTTCCTTTATTACGCCCAGATCAGCGATCCAGGCAAAGCCCGAATAAAAATCAAACCCATTTGGCTGCGATCCGGTGAAGAATTCCTCGCCGGCATCCTTATCGGCGGTAAGCCCCAGCCGGAGTTTGTCGAAAAAACGATAACCATACCTGAGATACACGCTGCCGGGGCTGCCCAGGTAATAGCTGTTGGGATTTTTCTGTTTTGCCGAATCACTGAGACCGGCGTATCCGGCCTGCTGCTCTATAATCCGGCCATACCTCAGAAACAAATCGTGCCTGCCGTATTTCAAGGCATCGGCTATGCTAAATCTCCGGGTCTCTTCCTTAGGCTCCAGGTTCACAAAGGGCCGCATCAGTTCGATGGTTTCGCGGTCGAATCCTTCCACAGCCAGCAACTCGTAAATGCTGAGCAAATCGCCATAGCTGTTTCTGTAGCCGATCAGTTTTTGGATTTGAAATTCAGAAAGAAAAAACAACCGGCTCAATTCATCATACCCTGCGTTGTTAAGCGAGAGAGGTTGTTCGAGCAGCACATACAGCCCCTCCACAAGATCGCTGTAATCCAGCTCGGCTTCCGTGCGCTCGGCAAGATTTTCGATTTTGCTGATGAGTTGCTCCCTTTCCTTCAGGCTCAGTTGTGGTTGTTGCGCAAAAATGAAGGTTCCCGCCACAATCAGCGGCATCAAAAGCAGGATATGTTTTCTGTGCGGCTTCACAGCCTGTTGATTATTTAAATTGGTAGATCATCGAAACCTGTGGAGAGAAACCGAGCACCTGGTGAAAGTTGGAGGAAAAATCAATTTTTAGTTTTTCGAAATTCAAACCGAATCCAAAAGCCCAGGTTCCCGGATTGGTGGAAATTCCGCCACGGACATACACTGCCTCCACGATCCGGTACTCAATGCCCATTTTAAGTACCGGATCGTATTCCGTATCTTTTTCCACCTCAGCCGTTACCAGCGTCTTGTCATCGAATCGGTATGCCGCACCGAGCCTGAAGATCGCAGGAAGGCGCTCATCATTATAATCGGCAATGGCGCTGTGCAACGGGTTAAATACATGCGCTCCCAGGCTCAGGTTTTCGGTGATGTTCGAAAGCACCCCCAATTCGAAAGTGGCCACACCTTTCTGGCCGTAGTCATTACCGATGGTCACCATCAGGTAATCGAGTTGCAGCCCGATGGCCAGCACCTTGCCGAAGCTGCGGGCATAAGCCAGGCCAAATTTGCTCTCGTTGTATTTGGGATAACCGAAGTAGGAGATTTTCGCACCGAGGGTCCCGGAATTGGTGGGCAGGATAAAGCCTCCGGATTTCAGGCTGAGCTCCTTAACCAGAAACCGGTTTTCGAAATAAAATCCTGCGGACATGTGGGGGTAAAAGGCCAGTCCGGCCTGGTTGTTTTGCAGCGACCAGAAATCCGACAGCGCCACAGAGGCATGCGCCATGGCTGCCGAACGACCGCCTTCGGGAATATTTCCATTGCCTGCACTAAGCGCTAACGGGAAAACCACAAACAACCACCACGGGGTAAATATACGGGTCATCTGAAAAAGCTTTACCCGAAAATACAAAATTTTTTATTGCACAGCCAAATAAGCAGAAAAAAAACGCTGAACATTCAGGTTAGCAACGAATTTGTACTGCTTTGGGAACCACCTCCAGATCGATCTTACCTGTTTCCCCGACGAATTCTCCGTCCACCTGAAGCAACTGGTCCTTCATAAAACTGATTTCGGCTTTTCTGCATGAGATAACTTCGAGGTCGTCGGGATTGTAAGCGGGGTCGTCGGTGATGATGGAGGTAATGGCATTAATCAGCATCATCAGGTTCAGGCTTTTAACGATGCATAGTTCCACCATGCCGTCGTCGAGCCTGCCCTTTTGATTGATGATGGCGCCAGTGCCATACCTTCGGGCATTTGCCATCACAATCATGTAAGCCTTTCCCGTGAAAGATTTTTTTTCTGTTTTGATACGGTATTTAAATTGTTCCTGCTCCGGGGCTTCTTTCAGAATCTGTTTGGCATAACCCAACAATCCCCGCCGGTCATCCTCATCATAACCTTTCACGATGCGGGCATTGAGTCCGGCATCACTCAGGTGCAGCGAATAGCGGTCGTTCACCCTTACCAGGTCGATAGATTTGACGCGTCCGCGTGAAATCAGCTCCCAGCACTGCTCGAGATTTTCGCGTTGTGCGGCTTCGGTGAGCCCCTTCACCTGCGGGATATCCAACTCTACAGCCATTCCGTTGGCCGATCCTGATGGGATCAGAGCAATATGCTGGTCTTTTTCCCTGAACAGTCTGGCCAGCATCATCAGGGTTCCGTCGCCCCCGACAGCCACCACCACCTCCGGATCATGCTTTTCAACCAGACTGAGAATCTCCTGCTCATCATTTTCACCCGTGGTTTTTAAAAGCTCAAAAATAAAGCCTTCCGACTTGGATCTTTCGAGGATAAAATCCAGAATCATTTGCTTATCTATACCTCCCGAAATGGGGTTCACTACGAAGAGGTAAATGGTTTTATCGTTTGCCCGCTTAGTCATTTTATGAAGTTTTAAGAACTTACAAAAGTAAAAAGTTGATTATTACTGTTGTTTTAATTACTCATTGCCTGTAAACCAATTATAATAACAAATGGAAAAAGAAATTGTATCGTACAGCGGATTTGGTAATGATGAAAAGATTCATGTGGCCGGGCATGCCTTTAAAAGCTACAGCCTGGGCAACGTTAAAAAAAGCCAGCGCCGGCTGCGCAATTTTCTGCAGATGATCCGGCGTTACCGGCTCGTTCCGCTCAAAAACCACGACATTGAAGTACATATAAACGGCACTGTACAAACCCTGACCACCAATAGTAAGGGATTTTTCTCAGGATTGTTCAAGCACCAGTATAAAAAACAGGGCTGGCAGAATTACACCTTGAAATTTCCTGATGGAACTAAAACCTTCGATGGCAAATACCTGCTGGTAAAACATGATGATGTAGGCGTTATCTCCGACATCGACGATACCGTGATTGTATCGCATGCCACACATTTCTGGAAAAAGGTGGCGCTGATGCTGCTTAAAAACGCTTATTCCCGTAAAACCATCCCCAACATCAAGGAGTTTTACCGCAAGATCAAGGAGCTGAACGAAGAAAAACTTCCTGACGAGTTTTTTTACGTATCCAACAGCGAATGGAACCTTTTCGATATGCTGCGTGTTATCTTCAGCATACACCAGCTCCCCGACGGCATATTCATGCTCAACGATCTGAAGATCGGGCTCTGGGAACTGCTTAAATCCGGCGGCACCCACTCCGACCACAAGATCAATTCCATCCGTTTTCTGCTCAACTTTTATCCCCACAAAAAATTCATCCTCATTGGCGATAACGGGCAGAAAGACATGACGATCTACACCGAGATCTGCCAGCGTTTCCCCGACCGCGTGCAGGGCGTCATTATCCGCATCATCAAACGCAAGGGCATGGAAGAATACCAAAAATTCCAAAAGCGCATCGAGGGCTTGCAGATTCCGGTAGGGTATCTGGGAGAGTAAGCAAAGCTTAAAGCAATCCTTTTCAACAAAGGCAGGTTCTGCGGTAAAGTACCACCCCTTTTTCAAATAGAAATTCCGATCGTATTCGTTATCAGTAAATCAATTCAACTTTTCGAAAGAAAAAAATTCTTTCATTTTCTGAAAGTTTCTTACTTTTGCAGTCTGAAATAAACGGGATGTAGCGCAGCCCGGTAGCGCGCTTCGTTCGGGACGAAGAGGCCGCGAGTTCGAATCTCGCCATCCCGACCAGGGTCATCGAATAGCGATGGC
>JBKHBQ010000008.1:0-29942 GCA_046542305.1 Bacteroidales bacterium
GCTGAGCTTGAAATAACGGGCTGAATTCACGGGGTGAAGGAACCATGACAACCATCACAACAATTACAACCATGACAACTTCCTCACTGAAAACTCAAATTTCAAAATCCAAAATCCAAAACAAATTCAAATATCAAAAGCTGAAATTCAAAACTCCACAACAATCACAACCATGACAACCATTCACAACAATCACAACTATGACAACCATTGACAACCATCACAACCATTCACAACCATCACAACCATTCACAACCATTCACAACCACTACAACAATCCACCCTCACCTGTTACAATACCTCTTAATCACATTGTAAGCTTCCTCAATCCCCAGTTCGCCGGCTTTGCTCAGGTCGAGGCAGGCATCAGCATTGCGTTTCAGGTAAATGAGCGTGAGGGCCCGGTTGTAAAAAGCTTCGGCAAAATCCGGCTCCAGACCGATGGCGATGGTGTAATCTTCGATGGCCCCTTCGAAATCGCGCATACGGTTTTTGATGTTACCGCGGTTGTAATAAGCATAGCTCATGCCTGGATTCAGCCGGATCACCGTATTGTAATCCCCGATCACCTGAGAAAAATCCGGCAGTTCGGGCTCAGGCTCAGCAGAATCGGAGCCTCCTCCCTGGTTGGTCAGGGTGATGCTTGTGGCAGATTCCTGCATGGCAAAGCGGTGCTCGATAAGTTCGAAATTGATGTTCGCGCGGTTGAAATACGCCTCCAGATATTCCGGGTCGAGTTCGATGGCGCGGTTGAAGGAAGTGACGGCCTCGTTGTAGTTCAGCATCATGGCGTTGAAAATGCCGGCCCGCAGATAGTTTTCGCTGTCGAAGGGACTGAAGTACATCACGCTGTCGATCTTTCCCGAAAGCAGGCTGATCTCCTCCGGCGTCAGATCGTATTGGCGTGCGGTGATACCTAGTGAAAGCCTGTTGCTGTTGTATGAAAAAATTTCAAGCGCCGGCCAGTGGTAGCCGGTTTCCTTTTGTTCGGCCAGCACCTCGCGGGTATCATACAACTGGATGGAAAAATTGGGCTTGAGCTGGATGAGCACCCGCCGGTTTTGAATCCTGCCATCGGCAATGTTGTTGGTATTGAAATCGGCTTCGAATTCGATGATTTTTTGCAGATAGGTAGAATCGGCCGAATACCGCGCATTGATCATACCGAAATCCTCGCCGGAATTTACGGCATTGGTAATGGCGACGGCAATATCGTAGTCCTGTCTGGCCTCTTCGTGTTTTTTCAGTTCCTGTTTCATCTGTGCGCGGCTCATGTATGCGGCGGCAAAATCGGGAAATAATTCGATGGCCTTGCTGAAATCACCGGCTGCCTCTTTAAATTTCTTCAGTTTGGCATTGGCTATTCCGCGGTTGTACCAGGTATACACATTTTCGGGGTTGATGCTTAGCACCTTGTCGAAATCGTTGAGGGCCTCTCTGTAGTTTCCGCGTTGCATCTTTATCAATGCCCGGTTGTAAAATGTCAGGTCGTTGTAAGGATCGAGTTTCACCACGGTACTAAAATCTTCCAATGCGGCCGCCGTATCGCCGAGCTTGATCTCCGCAGCGCCGCGGTAAAAATACGTGAGCGGATCGTTTTTATCGAGTTTAATGGCCTGGTCAAAATCCTTCATGGCTCCTTCGATATCGCCGGTTTCGTTTTTGAACAATCCCCGCTGTACATAGGCTTCCATAAAGAACAAGTTCATCCCGATGGCCCGGTTGCAGTCTCTTATGGCACCTTCGTAATCCTCAATGCTTGCCTTTGCCAGTGCCCGGTTCAGGTAGGCTTCCTCAATATCGGGCCGAAGCAGGATCAGCGTATCAAAATCGGTAATAGCCATTTTGTACTCCTTCATGCGCAGCCGTGTGGTGCCACGGCTGAAAAAGACGTTCGGGTTGTTGGGCCGCCGGTCCAGTGACTTTTCAAAATCCTGCAAAGCCGAATAGTAGTCGAAAAGGTTCGATTTCACCACACCCCGGTAATAATATGCATCCGGATTATATGAATCCAGCATGACGGCCCGGGTAAAATCGAATTCCGCACCGCGAAAATCGCCCAGGGCCAGTTTGGCGCGACCTCTGAGAATATGAGGATCAGCCAGGTCGGGACGTGCCCGGATCAGAATGTTCAGGGTTTGGATGGCTTCGGTATACTGCTCGTTGTAGAGCTCCGTAAAGCCCTTGCTCATAAAATAATCAACCTTGATCTGCGCCGAACCGGACAGTGTGACCAGCATCAGGGAGAGCATCAAAAGTTGGCGGTTGATCTTTTTGTGGAGCATGTGATGAATTTTCCTTTCGGATATGTTGCTTACGCGAAAAACGATCAGAGGTCTTCCTTTGTTTTTTGGATCAGCCTGATGCTGCCGATCTCCATATTTTTATCCACGGCCTTGCACATGTCGTAAACGGTGAGCAGGGCAACACTCACTGCAGTGAGGGCTTCCATTTCAATGCCGGTTTTTCCGGTGCATCTGGCGAGGCTCGAGATTTTTATGCCCGATGCCGCTATTTCGGTTTTCACATCCAGTTTGGTGATGGCCAGCGGGTGGCACAGCGGGATGAGTTCGCTGGTTTTTTTGCCGCCCATGATGCCCGCGATTTCGGAAATGGTGAGCACGTCGCCCTTCTTCATCTGATTGTCGCGGATCAGCGCCAGGGTTTCTTCGCCCAGTTTGATAAACCCTTCGGCCATGGCGGTGCGCTTTTGGTCGGGTTTATGGCCCACGTCCACCATGTTGGCCTTGCCTTGTTCGTCGGTATGCGAGAGTTTTTTCATCCGGATGCTTTTTTTTGTTTCCGTTCTTTAACCTCCGATATTGCTGAATTTATTTCCCTGGCTGTGCGTACCCGACATAGGCTTGTCGCCGATGGCCAGTCTGAGGGCCTGTTCGGCACCCAGTTCACGCACGTCGAATCCCAGGTCGCTGAACAGGCAAGGTTTGATCTTTCCGTCGGAAGTCAGCCTGAGGCGGTTGCACATACTGCAGTTTCCGCCTTCGCCGCCTTCCACCACACCGAAATCGCCGGTTTCGAGGTTCATTTCGCGGATAAAGCGTGCCTGCAGGCCGTTGGCATCGGCAAAGGCTTTCACGGCCCTGGCATCAGCTTCGGCCGATGATTGCTTCACCACACAATTGATCTTCACCGGCGACAGGCCGGCTTCCTTCGCTGCTTCAATGCCGCGCAGCACATCTGCGAGATTTCCACGGCGGGTGATGTTCCGGTATTTTTCAGGATCAAGCGTATCGAGGCTGATGTTGACGCGGTGCAGCCCGGCTGCGGCCAGCGGTGCGGCAAACCTGTCGAGCAGCGTACCGTTGGTGGTCATGCACAGATCGCGGATACCGTCGATCTCCGCCAGCATCTTCACCAGATCCGTAATGCCTTTTCTCACCAGCGGCTCACCCCCGGTAATCCTCACCTTGTCTACGCCCAGACTAACCGCCGTGCGTGTCACTTCGGCAATCTCGCTGAAAGTAAGAATATCCGCGTGGCGCATCAGCTCGATGCCTTCCGGCGGCATGCAGTATACGCACCGCAGGTTACAGCGGTCGGTTACCGAAATGCGCAGGTAATTGATTTTTCTGTTATATCTGTCGTACATCTACGATTTGTCCCTTTTCAAGTGATGTGTTGCCGATCTCCACCGCCACGATGCCATCTGCAGATGCGTAGGCATGAATATGGGCCGAGCCGTGGTATTCCAGCGGGAAAACTTTTCCATCTTCAATTTTTACAGGAATGAACGACTTCCGTTTGGCTTTTTTTCTTTGGAAGGTTTCGCCCATGGGAAGCTGCAAAACAAGGGGTGAATATGTATTGCCCATGATCGAGAGGATCAACGGCTTTACCAGCAGTTCGAACTGCACAAACGATGACACCGGATTTCCCGGCAGTCCGAAAAGATATTTGCCTTTCTTCATGCCAAAAATCGTCGGTCGCCCGGGCTGTACGGCCAGGCTCTTGAATTTCACGCCGATGCCTAATTCGTCGAGCACTTTGGGTACATAATCGAAATCGCCCATCGATACGCCGCCGGTAAGCAGCACCATGTCGCTGTTGTTGAGGGCCAGGGTGATCTTGCTGCGAGTATCTTCTTCATTGTCGCGGGCAATGCCGAAGTAGCGGGGTGTGGCACCGCAGCGTTCCACCTGCGCCAGCAACTGGGCAGCATTGGAATTCCTGATTTTTGAAAGTGAAGGTTTCTCATCGGGTTCCACCAGTTCGTCACCGGTTGAGATCATCCCCACCACAGGTTTTTTAAAAACTTTTGGATTGACCGCGCCTACCGAAGCCAGCACAGCAATTTCCTGCGGCCGGATCAGGGTGCCTTTTGTAAGTACTTTCTGGCCCGAGCGGATGTCCTCGCCGGTATAACAAATGTTGGTGCCGGTTTTTTCCGCATTGAAGCGGATTCGGTTTTCGCCGGCCTCCTCAGTATGTTCCACCATGATCACGGTATCGGCGCCTTCAGGAACCACTCCGCCGGTCATTACTTTAGAGCATTGCCCCGGTCCGACTTTTTTTTGCGGTTCCTGTCCGGCCCTGATCACTTCGATCACTTCCAGGGGAGAATTCAGATCCGTTTTTCGGCATGCATATCCGTCAACCGCCGCTTTATTGAACGGCGGCATGTTCAGATCGGAAAACACATTTTCCGCCATGATCCGTCCCAGGGTTAGCTGCAGCGCAATTTCCTCCACGCCCAGCGTTTCCGCCGAAGCGATCACCATCTCGTAGGCTTCTTCAAAAGCTATCATGCTCATTACTTTATTCACTCCTGCAAAAGTACTAAAACCCATAAATGCGGTTTTTATTTTGCAGGGCGAAAGCCTTCAGGAAGATTACCGGTAAATCATTGAAACCAGCAGGATCAACGCCGTTTCCAGCGGAGGTACGACATTTTTCGCCACAGCAGTTCCAGGGGGCCGTACCTGTAATAATACAGCCAGATTCTGCTGTAAACGATCTGAATGATGAACAGGATGATGGCCCAGGCCACAAATGCTGATGGAGGCGTATGACCAAATTTTCCAAACCCGTATCCGTAGAAAATTGTAGTGAAAACCAGCGACTGGAACAGATAATTGGTTAGCGACATCCGGCCGGCATACTTCAGCGGGCGCAGGATCATTTCGCCCCATCCGGTGGCGGCAAATAAAAATACCAGCAAAATGTACGACAGCCCCATGAAGATGTTTCCAGTTTCGTAGGCTGCCATATAAAAGATTCCGAACCATGGCGATTCGGGATTGAGGAGCTGCGGACCCAGTTGATCCAGTTGGAAGGTAAAAAACAGCCCGATGGAAAGCAACAGCAATGCAATGATCAGGTATTTTCCGCCGCGGCGTTTTAGCTCCGATACCAGATTGTACCTGCCGGCAAGGTATCCGCCAATAAACAACGCCATCACTTTGGGAGCGTAATAAAACATATTGATGTTTCTGAAGGTAACGAATTCATTGAGCCTGAAGATCAGAATATCAAAATAACCGGCATTGGCATACACCGCCCCCACATCGTCGAGCGGAATATTGCTGGTGGAACTCATCGGGTCGGGCAGGCCCGGAATGAAATTCATGGCCAACAGATAGATTGCAATAAAATAATAGAAAACCACCATGAGCACCTTAAGCAGCCACGAGGGCCATTTTCTGATGCCAAGCAGGATCACACCCAGAATTCCATACATCAGCAGGATATCGCCTGCCCAGAGCAGCAGGATGTGCAGTGCGCCAAAAAGCATCAGCGCCAGCATGCGCCGGACATAAAATACGCTGAACCTGGTTTCGTTCGGATAAAATTTTTCGTAGAGCAGCCAAAATCCGAATCCAAACAGCATCGAAAACATGAAGATGAATTTATCGGCGCCAAGCCCGATTACCCAGTTATACACACTTTGCTGCAACGGATCGGTAAGGGTTTGGTAAAATCCGCCGAAATTGTAAAAAGAAGCATGATAGCCAAATACATTCACCAAAAGTATTCCGAACAAGGCGAATCCACGCAGAATATCTACCTGCTCGATGCGTTCGGCCGGCAGTGTCGGACGAAAAGTTCCTGTAGTCATGGGCAGTTAATCCATTAGTTTCAGTTGCAGAAAGCGGTACAACTCCCTAAGCTGCTTCACGTTATATGTGGAATAGTTGCAGATGGCTTCATGCATTTGCTCCTTTTCCGAAGAGACAGAAGCCTGCATCATCCGTGCGAATTCGTTAATAGCTTGAATGTCAGAGGTAAGCGGCATCGTTTTACCAATGTCCCTGCCCAGCAGAATGCGGGCAATGTTTGCTGGCGAAAAATCGCCCCTCAGCTTAGGCTCAAAATACAGCATCTTTTCGAAAACCATTCCCAGTTCCACGATATTTTCCTTAAGACGCCGGGCTTTTCCGGACAGTTCAGGATGCCGTTCGGCGGTTCTTGTTATAAATTCCCTTAGCCTATCACCGTCGAAAACCACCAAGCTGTCGGTTTCGCTGATGTGTCTGTCAAGAAACCCGAGCGCTTCAACGTCGGTAGAATCACCTGAAGCTTTGTTTTGCCAGATTTGCGTACCATGGGCTGGAATGTTTTCGGTGCAGATTGAAATGCAGATGGCCTCCAAATCGTAGGGCTTATGACGGGCATGGGATGGAATGGCGACTTTACGGCCCAGAAAATGCACAAACCGGAAAGTGGAACTAATCTGGTTGAGGTAATTGCCCAGGCCATCGAAATCGATGAACTCCTCTCCGTTTAAAACCGAAAGATATTCGTTTCTTTTGGCAGCAGAATTCAGTTGCTGTGCCGGAATATCTTTGATATGTAAGATGCCTTTGCAGTAAAGGTCGAATTTTTCTTCAACCGAAAAACCTATCAGATCGAACACCGATCCGGGTTTTACATGTTTCCAGCAATGGCGTGTGAAATCACATGGATAAGGCTGCTGACAGTAGATCCCGATATCGATTCTGGGGGAATGGGGTGCGGTTAATACTTCTTTTTCCGCCTCAATCAGCGTTTTCACCCAGGGCTGCATATGTTTAACCTTTTCCAAAACACTTTCGATATAAAAAAGCGCATGAATATTTAGTCCGCCATTTCGCTGATAATTGGGATTGATATGAACAAGCGAGAAATCATGCGGATCGATTCCTGAATTTGTGAGCACAAAAAACTGCAGGGCCGCATCGGCAAGATAAGTTTCGGAAATCCGGAGCGAACTTTTTATCTCATATGCTTTCCATTTCCCATTTTCTTTTACCAGGATATCCAGTAAAATCAGCACCTGATCATACTGGAAAGCTGCTTCATAAATCACATCATGGCTTCCCGATTCGATCACCTGACGGGTTTTCTCTACGGCCTTGCGGTACTGCGACGGCGAAGCGGGCTGGCAGTTGATGCCTCCTGGAAACAAATTGCGGGCATACACGCCTACCTCCGACCCCCGCATGAATTTGGCCAGTTGATCCGGTGGCAACGGATCGCGCAGAAAATTCCGGCGCTTGTATAGGTAAAGCGACTTAAGACACTGGTGGCCCCGGATAAAAGTGGACTTCGATAACAAATGCTTGTCCATGGATCGATTCACTAAATTTGGCTTATTCCGGGCAAAGCTATAAAATTAGTTTACCCCGTGAAAATAAAACCGCTCCTTTATTGTGATCTGGTTAGTATTCAAAATGTTAAATTAATCATAAATAGTGACTATGGTTTGCTATTTAGAATGGCTTTACATTAAATTTGACACATCCGTATTGACAACGAAAAGAATTGATATGAAAAAAATTGCTACACTACTTACATTTCTGTTTCTGATTCAGGGTTTTGCGGTTGCGCAAAATCAAACGTTTAATTTTTTGCCTGGTGAACACATTGTGGATTATGTGGAACTTGAGCAGTACAAGAATTTTCAGGTAGACCTTGTACACCCACAGTACGACGACATCACCTTTGGCTGGGTAACGGTTGAAAACAACCTTCTCGATAAATGGGAATACACAAGCTGTGACAACGGCGGCTGCTATTCGCTGCTTCCCGACAGCGCCCTCATCGGGCCGCTGGCCGACACGGTAAACGGATTTATCCGGCTTACCATCAATCCGCGCAATCAGGCCGGAACAGGAACCGTGGTCATTTATGTTTACAACGAAAAATTCCCCGATCAGGGGCAGTTTGTCACCTTCGAAATCACTGCTACCGAAGTAACTTCGGTGGCTGAGGTAAACGCTGCAGCTATTAGCGTCTATCCCAATCCTGCCGTCGATTTTATTAAAGTAAAGAATACATCCACGCATTCGGCATACATATATTTGACAGATATCTCAGGCAAGCAGGTCAGGAGTGGACAGCTTGAACCTGCCACTCAGATTTCTTTTAATGTTGCAAACCTCCCAAAGGGATTTTATTTTTGCAGGTTTAACAGCACTGAAACCACAACTTTCGAAAAGATCATCATTCACTGATTTTTTCATTTAGTCCATCAAGCGTTAATTCCAAAAAGCGGTTCCCGGCTCCGGGAACTGCTTTTTGATTTCATGTGGGCAGGTGGATGTACATTATTTTAAAGCCTCTCATTTTTTTTTATACTTTTACTGCATCTAATACGGAATCTTGCATGAGGAAGATTTTATTCGGGTGCTTTTTCGGGCTGTTTTTGTTGTTTTCAAACTCTTTAATTTCTGATGGAACTGATAAAACTGACAGCCTGCAAAGAGTATTAAAAGACAAAACTGGGGCAGAGCGCATTAATCTGTTGAATGATCTTGCTTCCGTACTGCTCAGGGAAAAGCCTGAGCAAGCCCGAACTTATGCCCTCGAAGCTCTGGGGCTGGCCGAAGCTTACGACAGCACCCGTCAGCAGGCGCTGTCTAAACTCAACATCGGCGATACCTATTTCTATCAGGCGCAATATGGTGTTGCCGCAAAATACTACCAGGATGCACTGCTGCTGTACCAACAAGCCGGCGATGGGGCCGGAGTAGCCAGATCGCTTTATTATCTTGCAATAAATTTTGAATACAAAAAGGATCGCAAGAAAGCCATGGACTATTACAAGCAGACGTTGGCAAAATACGATTCGCTTGGCAGAATGCAGGATGTGTCTGACATCAACTACAATATTGCCCTCCTATACGACGCACAGGGAGATAAGGAAAAAGCACTGGAGTATTACGAAAAATCCCTCAGCATCACCGACAGCCTGAATCTGCCACTCGAATCAGCCGCCACTATGAATACCATCGGCGTGTTGTTTTACGATTGGGGCAATTATCAGAAGGCGTTGGATTATTATGAAAAATCGCTTGCCATTAAACGTACCCTCGACGACAAACCAGGAATGGCGCACACGCTCAACAACCTTGGCATCCTTCATCATAGTTGGGGAAACCTGGAAGAGGCACTCGTTTTCTACCGGGAGTCGATGACCATTGAAGAAGGTCTTAAAAATGAGGCCGGTATGTCGACAGCTTACAACAATATCGGGATTATTTACGCCGACCAGGGAAAATATCAAGAGGCAATGGATTATTACTCCAAATCGCTTGAAATTGAAAAAACCAGGGGCAACAAATCAGGAATAGCTACGGCGCTCAACAACATCGGCGAATTGTATTCGGATATGGGACAACATGCCAAAGCCATCGAAACACTTGAAGAATCGCTGAGCCTGGAAAAGGAAAACAATGATGCCGTGGGCATGGCCATTGCATTCAGTACACTGAGTTCGCTTCACCAAAAAAAAGGAAACCTGCAGAAAAGCCTTTCTTATAACGACAGCAGCATAAAACTTGCCCTTGAACTAAAGATTCCTGAAACGGAACTGGATGCTTATAAAATTTATGCTGAGATTTACGAAGACCTTGACGACCCTTCCATGGCGCTTAAGTACCAGAAATTATACAGTAACCTGAAGGATTCGTTGTTTAAGGATAATATGCATAAGGAAATTGCTCAGTTGCAGGCCAATTACAACCTGAATAAAAAAGAGCAGGAAATCGAATTGTTAAACAGCAAGAACCAGGTGCATCAGCTCGATATCGAGAATAAGCGAATACAAATGAAGCGACAACGCATCGTTATAATTTTTTCTATTACCGGATTTGTGGTTATTCTTATCGTTTCGGTAATTCTGTTCAGGCAGATCCATCAAAAGCGAAAAGCTTATGCGTTGCTGCACGAGCAAAACAAGGAAATCATTAAAAACAGGAATGAACTGATTGTGGCCAAAGAAAAAGCGGAGGAAAGCGACCGCCTGAAATCGATATTCCTGGCCAATATGAGCCATGAACTGCGCACTCCGCTCAATGGCATTTTAGGATTTACGGAAATTCTCCGCTCGGAGGTCAACGATCCATCGCACCGCGAAATGGCCGACGTGATCAATACCAGCGGCAACAGGCTGCTCGAGACGCTCAACTCCATCATCGACCTCTCCATCATCGAATCCAACAAAATGGAACTCATGCAGCAGGAGATCCTGCTGGATGAACTGATTGTCGAACGGGTCATGCTTTACCGGATTGCGGCAAGAAAAAAAAATCTTTACCTCGACGTAAAACTGCCCGAAAAAGGAATCAGGTTTATCTGCGATGCAAAAATCCTGCGCAACCTGCTCAACAACCTTATCGACAATGCCATAAAATATACCCGGCAGGGCGGCATCACCATCACCGGAAAACTCGACCGAAGGCAGCACGAAAATATCCTCGAGATCCGTGTAAGCGATACGGGCATCGGAATTCCCGGCGATCAGCTCCGGCATATTTTTGATAAATTCAGGCAGGTGAGCGAAGGGCACAACCGCGAATACGAAGGAGCCGGGCTGGGCCTCACCATTTGTAAAAAGTACATGGAACTGCTCAACGGCACCCTCGACGTGGAAAGCAGCCTGAACAACGGCTCCTCTTTCACAGCACGATTGCCTGTTAGAATTCCCGAGGTGGCGATGATACCCAATGAGGATTTGGCCGCCATGCCGGAAACCCGGGAAACCAGCCATCAGTTTGGTGGAATGAAGCCTTCGGTGCTTATTGTTGAAAACGAAGAAACCAACCTGAAGTACCTGGAGTATAACCTGAAAAAGACCTGTAAAGTAGATACGGCTACCGATGGCCCGACATCCATTCAAAAAGTCGCACAAAAAAAATATGATGCCATTCTGATGGACATCAACCTCGGCGCCAGCATGAATGGCATGACCGCAGCTAAACTTATCCGTGAAATTCCAGGATGTGAAAATATTCCCATTGCGGCAGTAACCGCAAACGCCATGCTGGGGCAAAAGGAGGAATTTCTTCAAAATGGATGCACCCACTACATCGCCAAACCCTTCACGCCCGCACAATTACATGAACTTCTGATGGAAATGCTCTCGGATAAGAGCATCGCTTAGCCCAAAAACCGGCTATGATTGGCGTGGCCCGGAATTTTGGTTTGCGATAAAATATGTTAAATGAAAGAGTGTTTTTTAGCTGAAGTTTTACTTTTGCTTAAAAGAGAAAAAGTTATGAAAATCGCAATACCCACAAATGACAAGAAAAACATATTCGAACACACCGGTAGAGCCTCGTTTTTTGCGGTAACCTCAGTGGAGGATTTAAATATCGTGGAAATCGACTACCGCGAAAACCCGCCTCATCAGCACGATGAAGAAACCGGCCACAGCCATTCGCAGCTTGTTAGGCTAATTTCCGACTGCGATCTGGTACTGGTAAAAAATATCGGAAAGCATTTTATGGAAGAGCTTGAAAAAGCCGGCATTGCATTCGAAAAAACCACTGCCGATACCATCGGCGGGGCGGTAAGCAAGTATCTTTCCGATTATCAGAAATAGTGATTGCCGGCCGGTAAGTGCCGGGAAGATATTTATTAACGAAAACAAATAAATTATGAAAATCAGAATTTTTGCAGCATTGGCTTTTCTGGCGTCCGCCATGGCTTTTCAGTCATGTGAGGACAGCGACCTGCTGGATGTAAACGAAACCTTTACCTACGAGCATGAAATGATGGTGTTTACTACCGACACAACGTACACGGAAATCGACACTATTAATCTGGCCGAACACAGCAGTGTGATCGATCAGTATGGGGATAAGATCAAAAACATCGAAATCGAGGAGGTAAAATACTGGCTCACGGCATTTGCAGGCGACGACGACCAGAAGATCATGGAGTCCTCACTGAAAGTGGCAGCGCCCGACGGTAGCGGCGAAGAAACCATCTCATCAATTGAAAATGTTGTGCTTGCCACGCTCCTCAACAACGAAACCGAGCTTCCGGTCAACGAAACCGGCCTCGACCGGATGGAAACACTCATCAAGGATCCGCCGCACACATTCAGGCTGAACTACAACACATCAGCAAACAAAGGGCCGCTGAGTTTTACGGTGAAATTCAGGTTCAAAATTAAAATGACAGCCAATCCGTTGAATTAACCATCAACACAAAAACCTGCAAAACGGGAGGTTTTCATTCATGAATTCCTCCCGTTTTTTGTCAATTCGCCATAATCTTTATTTTTGTTGAATATCAAAACCACATGCAATATGGCAGCAGCAAGAAAAGTTAAACTGGAAAACATCAGGCTCCACCACAAAATGTGGATGGCCACACCGCTGGAGGAAGGCATACTGGGCGACGGCAAATGGCAAATCCTGAAAGCCATCGAAGAAACGGGTTCGCTCAAGGCTGCCTGCGATAAGCTCGAACTCACCTACCGACGTACCTGGGGCGACCTGAAAAAAATCGAACAAATGCTTGGTTTTCCGTTGCTCGATAAAAGCCGTGGCGGCAAAGAAGGCGGCATGTCGCAGCTTACGTCCCAGGGCCGCAAACTTGTGGCCGCTTTCGACGACTTCCACCGCCAGGTCGACGGGGTAATCGATGATGCTTTTGCAGAATTCAAACAAAAACTGATGGACCTGGAACCCTGATCTGCAAAAACATCACAGCCATTTCTTCCCTCCCATTGATCAATTTCGGCAGTTGTTGGTTATTTGTAGAGAATAATTTTGAACAACACCTGATCTTTACAAATTTTTAATGATGATGCAAAAATACAACATGCAGGAAGTCCTGGATACTCTTGGTATCCGGGAAGTGAATCATGGTGCCCATAACGGGCTCGATTGGCTGAAAACCGGCGGCGAAATCCTCGAATCGGTCTCACCCAACGACGGGAAAAAAATTGCCGGCGTAAAACAAGCCACCTGGGACGATTATGAAGTGATCGTAAAGCAGGCGCAGGAAGCATTTAAAACCTGGCGCATGGTGCCGGCACCCAAACGTGGCGAGATCGTCCGTCAGATCGGAAACGAACTCAGGAAATACAAGGACCCGCTTGGGAAGCTGGTTTCGCACGAGATGGGCAAGGTTTACCAGGAAGGCCTGGGTGAGGTGCAGGAAATGATCGACATTGCCGATTTCGCCGTGGGGCAGTCAAGGCAGTTGTACGGCTTTACCATGCATTCGGAGCGTCCGCTGCACCGCATGTACGAGCAGTATCATCCGCTGGGAATCGTGGGGGTGATTTCAGCATTCAATTTCCCGGTGGCCGTTTGGGCCTGGAATGCCATGATCGCGCTCATCGCCGGTGATGTGGTGCTGTGGAAACCTTCTTCAAAAGTTTTACTCAGCGCCATTGCCACACATAACATCATCCAGAAGGTACTCAGGGATAATGATATTCCCGCCGGCGTATTGAACCTGGTGGCAGCAAGTTCGAAATATGTGGGCGACGATTTCCTGAAGGACAGCCGCATCCCGCTGGTATCCGTCACCGGCTCCACCCGTGTGGGTAAACGTGTGAACAACATCGTGGGGTCACGCCTTGGCAAAACCATCCTGGAACTGGGCGGCAACAATGCCATCATCATTTCGCAATATGCAAACCTGAACATGGCCCTTCGTGCGAGCATGTTCGGCGCCACGGCCACATCAGGTCAGCGTTGCACTTCCACCCGCAGGCTGATTATTCACGATGCCGTTTTCGATCTGTTTAAGGAAAAACTGATCAAGGCCTATAAGCAGCTCCGGATCGGCCATGCTCTGGACGGGCAAACCCATGTGGGGCCGCTCATCGACCGCGCTGCCGTGGAAACTTTCAAACTGGCACAGGAGCAGGTGGTGCAGTCCGGCGGGAAAATCCTCTACGGCGGCGAAGTGCTCGAAGGGGAGGGTTTCGAATCCGGCTGCTATGTGCGCCCCGCCATCGCGGAAGCCGAAAACCACTGGGAGATCGTGCAGGAAGAAACCTTTGCCCCGCTGCTTTACCTCATCAGATATCAAACCATCGAAGAAGCCATCGAAATCCACAACAGCGTTCCGCAGGGATTGTCGTCGGCCATCTTCAGCAAAAACATCCACGAAACCGAGCTGTTCCTGTCGCATGCCGGTTCGGATTGCGGCATTGCCAATGTAAACATTGCCACCAACGGCGCGGAGATCGGCGGCGCATTCGGCGGCGAAAAGGAAACCGGCGGCGGCCGCGAATCCGGTTCGGATGCCTGGAAAGCTTACATGCGCCGGCAAACCAACACCATCAACTACGGCAAAGAGCTTCCGCTGGCCCAGGGGATTAAGTTTGATTTGTTTGAGGAGTAAGAAGGAATGTGGCTTTTTGAAGTCTTAACACTTAGCAGATTACACCTTGATTTTATTCCTGCATGAAAAGTTTCCTCCATTTCATTTTTTCTTTTTATCAATAAAGCCATGCGACGTTATCTGTATCTTTTTCCTATCATCTTTCTTCTTGCCTCCTGTGCGGTCTTCAGGGATTAAACACTTCTATCATCAGGCAAACATCCCTTTCCTCATGAACAAAATCCACAATCTGCTGCTGATTATCTTTTAAAATTCCAGCTAAATCATCAGTACTAATATTTCCGGTGCGAATCCATATAATTTTTGGAGGTATTCCTTTAATTAACGCCAAATCATAGAAATCTGAATCAATAGTAACAATGACATACCTGTTCTCCTTTGCAAATTTCCAAATGTCAGGGTCTTCTGCATCATTTAATCCAATGGTTGAAATATGCTTACAATCAGGAAAAAAATCGGATACTTTTCTGGTAATCCGATAGGAAATATTCTGATCGAACAAGAGTTTCATGAGGCTTTTTGTAATTTCCTTTCCCTATCAGCAGCAAATGCAAGGCATGCCAGAATATCCTTCTTTGTTAACTCAGGAAAATCATTCAATATATCTGCGTAACTCATTCCTGCAGCTAACCAACTCAGCACATCGTAAACTGTAATCCTTGTTTGCCGAATACAGGGTTTGCCAAATCTCTTGTTTGGATTTTGCTGTATGATTTGTGTATAATCAGTCATTGTTCTGGTTATTTGAAACAAAGATAAACATTACAGCAATAATAATTTCGTATGATCATTTAGCAAGATATTTTAATTATTCTGCCGTTGTCCTTGAAGTTGATTCGCCAGTATTGCTTGTAAACGTTAAGGAGAATGAATTGGTGGCAATTACCTGAATTTTATTCCTGCATGAAAAATTTTCTCCACTCCACTTTTTCTTTTTTTATTTTTATCAAAAAAAAGCCATGCGACGTTATTTGTATCTTTTTCATATCATCTTTCTTCTTGCCTCCTGTGCGGGCAATCAGCAGGATAAACCACAGGACGAAACCGGACGCCTTGAGCAGTTTCTGAATATCCCGGTGTATCCGGGCGCTGAAATGGTGATGTTGTTCACCGATGACGGCGATGAGGAAATTCCCCGCCGTACCAAACCGGCCACTGTTTCGCTGGCAGTGGATCATCACGACAGTGTGCCTGCTTTTTATGAAAAAGAATTAGGGCATCAATTTCTGGTGGATACCACCGGCGGAAATACCTACTACAAACTGGTTTTTGAAAAAGAAGACTGGGAATACGAGATCATGGTGGGGCAGGACCGCTTCAGGAACCGTCCCATCTTTACCATCACCATTATGGAACCATTGTAGCAATGCTAAACGGCGGGGTCTTTGAAATTCATCTCTCAAACATTCCTTACCTTTGCTGTTGTCCGAATAAATCTTTTAAAAACTAATTATGATGAAAACAACAAAAGTTTTGATTTTCCTCGCGGCGATTCTTTTCGCATTTGCCGGCTGCAAAGACGATGACGATCCTGATGTGCAGGCTGCCGACTGGCAATTTGATGTCACCTTCAACATCACCGATCCCGATGTGTATACGTTTGATGGCAGCGGAGTGGCCGAAGTGGAAACCACGGATAACAGCTACTATATTTCGGCTGATTATGTGATCGGGGATGTGGAATACGAGGATGTAACCATTGAAGGCGCCATAGAAAACGGCAAACTCGATTTCGACAATAAAATCGTGGATGTGGTTCACCAGAGCGGAAGCGTGGTATATACCGAAACCATCACCTTCAGCCTGCCGGATATCAGCCTTGAAAATAATACAGCCACGGGAAGCGGAGATGTTACCATCGTGCGAAGCGACACAGGTGTATCGAAATCGGGAACGCTGGAATTTACGGCCACCAGGCAATAAAAACACCTTTCTTTACGACCGGGAGCATGTCCCGCCGCAGGAGCAGTTGGAACTGCCGATGGGCGCGGCGTTGGGATAAAAAAATGCCACTGTAACCGATGGCATTCATATTTTTTTCCTGGTATTCTGATTATTCCGTTTTAATGCCCAGTTCGGCTACCTGAAGGATATCAACCAGGTTTAGCTCAGGATCACTTTTTCCGATGTAGGCGATAATCCTGCAGTTTTCAGTAACCCATTCTTCCTTTAAGGGATAAGTATATCTGAAAGCGTATGGTATTCCGGGTGCAATTTCACTTCCATCACTTACCGGCTCGCCGTATGTTGTGTTCACCGCGGCTCTCAGCACGTTACGGTGAATATAGTTGAACAGGGTATCGGGACCGATATCAGGATCATTGTTCAGTTGTGCGCCCTCAATATGGTCCTCAACCAGATAAACCACCAGGTTGTAAGCTCCTTCGGTTTCAGAGAGGAATTCGGCCTCCACATCAATCACCAGGGTGTTCAGCTTTGGGAAATAGGTATTGATCATTTTCAGGTTAACTGCATTGGGCTGATCGAGTTGTTCCAGCGAAATGCTTTCCCAGGTTGCTTTGTTGTAAATTGTTCTCAACCCCTGGTATTCCACCCTGTTGATCATGGCGGCGGGATAAGCCTGAGGACCGAAATCATCATCAAGTTTAATGGACAGAGGCGACCGCAGGTCGGTATCAAAAACCGTGTTGGGCACGGGCTCCGCAAGGGTACCCGCGTGAACTCCGTAGATAACCACCCGATGGTCATTATTTTCGGAAATGGCATGGGCCAGTTCTGCCGCTTCGGGGCAGTTTACGCAAAGATGGCCGGTAAAATCCTCCAGCAGCACTTGTTTCCAGGTGATATTCACCGAGTCTATGAAGAACAGAGTGTCATCCGGATTTTCAGGATATTCCTTCTGATCGGTCACCACGAGCGGATCGTCGATTTTATCACAGGCCGACCAGGCAATGGCTCCGAACAAAAAAACAAAAATGACGAAAGATATTTTGCGGTGCATAGTCTTCAATATTTTATGTTAAAATGAACTTGTGATCGTAAGGGTTAATCCTGTAGATGCGGGTACATACCTGCACACCCCGCCAACACAAAGCAGGCCTTCGCGCTGCCTTCCGTAGCGCAGCGAAATACGGTTGGACGCCTGCGTATAGCCGAAGGAAACATTGTAGTAATGCACCTGCATGTCGTCATCGGGATTGCCGTAGTTGTATTCATCCTGCACAGAGAAAAACCAGGTGGGCGAAATGTTGTATTCGAGCAACAGCGCTGCCCAGTCGCCGTCGTCTTCCTGAGTCCACAGTCCCTGTAGTTCCATGCGAAGCGAATTGCGCCGGTCGAACTTATAGGTCAGATCAAGTGCGGCAATATTTGCGTACACCATATTGTGGTCGTCGAAGATATTGTCTTCGATCACGTGCTTGTTAAATGTCTGATTGTAATAAATGGCTTTTGCCTTCACCTTGCTGTTGATTTTTTTATCGATTTCCACGTTCAGGTCCTGGTAATAGGTGAGGTCACCAATGGAGAAAAATTTCGCATCGTAACCCTCTGTTCCTGCCGGCGATCCGGTAATGGGCGAGGTAGTGAAATCGGTTTTATCGATGGATTTGGCAAGCGAATAATTCAGCGTAAAACTTGTTCCGTATTTACCTCCGAGGGTCGATCCTTTAGGAAGGGTGAAAAGAACCTGTCCCTGCAGGCCGAACTCGCCGTTGGGCTGGGTTGCGTATGGATAAATCGTGGCGAGGCTGTAGGCATGTTCCTTGGTTATTGCCGGCAGGTAATTAATATCGAGCATGGGTGGCTGGCCGGTTTCGGTGAGTTTGGATTTGTAGTTCATATTGTCGATCCATTTGGTGGCCAGAAACAGTCCGAGTCCTTTGGTGGAATAAGAGAGCGTGGAATACAATGCAGTTCCTTTTCTGAAAATAAAATCGTTGGTGGCATTTGGATCGTTGCCTTTCCGGGCATATTCAGCGTAAAGGTTGAAGCCGCCGATCGAAATATTCGAGCGGAGCGCCCAGGAACCCACGTTGTATGGCAGGCGCAATTCGTAAACGGTTTCCCGGATCCACGGGATACTGTCCACAAAAAAGGTTGAATCGATGGTGTAGGTGAAATCGGGTACGCGTTCGTATTTGCTTACAAAACTACCGCCCAGGTCAATCCGAAGATTGGATTGCGCCATGCCTTCAACAATCTCGTTCAGCACAAAATTGCCGTCTAAACCTCTGACGATGCCCCGGTTTCCGGCTTGGTAAGGCTCCCAGAAATACCGCTGGGTTCCCACCAGTCCCTTCAGCATAATGCCCTTGTACGGCGAAAAATGAGCGTTGAACCCGTAAAGATTATTATCGTAGCCCAGCGTCCATTCCTCCCATCCGCGAAGGATGAGGCCGCTGCCGAATTGCTCATAAAAATGGCCTGCCGTCATTTCAAGGCTTCCTACCTTGTATTTTGCAAACCAGTATGGAATGCCCTGGCCTTCGTAGCGGTCGTCGAAACCGATCATTGGATTCAGAAATCCTTCGAAGCGCATTCCGGCCGAAAAATCGCCGTTGGTATAAATCACGTTGGCAAAACCATTCATGCCGAATTTTTTATAATTCATGCTTGAGTCGGTGATGCCCAGCTTATCATCTTCGGTATAGTACTGCGCATCGAGTTGCACGTTACCGGTTACTTTGCCGCCTTCCAGAAAAGATTGAGAGAACGAGGCCAAAGGAAGGAGCAGCAAAATCAGTGTAGTTCTGAATACTGCTGTTTTCAATGTCCTGAAATTTTTGATGATGGATTTTGTGCCTATTTTTCTGCGAGCAGTTTTTCTACGGTTTCGATGTATTCAATCTCGTCTCCTTCGAGATATCCCACATGCTGCCATACCACTTCGCCATCGCCGTTCAACACAAAGGTGTGAGGCGGAATATTTACATTCATGGCGCGTTTGAGGTCCCCGTTGGGATCGAGCAGTACTTCAAATTCCCACCCTTTGCCGTTAACCGTGGGAAGCACACGCTTACTCGAACGTGCATTGTCGATAGAAACAGCGTAGATTTTAACCCCGGTTTCGTCCACCCAATCCTGATATACATCGTTGATGGCATCGTGTTCTTTCATGCAGGGTTTGCACCAGGTGGCCCAGAAAGTGATGATGATGGGCTTACCGTCGTTGGTAATGTTTTTGGTGTTGAACGGTTTTCCGTCGATGGTCTGGATATTGACCTCCGGCAGTTTGAACAGTGCGTCGAGATTGTCCTGTCCATAAGCGAGGCTGATAAGCATCATCAAGACCAGGAGTGAGAATAGTTTTTTCATACCAATGTATTTAAAGATATTGATGTTTCGATGGCAAAATTAAAAATTTTGTTCATGAAATAACTATAGAATGAAGGTTTCCAATAATTTAGATTCAGTCAAAGGATGAAGTTCGATATGATCAAGCTCGTTCGGTATCAGCACGCACTCGCCCATCTGAAGGTTGGTGATGCCGCCGTCGCGATATTTCAGCCTTAGATTTCCCTGCACACAGGTATAGATCACAAACGAATCCAACTCCTCATAATTTTTTGCCATGGCCTTATCCAGTCTGATCATATTGGTGGTAAAATGCTTTTGATTAACCAATTCTACCGACTGATTCTTTACATCCGCATAATCCGTTCTGTAATCATCATACACCTTAAAATCGATGGCCGCCATGGCTTCTTCGGTATGCAACTCGCGGGAGTTACCCTGCTCATCGGTTCTTCCCCAATCGTAAATCCTGTAGGTTACATCTGAGGTTTGCTGGATTTCTGCCAGAAGAATACCGGGGCCGAGGGCATGTACGCGTCCTGCAGGCATGTAAAATACATCACCTTCGCTTACCTTCTCAACGTTCAGAATTTCCTTGAGCTTGTTGTTGTGCAAATGATCCAGATAGGTTTTCTGAGTCACCGGCTTGCTGAACCCTGCAATCAGTTCCGATCCCGGATCGGCGCTGAGGATGTACCACATTTCCGTTTTGCCGTTGCCCAGTCCGCGCTTTTGTGCCAGCTCATCATCCGGATGCACCTGAATGGAAAGATAATCGTTGGCGTCAATGAATTTCACCAGGATCGGGAATTCGTTTTTATGCTTGTCGTAAACCTTGCCGCCCACCAGATCGTCCATGTACACTTCCACGAGTTCATTCAGTTCATTTCCCTCCAGGAAGCCTTCCGACACAATGGTTTCATTATCCTGAACACCTGACAATACCCATGCTTCACCACAGTTTGGAAGATCGCCGTAATCGATTCCCAGCACGGATTTGATCTTGTTTCCGCCCCATATTTTATCTCTGAAGACCGGCTTGAACTTTAAAGGATAGAGCTTGTTCATGTTGTACGAATATTTATTTTTACTTCTATTGTTCCCGTTCAAAAATTTGCGAAACTACTTAAGCTTATGAAGTTGTCAAACGATTTTCTGGATCGATTAATTGCCTTTAGAAGGGAATTGCACAAATACCCAGAAGTTTCAAAAAAAGAACACAAAACAGCTAAAAAAGTTCGTGATTTCCTGGAGGAATTTGAACCTGATGAGTTGATCGAAAATCTGGGAAAAACCGGATTGGCAGCCGTTTTTTATGGTGAGGAAGATGGGCCGGTTGTGCTTGTACGTGCCGATATTGATGCGCTGCCCATTCAGGAAGTGAATGATTTTGATCATAAAAGTGTGTTTCCCGACGTAGGACATAAATGCGGCCACGACGGCCATACCACGATCCTTACCGGCCTGGCCGGCATTGTACACCGGAACCCGGTAAAGAAGGGAAAACTGGTACTGCTGTATCAGCCTGCTGAAGAAACAGGCGAAGGGGCCGAACTGGTGCTGAACGATCCGAAGTTCGAAAAGATAAAACCCGATTATGTGTTTGCGCTGCACAATCTTCCCGGATTCAAAAGGGGAAATATTCTCGTGAGCGACCGCCATTTTGCAGCGGCTTCCAAAGGGATGATCATCAGGCTTACGGGCAAAACCTCTCATGCAGCTACACCCGAATTGGGTGTAAGCCCCGCCCTTGCAGTGGCCGAAACCATTCAGCAGCTAACGGAGCTTTCGCAAAAAGGTGAAGGATTTGAGGATTTTAAACTCATTACCATCATTCATACACGAATCGGCGAAATTGCCTTTGGCACTACACCCGGTTATGCGGAGGTGATGGCTACCCTGCGCAGCTACCGCAACGACGATATGGATTTACTTACCGATAAAGCCGTGAAAATCGCTGAAAAGATTGCAGATAAATACAACCTGCACGAAAAAATAGAGTGGACCGAGGAATTTCCTGCCACTATCAACAATCCCGAATGTACCGGCCTGATTCGTGAAGTAGCAAAGGAAAATGATTTGAAGATTGAGGAAATCCAAACACCATTCCGTTGGTCGGAGGATTTCGGGCATTTTACCATGAAAGCACCGGGTGCATATTTCGGGATTGGCGCAGGGAAAGATCATCCGCCCGTTCACAATCCTGATTATGACTTCCCCGATGAAATTATTAAAACAGGCATCACGATGTTTAACGGAATTATCCGGAAATTCCTCGGATAATTATCAGGCTTTACCGAAAATCCGCTTCATCAACGATTTTTTGCTGTCGCCGTTATCGTCGGAATAGTAACCGTATCCGTAACCGTAGCCATAGCCATATCCGTAGCCATAGCCGTAGCCGTAGCCATAGCCGTAACCATAACCGTAGGAACCCTTTCCAAGCTTAACATCGTTAATCAGGACGTAAACGTTGGGCATTTTGCGGTTTTCGATGTCCTTGATGATTGATTCGAACACCTTTTTATTGGTATAGTTCTGACGAACCAGGAAGAGGTTGGCATCGGTATATTTCATCAGCAGGAATGCATCGGTCACCAGACCCACCGGCGGCGTATCAATGATGATGTAGTCGTATTCTTCTTTCAGCCGCGCCATCAGTTCCTCAGTTTTATTCGATGCAATCAGCTCCGCCGGATTTGGCGGCACGGGACCGGCCATAATGATGTCGAGGTTCTTAACGGGAGATTTCTGGATGATGTCTTCGTACTTGCTTTTATTGATCAGATACGAGCTGATGCCTTCGGTGTTGGTCAGCCCGAAATCCTGATAAATTTTCGGTTTTCTCAGGTCATAACCCATCAGCAGGGTTTTTTTGTCGTACATGGCAAAAATGCAGGCGATATTGATGGAGGTAAACGTTTTTCCGGCGCCCACCATATCGGAAGTCACCAGAATGGTTTGCTTCTCCTTTCCCTGTGTCAGGTATTGAAGGTTGGTTCTTACCGACCTGAAAGATTCCGCAATGGAAGATTTCGGTGATTCCGAAACCACAAGCGAAGTTTCTTTATTGTTATGGATGATATGACCCACGATAGGCAGGTTGGTAAGTTTTTCGATGTCCTTTCTTTCGATAATCTTATCGTTGAAATAATCCCTGGCCAGGATGTACACAACGGGAATGATCAGTCCCAGCACCAGCGCAATCAGATAATTAAGACTTTTCTTGGGATACACCTGTGTGCCTCCCCTTGCCGTATCCACCACTTCATTGTCGGGGAGGTTGGATGCCTTTGCAATTTGCGCCTCCGACCGTTTTTCAAGCAGGTAAGTATAAAGGGCATCGTTAAGTTTGAATCTTCTTTCGATCCCAAAAAGCATTCGCTGGGTTTGCGGAAGCCGGTTGATTTCTAAAGAAAGTAAATTGATCCTTTCATCAATATCCATAATGGAAATTTCAGAGGTATTCACAATGTTTTGGATATTCTCCAGGATGGTCTTTTTGGTGGTGTTGATCCGCTGATCAATCGAAGCCACCACAGGGTTTTTTTCGGACATATTGAACAGCAGGTTGGCACGCTCGGAGTATAGGTCAGCCAGGCCGCTGATTAGTTGTGTAAGCAGCGGATCTTCGATACCCATTGATGATGGAATGATGACGTCGTCGATATTATCCTTGTTTTTCTGCAGGTAATCCTGAAGGTTTCGGTAGTACTTGGCTTTCACGATCAACTGTGCTTTTTGGTCCTCGAGTTGTTTCATGGTCTCGAAAACCTGGGTGGCCTTAAAATCGAGATTCATCACCTCGTTGCTCATCCTGAAGTCCTGAAGGCTCGTTTCGGCAAAATTTAGCGAATCGGTAATGTCGATCAGTTCCGAATCGATGAAACGGATGGTATTATCAGCAATCTGGTTTTTCTTTTCAATGCCCCTCAGCAGGTATTGTTGGATAAGCTCATTCAGGTAGAGTTTCAGCTTTTCATCGTTGCCGCCCTTCAGTGAAATTTGCACAATAGAGGCTTCCCGGTTGATGGGTTCTACCGTAATTCCCCGAAAACGTTTTATCAGGCTCTGATGATCATTAAAGGTGAAAGAATAATTTTTTTGTATTGCTTCGGTACTGAAGTTTGGCGTCAGGTATAGGGTGAACTTGAAATCTTCGCCCACAATCTCATCGCCGAAATTAAACTCACGATTGATGTTTATTTCTTCTGTCGTTCCGGTGATTTCCTTTTTAGAGAAATTGTACAACTCGGCTTTGGCGCTCTGCACGGTCAAATTATAGCTGGAATTGCTCAAAATCACCAGGTTAAATTTGATGTTTTTGGGCTGAGGATGCGTTGTATCCATCACCACCCTGAAAGGGGATTCGTTGTATATTTCCGTTGTAACAAAATTTTCATCCTTGAAATAGGAAATTTGGAAATCCAGTTCGTTGATGGTACGTTCGGCCAGAGAATACGAAGTGAGAATCCCCATTTCATTTTCGAGGTTCTGTTGGCTATTAATCCCGATCCCGATAAGTGTTTGATTGGATTTATCATCCTTGATCAGTACAGTGGTTTTAGCTTCGTAAACAGGCTTGGTGTATTTATTGAATAGAAACGCGATCACCAGGGCTACGAATACTGTAAGCACGAAGAAATACCAGTATCGAAAAAATTTAAAAAACAGCGCCTTGATGTCTATGGATTCTTCCTGATTGACATGCTGAATATTGTAATTTGTGTCCACGTTAAAAATCCTAATTGGTTTGAAAGAAATTAATTAACAATAAAGTTGTAGAGATGGTTGAAAAAACCAGTGCATAAGGAAATTGTGCAAAAGCAAAGTTTTTGCCTTTAACGGGGGGTACGTACAAAATATCATTGGGTTTAATGTAGTAAAACTCCGACTCAAGGATACTGATATCATTCAGGTTCAAACGCTCAACCCTGCTGCCGGTGGTGGTTTCCCTTACCAAGAAAACTTTATCACGTCTGGCGAAATCGGTCATGTCACCTGCCATAGCCAATAAATCAAAAATGGTAAGTCTGTTCTGGTAAATGTTATACTCCCCGGGGTTATTCACTTCACCTATTGATGTTACTTTAAAGGTACCCAGTTTAACGATAACGGTAGATTCCTTGATGTAGTCTTTAACTATACTTTTTATCAGATTTTTGGCTTCATCAATGGTAAGCCCGTTCACATAAACGCTGCCCACAAACGGGAAGTCGATAAATCCGGCATCATTCACTTCATACCCGTTAAGATAAATTCCAGCAGGGCTGTAAAAATTGGAAGTGCTTTCCGTATCATCCTGATTAAAAATATTCTCGGAACCTGCAAGAATGCTCTGTACTTTTATGTAAAGGTTATCGCCCGGTTGTATGCGGTACCTGGTGATGTTCACATTCCTGAAATGCGTTTCCAGCGTATCCTTTTTACTCACTTCCTGCTGCAGATACTGTATCCGCTTCATGGGAATACAGGATGAAAAAATAAGCGCGAACAGCAGGCTGATAAATCCGAACCTGAATACTATTGTGGTTTGTTTTTTCATTCAGCTACAATGCAATTAATGGGTTATTACTCCATTCTTTTCCTTTACTGCACGCAAAAATATATTATTTTATCAACAATGTGCATTTTTTTTAAAACTGAATGGCCTTGGATATCCTTTTGATTATGAAAAATAAAAACAATTAAAATGTGTAATTTCGCGCCCCGAACGCAAGCATAAAACAAGCATAAAAAAGCAATTATGAGCAATAAACTGATGGATCCCATTGGCAAACTGATGGGATTACGCTACAAATCTCACCCCTGGCATGGAGTGGATATCGGGTCGGATGCACCCGAAACCGTTACCTGTTTTATTGAAATGGTACCTACCGATACTGTGAAGTATGAAATCGACAAAGAAACCGGCTATCTGACGATCGACCGACCCCAGAAATATTCGAACGTGATCCCGGCATTGTACGGTTTTATTCCCCAGACTTTCTGTGCCGAACAGGTAGCAGAGTATAGCAACGAAAAAACCGGGCGCAACGATATAGTGGGCGATCGCGATCCACTCGATATTTGCATCCTTACCGAAAAAACCATTGCCCATGGCGATATTCTCGTAAGAGCACGTCCGATCGGAGGATTCAGGATGATTGATGGAAATCAGGCCGACGATAAAATAGTAGCAGTGCTGAACAACGACGCCGTGTACGGCGATTACAGCAACATGGATGACGTATCCCCGTTGGTGATAAACAGGCTGAAACACTACTTCCTTACCTATAAGGATCTGCCCGGAAAGGAAAGGGATGCCGAAATCACCCACACCTATGGAATCAACGAAGCCTATGAAGTAATCAAACGTTCGATGCTCGACTATCAGTTCAAATTCGATAACCTGCGAATGATGCTTTCGAATGTGTAATTGCTGAAGAATCTCCCGAACCGCAAATACAAACCTCGAGTGGTTAGCACAACAATAGCAACCAATCCGTGTTTATCTCATTGAAATAAAAATATGTGTTTTACCTTTGCCGCTAATTTTTTTTAAAGGAATAATATTATGGCTAAGAATCTGGTAATCGTAGAGTCACCAGCAAAAGCAAAAACAATAGAACGTTTTTTGGGTAAAGATTACACCGTAAAATCGAGTTTCGGTCATGTGCGTGATCTGTCAAAAAAGCAGCTTGGCGTAGAAATAGATAAGGGATACAAGCCCAACTACGTAATTTCGGACGACAAGAAAAAAGTGATCGCCGAGCTGAAGAAGCTGGCCAAAGACGCCGAGACCGTGTGGCTTGCAACCGATGAAGACCGTGAAGGAGAAGCCATTTCGTGGCATCTTTACGAAACCCTGAACCTCGATGTCGACAAAACCCGTCGCATCGTCTTTCATGAAATCACCAAATCCGCCATCGAGCGGGCCATCGATAATCCACGCAAGATCGACCTGAACCTGGTAGATGCCCAGCAGGCACGCAGGGTACTCGACAGGCTGGTCGGTTTCGAATTGTCGCCTGTATTGTGGCGCAAGGTAAAGCCTGCATTATCGGCAGGACGGGTGCAATCGGTAGCCGTGCGCCTGGTTGTGGAGCGGGAAGAGGAGATCAAGGAATTCGAAATCACCCCGTTTTTCAGGGTTACCGCCGAATTCACTGTGGACAAGGACGGGAAATCGAACATTCTGAAGGCCGAACTGCCCAATCGCTTTGCGAAAAAAGATCAGGCCCAGAAATTTCTCGAAAAATGTGTGGGCGCTGTTTTTAGTGTCAGTGCCATCGAAACAAAACCCGCCACCAAGTCGCCGGCACCACCGTTTACCACTTCTACCCTGCAGCAGGAAGCCAGCCGCAAGCTTGGTTTCAGCGTATCGAAAACCATGACCGTAGCGCAGCAGCTTTACGAATCGGGGAAAATCACCTACATGCGTACCGACTCTGTAAACCTTTCGGATCTGGCTCTGGGAATGGCAAACAAGGTAATCGTTGATTCCTTCGGAAAGGAATATCATCAATTCCGCAGATATACCACCAAATCCAAAGGCGCACAGGAAGCACACGAAGCCATCCGGCCGACCTACCTCGACCAGCAAGCCGTCGAAGGCAGCGCCGACCAGAAAAAGCTCTACAGCCTCATCTGGAAACGTACCATTGCCTCCCAGATGAGCGATGCCAAACTGGAGCGTACAACCGTAAATATCGATATTTCCACTACTAAAGAACAATTTGCAGCCAAAGGCGAAGTACTGCTTTTTGATGGTTTCCTTAAAGTTTACCTGGAATCTACTGACGATGACGATGCCGAGGAAAAAAGCGGTGTGCTGCCTCCGCTGAAAAACGGGCAGGTCCTGCCTCTCATTAAAATGGACGCCATAGAACGTTTCACGCAGCCCCCGGCACGCTACAACGAGGCCAGTCTTGTGAAAAAACTGGAGGAACTCGGCATTGGACGCCCCTCAACCTATGCTCCGATTATTTCTACCATCCAGAAACGCGAGTACGTGGTGAAAGAAGATCGTGAAGGACAAAAGCGGGATTATCGCGTGATTACGTTGAAGAGCGACAAAATAAAAGAATCCGTAAAATCAGAAAAAGCAGGGCAGATTAAGGGAAGGCTGCTGCCTACCGATATCGGCAACGTGGTAAACAAGTTTCTGATGCAGTACTTCATCAACATCATGGATTATAATTTCACAGCCAGGGTGGAGAAGGAATTCGATGAAATTGCCATGGGCCAAAAGCAGTGGAATAAGATGATCGATGATTTTTACGGTCCGTTCCATAAGCGTGTGGAGGATACCATCGAAAAGAGCGAGAAATTCAGCGGCGAGCGAAAGCTGGGCATCGAGCCGGAAACAGGCAAAAACGTCTTTGTAAAGATCGGACGATTCGGACCCATCGTACAAATCGGCGACACCGAAAGTGAGGAAAAACCCCGGTTTGCCGCCCTCAAAAAAGGGCAGAATATGGATTCGATTACCCTGGAAGAAGCCCTCGAATTGTTTAAATTTCCAAGAACCGTCGGGAATTATGAAGATGCTGAAATGGTGGTTTCCATCGGAAGGTTCGGCCCGTACGTAAGACACAAATCGAAATTCTATTCGCTGGGCAAAGAAGATGATCCTTTAACCGTAGATGAGGAACGTGCCATCCACATTATTGAGGAAAAGCGGAAAAAGGACAGGGAACGCACCATCAAAACCTTTAAAGAAAATGAAGATGTAAAGGTGCTGAAAGGACGCTGGGGACCCTATATTTCCATCGGCAAAACCAACGTGCGGATTCCAAAGGATACCGATCCGGAGAAACTCACACTCGAAGAATGCATGAAGCTTGCCGAGCAGGCAGAGAAAAAGACTTCGAAATCCACCGGCACAAAAAAGAAAAGCACCAAATCCAGGAAATAGTGCTTCTGTAATAAACATTCGTTTCATGGACTATTCAATCTATCTCGAACCCTTCGATCCGGCAGGGCTCGTTTCTGGGGAGCATTCCGCGATAAACCGGCTGGGCAGTGAAGTTTATTTTTTCGAAAAGGGCGATCCGCCCGAACTGATCAGGGGATTCGAGATAGTGGTCATCGGGGTAAACGAAGACCGGCGGAGTTACGCTAACGAGGGCTGCGCCATGGCTCCCGATCAGATCAGGAAGTTTCTCTATCGCCTGAGCGCCCACAAAAATAAGCTGAACATCATCGATCTGGGAAATATTCGCCAGGGCAATCAGGTGCAGGATTCCTACTATGCCCTCAAAAGCACCCTCACGGAAATCTACAAATCAGGAGCGCTGGCTATTGTGCTGGGCGGCAGTCAGGATCTGACCTACCCCATGTACCTCGCCTTCGAAGCATTGGGGCGCATTGTAAATCTGGTAAGCATCGACAGTCGCCTGGATAACAGTGGAAATTCCGATGTGCCGGATGCCGCCTCCTACCTGTCGCATATCATTTTGCGAAAGCCTAATTTCCTTTTTAACTATGCCAACCTGGGCTATCAGTCGTACTTTGTTGGCAGTACTGCCATCAAGTTGTTGAACGAATTGTATTTTGATGCCCACCGGTTGGGTACGATCCGCGAAGATCTGGAAGAAGCCGAGCCGGTGCTGCGCAATGCCGACATGCTGAGCGTGGATATTTCGGCCGTACGGCAGTCGGATGCCCCCGGGAACGGCAATCCCTCGCCAAATGGCTTCTATGGTGAAGAACTATGCCAATTGATGCGTTATGCCGGATTGACGCCCAAGCTTTCTGCCGCCGGATTTTTTGAAGTAAACCCGATGATGGATCCCTCCGGTCAAACGGCTCATCTCACCGCCCAGATGATCTGGTATTTTCTGGAAGGTTATATGAACCGCAGCGATGATTTTCCCGAGGAAGGCAACAGCAATTTCATCAAGTATATCGTGAATGGAACCGGAAACGGCGACGACATGATCTTCTTCAAAAGCAAATCGACCGACCGCTGGTGGATGCAATTGCCGGTGAGTAAAGATAAACAGGAAAAACTCAGTCGCCACATCATGGTTCCCTGTTCTTACAAGGACTACCAGAAAGCCTGTGATCACGAGCTGCCCGACCGCTGGTGGAAAGCGTACCAGAAGCTC
>JBKHBQ010000230.1:0-6424 GCA_046542305.1 Bacteroidales bacterium
TTATTTTTTATGGAAATTAAATAGGGCTTGCTGAAAAGCTCTGCAAGATATTTCCGTAAATCCACCCGAAAGCTTTGCAGAATAAATTAATAATTATTCCGCAATCATTGATTCAGGAATTAGTAGTTTTTCTGCAAGCCCCCAACAGTGCCATATCATCACGGGGCCGAATAATCATCAGGGTTTTTATCGACGCGTTCGCCAATGTCCTCTTGCTTTGATCCGGAAACATCACCTGAAGGTTCTTCTTTGACGCTGTCCACGAAACGCAGCCTGCGCATGAGTTCTTTAAAAAATTCAGTCTGGTCGTCCTGGATGTTTACTGTGAATTGTTTCATGTCGGTTTGTTTTTTGATGGTTTCAAAAATTAAAAAATAATTACCTAATTTGAAAACACAGGAAAACATGGCATGTTCAACGTTATAAAAATAAACCCGTCATCGGGAAGATTATTCTCCCTGAAAATTTGCGCAGTATAACTTTGCGGTCGCTTTTCCGCTGAACTTTATAATAGAAGTATCTCGATGGTAAGAAATCCTTAACTATTCCATAACATCCGCTCCGTTTAAAAGCACTACTTTTGCGCGCTTGTTTCCGGGGCTCCGGAAGAGAATTCTTTATCATACCGGCCTTTGAAGCCGCCAAACACAGAATAAGCTATCATGTACGACATAAGAAACATCGCCATCATCGCTCACGTCGATCATGGCAAAACCACGCTGGTCGACCGTATTTTGCACCAGGTAAAACTGTTTCGCGAAAACCAGGATATGGGTGAGTTGATCCTCGACTCCAACGATCTGGAGCGCGAGCGGGGCATTACCATCCTTTCCAAAAATGTAGCCGTCAGGTATAAGGATGTCAAGATAAACATCATCGACACGCCCGGTCACGCCGATTTTGGCGGTGAGGTGGAACGCGTGCTTAACATGGCCGATGGCGTGCTGCTGGTAGTGGATGCCTTTGAAGGGCCGATGCCGCAAACCCGTTTCGTGCTGCAAAAAGCCCTCAACCTGGGATTAAAGCCTATTGTGGTTATTAATAAAGTTGATAAACCCAACTGCTCGCCTGAAGAGGTGCACGAAGCCGTTTTCGACCTGATGTTCAGCCTTGACGCCACCGAAGAGCAACTCGATTTTCCTGAAGTATACGGTTCGTCGAAGCAGGGCTGGATGGGCCCTGACTGGAAAAACCCCACCAGCGACATCAGCTACCTGCTCGACATTATCCTGGAGCATATCCCTGCACCCGAACACCGCGAAGGCAGTCTGCAGATGCAGATCAGCTCACTGGATTATTCGTCGTACCTGGGAAGAATCGCCGTAGGAAGGATCACCCGCGGAAAGATTAAAATGGGCATGTCTGTTTCACTGGTCAAACGCGACGGCACCATTTTGAAATCAACCGTAAAGGAATTGTACCGATTTGAAGGACTTGGCAAGGAAAAAGTAAAACATGAACTGGAAGCCGGGGAAATCTGCGCCGTGCTCGGACCCGAAAATTTTGATATCGGCGACACCATCGCCGATTTCGAAACCCCCGAAGGCCTCACCCCCATTGCCGTGGACGAGCCTACCATGAGCATGTTGTTTACCATCAACAATTCACCGTTTTTTGGAAAAGAAGGTATTTACGTTACTTCACGCCACATCCGCGAGCGCCTGTTTAAGGAAACCGAAAAAAACCTCGCCCTGCGCGTGGAGGAAACCGATTCGCCGGAAAGGCTGCTGGTGTTCGGCCGTGGTATTCTGCACCTTTCAATTCTGGTGGAAACCATGCGCCGCGAAGGATACGAATTTCAGGTAGGACAGCCGCAGGTGCTGCTTAAACAAATCAACGGCGAAACCTACGAACCGGTGGAAACCCTTACGGTGCAGGTGCCAGAGGAATTTTCGGGGAAAGTGATAGAAATTGCCACCCGCCGCCGCGGCGAGATCGGCAACATCGAAACGCGCAACGAGCGCACCGTGCTTGAGTTCTCCATCCCTTCACGTGGATTGATCGGCATTACCAACGCCATTCTTACCATGACCGAGGGCGAGGCGGTGATCGCGCACCGCTTTAAAGCCTATGAGCCGTGGAAAGGCGAACTGCCGCAGCGCCGCAACGGATCGCTCGTGGCCATGGATACCGGCACCGCCATCGCCTATTCCATCGACAAGTTGCAGGATCGCGGGAAATTTTTTGTGGAACCCAACGACGAAGTGTACGGCGGACAGGTGATCGGCGAACACATCCGCCAGGACGATCTGGTGGTGAATGTAGTCAAAACAAAGAAACTTACCAATATTCGTGCTGCAGGTTCTGACGACAAAACCATCATCACTCCGGCCACCAAACTGTCGCTCGAGCAGGCCATGGAATACATCCGGGAGGACGAATACCTGGAAGTAACGCCCAAATCGCTCAGGATGCGTAAAATCATCCTCGACGAAACCGAAAGGAAACGGAAGAAGAAAAGTGAATCGAATGTTTAACAGACAGTAAAGAAAATCTATTCAGTATACCGGATAAAAGTAGCCTGGATCCGCTTCACGCGATCCTCGCCGGAAACATTGGCTACGGTCCGGTAAACGGTATCTGCCAAAGGCTCTACTTTTTCGCTTGTAAATCCAAGCCTGCGGACATCCAGGTCGGAATACAACACTGCATCGGCGCCATATTTACGGGCCACCTTTTCAACCTGGGGCTGAATATATTTCAGATTTTTGTCGTAGGGAACCTCTGCCAGCATCTCTCCCATCACCTCGTATTCCTTATCGATGTCGCCGGCACGGAAAAAAGTTTCCGTATTCTTGGTCTTATCATAGGTCCTTCCGATGTAATCATACGTAAATTCACTGCATGAAACAAAGATGAACATGACAGAAATGATGAAAAGCAAAATTTTTACGGGCAAATTTTTGTAAATCATGGTGCGTTGTTTTTAGTTTCCAAATCTGCGGAATACCTAATAAAAAGGTGCCGCAACGATCATTATAACAAATCAGCAAAAGAGAAGTTTAATTTTCGGATGGTTTATTTAAACAATCAGGATGATCCGGCACAAAATGAAAAAGGGACTGATCGTAATTCTGACCAGTCCCCGTAAAAATGGCTAACAAATTTTTTTGTTAAATCGGGCACAAATCCAAGCCCGTATTATTCCCTGACCAGCTTCACGGTTTGATGAATTCCTGATGAGGTGATCCGTGCGAAATAAATTCCTGCAGGCAGATTTTGTGATGGCTTCCAGGTGAAGTGGTGCTCATTTTCAAGATCGGCCGATTCCACCAGTTTGCCATAAAGATCGTATATTTCAATGTTCACAGCACCTTCGGTTCCGGTAAGATCGAAATTAAAATCATTACCCGAAGGGTTGGGATAAACCCGCATCTGCTCCGCCTCTATTTCTCCGGGCTCAGTCACCGAAGTATTCAGCCACTCCGGTTTTTCGAGGTACTGCGACGAATATAGCCTGTAGGCTCCCGGTTCGAGGCTTACCGCCTGGTTCGTGGAAGTCACTTCATAGGTGGTTTGTGTATAAAACTCATACCAGGTGCCTGTTGAGGGCCAGGCAGGCGTATGTTCCATATCCACCACATCAAAATTGCCTACCACCACAATGTCCATATCATTTCCGTTCAGAATAACAGATTTGGTCGGATTAGCCAGGTTCAGGGTGAAATCGGTGGTTTCGAACACCTCAAGGTTGGTTTTTAAATCTATCAGCGCCGCATTCACGTTAAAAAGATAATTCCTCCGCCAGTCGTCCATATAGTCCCATCTTGGCGGCTTTGGTGTCAGGCGGTCGTACTCCTCGCCCGAGGGCCAGTTGATGGAGTAGTCGTAACCGCGCTCACCAAACTGCCAGATCATTTTGGGACCAGGAATGGTGTAGAAGAAATTGGCTGCCAGTTCCTGCCTCTGCAGTGCGATGGTCGTATCCTGAATATCATAACTTCCGGAAGCATTCCCCCACATCAGATTTCTATACATCATCCGCTCCTCATCGTGGCTTTCCATAAAGCCCACCAAATGCGGGTCGTTCCAGCCGCGCTGCTGATATGAAATGCCTGAGAAATCCGATTTACCGTTTTCGTGCCAGCTCATGGTGGCTTCGTTATAGCTATAGTTCATGTTTGCCCACAGCATCATGCCGTAGTTGCTTAGCACTTTTTCCTCACTGTTTTCGGTCCAGTGCTCAAGGATTACATACGCATCCTCATCCACCGACCAGATATGGTCTGCCATCCGTTTGAGGATGTCGATCCTTTCCTGGTCGTATTGCCAGCCGCTGCCTGTATTGGTAAATCCCTGCGTAAAATCAAAGCGGTAACCGTCCACTTTGTATTCGTTGATCCAGAAACTGTTGACACTATCCACGAATGCCTGTGTGGCAGGGCTTTGATGGTTAAAATCATAACCCCAGCAATATGGCTCGTGCGGGCAAACAGAATTAAACCAGATGTTGTCTTCATCGGGCCGGTTATTGGTTTCATCCCAATACATCTGCACCAACACATTCTGGCCAAAGGCATGATTCAGCACCATATCCATGATTACGGCAATGCCCTCGGCATGACAGGCGTCGATGAACTCCTTCACGGTTTCTTCCGGGCCGTAATATTTGTCGGGTGCAAAATAAAACGAAGGATTGTACCCCCAGCTCAGGTTACCCTCGAATTCGTTGAAGGGCATCAGTTCGATGGCATTCACCCCAAGCCGCTTGAAATAGGAAAGGCTGTCCCTGAGGGTTTCAAAATTTTGTGCATCAATAAAATCGCGAAGCAGCAGCTCGTAAATCACCAGGTCGGTTTCCTTCGGCTTTTCAAAATTGGCAACCTGCCATTGATATTCCTGCTGATCGGTTTGAAGCACGGAAACAATTCCTGTGGTTTTTCCTTCCGGATAAGGCTTCAGGTTTGGATATGTTTCTTCCGGGATGTACTGATCGTTCCACGGATCGAGGATTTTTTCAGCGTAGGCATCGGCAAGCTTGAGCTCTTCATCAATCAGGTACTGAAAGGCATATTCCTCACCAGGCGACAGATTTTCCAATGTAATCCAGTAGCGTGTATTATAATCATTCACATCTTCGTGGGTACATTTCATCCGGTATTCGGGGCCCACCTGCCAGTTGTTGAAATCACCAATCACATACATGCTGGTTTTATAGGGGGCATGCACCACCAGGGTAACGGTTTCGGAATCGATATAATTAATCCCGTCGCGCACACCTGCCGGCAAGGCTTCCACCGTGCTTTCGCCACGTACGTAATAATATGCTGAATCGCTCACCTGTTCTCCGCCGGCTTCAGCCACCGCCTTTATCCAATGTTTTGTATCAGGTTCCTCAGAAGCGGCGATATTCTGAATAATAAAATTTTCGTTGGTGGCGACGATCAGTTCATCATCCACGTACAAGCTGAGTGTTTCAGAAAAAATGGCCTCGGCCGTAATTTCAATCAACTGCCCGGCATCCACAAAAAGGGGTGAAACATACGGACTGATGAGATTTACACTCAACACCGATTCGAATATCTGAATAAAAATATCCGGCGAGGTTTGTTGTGAGGCGTCCGCACTGCGCAAGACAATACATATCTCAGTGATGGAATCGTTTTCAGAAGCCCCGTAAAAATCACGAATCGTCGGAGTGATTTCCAGTTTGTAATAATCGGTGCTGATGAAGGTCAACTGGGGCTGGGCATTATTATCCCCCCACTCGCCAATTACATATTTCCAATTGTTGTCTCCGATGGTAATGCCCGTGTGGGCATAAATATCTTCGTTGTAACCTTCGAGGCTGGTGCCGGAGGCGTCGAAATACAGCGTTACGGGCTCATCGGCCGTCGGCAGGGCCGGATCGGTAGTGATTTGTGCAGCAACCGATCCTGAAAATAAACATGCTAACATGAAAAGTACAGAGAAAAAATATTTCATAATGGTAAGTCTTTATTTGTTTTACAAATTTAAGCATAGCCTGTTAATAGAAAACATCAAACAGGTAAAATGGTTTTGATTATAAAAACAACAAGTCCAAGTAGCTTATTGCCAACATTTTATTAATAAAAAATCAAAAGGGAATAGCGGCTACTCCCTGGATTTCAGGCTTGCGATCGACAGGATGACACCGAGAACAATACCCAGCAGCGCGGCAAAAAGGATGCGGAATTCGGCGGGAAGTAAAAAGGTGATGGTGTGGGCAGGATACCAGAACAGCGGAATAGTACGCTTGAACACGAATCCCCACTGAACTTTCCAGTTGAGATTCTGCAGGATTTCGCCGACGCGGACGGGACGGAAAAATCCTTTCAGCGTGCCGCCATTGTCGAGAATATGTGTGTCGGTGATTTTATGCACGGTCATGAAAACCGGCGCAAAAAAAGTATTCATCGTCACCGAAACGGTAAAGGCGGTAAGCAGTTGTATCCATGAAAAG
>JBKHBQ010000231.1:0-6343 GCA_046542305.1 Bacteroidales bacterium
CCCTGCTCACCTGCCTCCTTTATTCAGATGCTCCAGCAGCCGCCGCTTAATTTCCACGTTGCGGGTATCAACAATGTTGATCATTTTATCCACGGCCAGGTCGAGGTATTTCTCAGGGACCTCTTTCACTTCGTCGTAGGTCATTCGGTTGTCGAGCCGCATATCGATCAGCACGTACTGGTCGTGATTTATGTTGAGGTGGAGTTCTTTCATGGTTTTAACTGAAAAAATATGGTATCCCACAAAGGAGAAGAAACTCAGGGCATCGGGGTAATTCAGATAGGTGGCCAGTCCGTATTCTTTCTTTTGCAGGAAACGGTAGCTTAAATCGTCATCGGGTGCAAATTTCCGGTTGATGACGATTAGAAAATCGGCATCCAGATTATGATCGAGTGCCGAAAGCCACGCTTTGATTTGTTGCGAGGGCGCACCGAAGAAATTGTAAAAAGCCATCTTGTTCACGTACAACGGGGCTTCCACTTCAACCATTTCCATACCCGAAGCTTCAAGCATCAGTTCGAGCTGTTCCACGGTGTATTTGCCATAGTCGAAAACATCTTTTTGAAAACTGGTGGCATAAAAACGGTTGCCATACACGTGGGTCATGGAGCTGTCGAGCATGTTGGCAATGGCTACTTTTACAGGCTTTTCAGCCAGGGCAGATGTGGTTGTAGCTAAAACGACCAGTATGGGCAGAATGAATTTTCTCATTTCAGTTTTGTGATGTTAGTTTTCTGGAAACAATAGCCGCAAAATTAAGGATTTTGTTTACCGTAAAAACTTTTTAATAGGATACGATGATGAATCGGTTTTATTATTGTGCTGGTTTTCGGCGAGGTTACAATTGCTTTCAGGATCAAAAGTACACAGGGCCTGCTACAAAACCCAGTTTAAAATGCCACTAAGGTACGAAGGCACAAAAAATTCACGAAGTTCCCTATGATTATTACTCCGTTCGGGAAGCATTTGCTTCGCTGATATTTGCGCAATATTCACTGCTTCACAAAATATAAATCTTGTGTCGTAAACCTGCCCTCGCCTGTGGCTCATCCCGCTTCGTCCAATTGAGCCGAGCATGACGGTTGCTTCGGCAAGCGTGAGTGTTTCAATCAAGTAAAACTTAAGTTTCAGCAATCAAGCTAAATAATTACCACTAAGATGTATGGCAAAGCAGGATAATTTGGTAAGGCATTTTGCAGCTTCTGACGAAATGCACAACCATTTCGCCTTAATTCCGTTAATTTGCCAAAACAATTGCATGGCGCGATATCATCATCAGGAATCCACAGAAAGAGACACACCCAAAAAGAAAGTCACCCGCGAAGGGCTGAAGCGGCTGATGCGGCTTTTCAGGTTCATCCGTCCGCAGAAATACACCTTCGTTACCGGAATGATATTCCTGGTGCTTTCCAGCCTGACCACGCTGGTATTTCCTGCGCTACTCGGCGATCTGCTCGACGCCGCCGACAGTCGGACCATGGAACAGATCAACCGCATCGGGTGGATTCTCGTGGGGGTTTTCGTGTTTAATGCGGTGCTGTCGTATTTCAGGATTTACCTTTTTGCCGTGGTCACCGAAAAAACACTGGCGCTGCTGCGGCAAACCACTTACAGCCACCTGATCCGTTTACCGATGGCATTTTTCTCCGCACACCGCATCGGCGAACTCAACAGCCGCATTTCGGCGGATATCGCCCTGTTGCAGGAAACCTTTACCACCACCATCGCGCAGTTTGTCCGGCAAATCATCACCATTGTCGGGGGCATTGCCATCCTCACCGTGATTTCGCCGCAGCTTACCCTGTTCATGCTGGCCATTGTGCCGGTGATCGCCATTGTGGCGCGGCTGTTCGGTACATTTATCCGTCGCCAGTCGAAGGATGCACAGCATAAGGTGGCCGAATCGAATACCATCGTGGAGGAAACCCTGCAGGCCATCAGCAACGTAAAAGCTTTTGCCAACGAGGCCTTCGAAACCCTGCGTTACAAAAGAAAGACGAATGAGGTAATTGAAATTTCGCTGAAAGGCGCCAGATGGCGTGGTTTATTCGTGTCGTTTATTTTTCTGGCGATGTTCGGGTCTATCGTTGGAGTGATCTGGTACGGGGTGTACCTGGTGAACAGCGGCGCCGGAATCAGCCTGGGCGATCTTTTTAAGTTTGTTTTGTATACCGTTTTTATCGCCGGGTCGATCAGCGGCATGGCCGATTTTTATTCGCAGATTCAAAAGGCCATCGGGGCCACCGAAAATCTAATGGATATCCTCGAAGAAACCCGCGAGCCCATTACCGCCCGCGTTGAGGCCGGCGAAACCTGCTGCCGCGGGGATGTGGCTTTCGAAAATGTTTCGTTCAGCTATCCCGGCCGTAAAAATGTGGTTGTGCTGAAGGATCTCGGTTTCCAGGTGAAACATGGTGAGAAAGTGGCGCTGGTGGGGCCGTCGGGTGCGGGAAAAACCACCATTGCCGCGCTGCTGTTCAGGTTTTACGATCCCGATAGCGGCCGGATCACCATCGATGGAAAATCGCTCCCGGATTTTGATCTTACAGCATTACGCAGCCGGTTGGCCATTGTGCCGCAGGAGGTGATCCTGTTTGGCGGCACCATCCGCGAAAACATCGAATACGGCAAACCCGGCGCCACGGATGACGAAATAGCCGCCGCCGCCCGGCAGGCCAATGCACTGGAATTTATCGAAAATTTTCCTGAAGGGATGAGCACCCTCGTGGGTGACCGCGGCATCCAGCTATCGGGCGGGCAGCGGCAACGCATCGCCATAGCACGGGCCATTTTGAAAGATCCCGACATCCTGATCCTTGACGAAGCTACCAGCTCACTCGACGCCGGCTCCGAACGCCTCGTGCAGGACGCGCTGGAAACGCTCATGAAAAACAGGACTTCCATTATCATCGCCCACCGCCTGTCGACCATCCGCAACGCCGACAAGATCATCGTGATCGACCGCGGCCGCGTTGTGGAATCCGGCAGCCACAATGAACTCATCGCCCGCGAAAACGGAATCTATAAAAACCTGAATGCGCTGCAGATGGAGGTGGGGTAGCCAACCGCAATGACTACCATACTAAAAAGTGATAATTTCGTATCTTTACCTTCAAATTCAAATGGTATGCACACTTTAGGCTTCACAACAGAAAATCCCGACGATCTTAAACTGTTGGCATCACTTGCCGATCGTTTAGGGGTCAAATCCATTGATATCCGGAATGCGGAAATCATCGAATTGCTTCAGGAGGAAGAGCTGCGGCTTGAACTTGCGCTATATTTGTTTCAAAGCAACAGGATTTCAATGGGAAAGGCCAGTGCCTTATCTGGTTTGCATCAGTTTGATTTCCAAAAAATTCTTGCCGGGCGAAAAATCCCGATTCATTATGATACTGAAGATTTCAAAGATGACATCAAAACCTTAAACGAATCTGAAAGTGGTTATCATTAGTGATACTTCACCGGTTTCGAATTTACTGGTCCTCGGTAAACTTGACATATTGTATAAAACTGTAGGAGAAATTATTATTCCGCCAAAGGTATACCAGGAAATAATCGCACTCAAAAATTTTGGAATTGATACGCATGTCATTGAAAAATCATCCTGGATTTTGGTTCAGGAGCCAAAAGATATTGAATTGGTCAATCTTTACCTTTCAGTGCTTGATGAGGGAGAATCTGAAGCCATTGTTTTAGCACAGGAACTTAATGCTGATTGGTTAATTATGGATGAGAAATTAGGGAGACAGTTTGCCAGGCAATTAAACATAAAAACCATCGGCTTATTAGGAGTTTTAATCAAAGCCAAAAAAGAGGGAGTTGTAAATCTGATAAAACCGATCCTTGACGAATTGATCGAACAAGCAGGGTTTTGGATAGCTGATGATGTGTATCATCTGGTTCTGCAGGAAGCCGGTGAAAAGTAATATCCATTGACGGGCAAAGTTCCCAGCTCACTCGACGCCGGCTCCGAACGCCTCGTGCAGGACGCGCTGGAAACGCTCATGAAAAACAGGACTTCCATTATCATCGCCCACCGCCTGTCGACCATCCGCAACGCCGACAAGATCATCGTGATCGACCGCGGCCGCGTGGTGGAATCGGGCAGCCACAACGAGCTCATCGCCCGCGAAAACGGAATCTACAAAAATCTGAATGCGCTGCAGATGGAGGTGGGGTGAAACCGGTTCAATTCATCGGGAGTCAATTAGATTGTTCAATTTTCGATTTCCAGGCCGGAAACGCGCCTGAATTCGTTTTTGTTTTTGGTAACAAGGCAAAGTTGGTTTCGGCTTCGCTCAACGACCGGTTATCGTCCGTTGGCTGAGCGGAGCCGAAGCCAACGTGTGACGTTTCATTTAAGCATTTTGCCAATTCATGCAATTTCTCAGGCATTCCTTCTATTAAAGCTTCTTTTTTCTTACGGCTCCAACCTTGAACTTGTTTTTCTCTGTAAAAGGCTTTATCTATTCGGTCGAATTCTTCGAAATAGACTAGTTTTACAGGCAATCTTTTTTTAGTATGATTTGCTCCTTCACCTGCTTGATGTTGGCTTAGGCGTAGTTCCAAATTCTTGGTACTACCTGTATAATAACTACCGTCCGAACATTCTAATATGTACATCCAACCTTTCATTTTATTGATGGTTAGTTTTCAGTTTTGCCAATCGGGAAATACCCCTTACGACACACATTTTGGTTAATACACCCGCTAAAATAAAACATTTCTGTATTCATTGCACAGGTAGAGGCCAGGATTTCTTTTAACAAGTTGCCATCAACTGTTGGATTCTCTGCCATGGATGCTCACGCGCCCAATTTAAAAACGTCCAATCTTAAGAGATCGTTCGGATTTCCACACTTTAAACTTTAGCTCACAGTAGTACATTTTAGCTCACTTTAACCATTTTAGTCACTCCCCCGTAATATTCCCGCTCTGTGTTCGTTCGCTCAAATGTATTATTTTCGCAGCACGTTTTTAAGTGGTTACAATTCGCATACCCTGAGGTTGCGGACTGGAGCCCTACATTAACTTAATCAAACTTATGTTTACACTACTTAAGAAGGAAGTCAGCGGATTTTTAAGCTCCCTGATCGGCTACATCGTCATCACGGTGTTTTTGCTGATCAACGGGTTGTTTCTGTGGGTGTTTGCCTCCGACTTCAACATTCTCGACTACGGCTATGCCAGTCTGGAAGGGCTGTTTATGATGGCGCCCTTTGTTTTCCTGTTTCTGATACCTGCCATTACCATGCGCTCGTTTGCCGACGAGCAGCGCAGCGGAACCATCGAACTGCTGGTTACCCGCCCGATCACCGATATGCAGATCATCCTGTCGAAATACCTGGCCGGGCTGGTGCTGGTCGTATTTTCGGTACTTCCAACCCTCATTTATTTTTACTCGGTGTATCAGTTGGGCCTGCCCAAGGGCAACATCGATACCGGCGGCATGTGGGGATCTTACATCGGGCTGCTGTTTCTGGGGGCGTCGTTTGTGGCCATCGGGCTGTTTTCGTCGTCGGTTTCAAACAATGTGATCGTTTCGTTCATCGTCGCGGTTTTTTTGAGCCTGTTCATGTACGTGGGTTTCGACTTTATCCATTCGCTGGAACTTTTCGGACCCGTGGATCTGTTTATCAAATCCCTGGGCATCAACACGCACTATACTTCGATGAGCCGCGGAGTGGTGGATACACGCGATTTGGTGTATTTCATCAGCCTCATCGCCTTTTTCCTCATCATTACTAAATTGTCACTCGAAAGCCGAAAATGGTAAACAAGAAAATGAAGGATAAGAAGAAAAATATCAAACACATTAACATCACACAACTGCTGTTGGGCCTTGTGATCATCATCCTTGTGAATATCATCAGCACGCGGGTTTTTACCCGTTTTGATCTTACTTCGGAGAAGCGGTACACATTGTCGGATGCCACCGTCAACATGCTGAACGATATTGATGACCTGGTGTATTTCAAGGTTTACCTGGAAGGCGAATTTCCTGCCGGATTCAAGCGGCTGGCACGGGAATCCAGGGAAATGCTCAATGAATTCAGGGCATATAACAACAACATCCAGTACGAATTTATTAATCCTTCGGAAAGCGGAAACCGCGAGGAGCGTGAAAAAATCTATGCCCAGCTTATGAGTAAAGGTTTGGAGCCTACGGACCTTCAGGTGAAAAACAAGGAAGGGATGTCGCAAAAGATCATCTTTCCCGGCGCCATAGCCAGCTATCGTGGCCGCGAAATCCCGCTTTCGCTGCTGTCGTCGCAGCGCGGTGTGCCCCCGGAGGAAATCCTCAACAACTCCATTCAAAACCTGGAATTCGCCATTGCCG
>JBKHBQ010000232.1:0-6341 GCA_046542305.1 Bacteroidales bacterium
TGAAATTGCCAGCATTGATTTGGAAAGGAAATTCCTGCGATTGAAATAAGTCATGTTTTTAAAGCTAAGTTAGTTTATGAAATATGGCCGGGTACAGCCCGGGTTACCCTTTGCAGGTCACCGGGTGAAATTTGCATTTGCAGGCCACGTATGCCGGCGCTGACAAATACTTTATCGTGTTCAAAAGCCTTTGCATCCATAAATACCGGGAAGGGCTTTTTCATCCCCACCGGAGAAACGCCGCCACGGATATATCCTGTGAGCGCCAGTACATTTTTTAAAGGCACCATCCAGCACTTTTTATTCCCGCTAAGGGCGGCCAGCTTTTTCAGGTCCACCTCCGCCGCTCCCGGGATCACCGCCACCAGGTAGCCTGTTTTGTCGCCTTCCAGCACCAGTGTTTTGAAAACTATCCCGATTGGCTGCCCAACCTTTGCAGCGACATTTTCAGCGCTCAGATCATTTTCATCCACTTCATATTCGGCCAGATCGTAACTGATCCGGTGCTGATCAAGTATCCGTGCCGCATTGGTTTTTTTCATTATTTGATCTTTGCCGTTTCCACCGGCGGTTTGCGGTTGGTTACGGCCAGCCAGGTAATATACAGGATGCAGGCCAGCGGCACCAGAAAACTCATCATCACGCTGGTTTGATCGGCCACAAAACCCATAATGGGCGGAATGAATGCACCACCAACAATGGCCGTCACCATTAGTCCGGCAAGTTCATTGCTTCGATGTGGCAGCTGATCGACCGTAATTGAAAAAATCAGCGGAAAGATATTTGCAAAACCCAGACCAATAATGATGATGCTTGCTACCGCGATGGATTGGTTATGCACGAATAATCCCAACACACCGATAATCGAAAGCATGACGGTGATGATCAGGAATGTTTTGGGATTGATCCAGTTGAGAATAATCCCGCCCAAAAAACGCCCCGACATCAGCGCCAGAAAAAACAAACCGGTGCCGGCCACGCCCAGCTTCTGGATTTCGATGCCGTAACGTGCTTCAAGATAGATGGGCAAACCAGCGCTCATGCAGACTTCCGCTCCGACGTACAGGAAAATACCAAACACCATGGCCGAAACATATGGATTTCCAAGGAGCCTGAAACTCGAACGATAGGAGGCAGGCTGCACCGAAGGATCTTTTTGTTCCCTGATTTTTACCACGCTCAGGATCACGATGGTTAACAGAATCAGGGCACTGTATACCGGGAACAGAATTTTCCAGTCGAGCCCCCAATAATTGGCGGCAAACACCGGGATGAGCGCTCCCGACATGGAACCGATGGCTTTTACAAACTGTCCCAGCGAGAGGTTTCGCGAATATTTTCCTTCCGGGGATACATCGCGCATGATCGGATTTCCGGCTACCTGCAGGATGGTGGCGCCTGCGCCCAGCATCAGGATCGAAAGCAGCAACAGGCCAAAGGTGGAAAACGAGCCGATGATCGGCAGCACCAAACCGGCCAGCGCCAGGATCAGTCCCAGCATAAGCGTGTATTTCTTGCCTTTCTTATCCTGAAAAAGACCCATGGGCAGCGAGAGCAGCCCAAACATGATGAAGCCCGTAAAGGGGATTAGTTGCGCACTTAAGTTGGTAAGCTTGAATTCTTCCTTGATGAGTCCTGTGAGCGGGCCTACCACATCGCCGAACCCCATGCATAAAAAAGCCAGGAAAATGGGTATGGCTGCCAGTCCGGTATTTTTCTTATTCATAAATTGTTTTTGGTGAATTATTTCGATTTTTGATTCAGTTCGATATCTACAAGCACCGGCAGGTGATCGGAAGGATACACGCCGTCCCAGTTGTCGGTAAGGATGGCATGGCGGAGAACCTCCACCTGCGGGTTCACAAAAATGAAATCGATGATCCTGCCCGGCACGCTGATGAAATCAAAACCCACAAAGCTACATGCCGGACCGTGATGGGGTGCTTTTGAGATTTCCATTGCATTCGAAAAAACGTTAGGGGCTTCCTCACCGACAAGGGTGTTATAAGCCTCGCTGCCCTGGCGGGTATTGAAGTCGCCTGCCAATATCACCGGATAACCGCCAGCAATCTGCCGGATTTTTTTTCTAAGCAAAATTGCGCTTTGTTCGCGGGCATGCTGGCTGGCATGGTCGAAATGGGTATTGAAAACATAAAACGATGAACCCAGGTTGCGGTCCACCAGTTTAATCCAGCTCACGATCCGGGTGTGCCCGGCATACCAGCTTTTGCTGCCGTCCCTTTCGGGTGTTTCAGAAAGCCAGAAGGTACCCTGGTCTTCGGGATTGAAACGGTTGGTGTCGAAAAATACCGGGGCGAACTCGCCGGCTTCCATGCCATCATCGCGCCCAATGCCGTAATAGGCAAACGATGGGAAGGCTTCATCAATATATTCGAGCTGATGAACGAGCGCTTCCTGCAGGCAAAAAATATCGGGCCGGTGTAGCGCAAGTACCGAAACTACCTTTTCCTTGCGGTTATCCCAGTTGTTTGGGCCGTCCCCGGGATTGTCATAACGAATATTGTAGCTGATCACGCGCATGGGACTGCTTAGTTTTAATAAACCTTGCGGGAAAACAATAGCCGGCAGAAATGTAACGAACCACGCCAGCAAAATCAGGTGATTTCTCATCCGAAGCAGATTTAAGTTATCCGGTGAAAACACAGGTTTTGTGACCGGTCCGCTGTGTTTGATGCAAATGTAAATATTTTGAACAAGTAACAATCCTCAAAGGTCAAATTAATCCCTCACATTGTTCAGGCATTCGATCCGCAGTCCTTCTCCTAAATCCGGATGTTTTTCGGTGGTGATGAAATTAAAAACCGTGGAACGGCCCGGAATGATATCAATAAAATTTTTATCGAAATGCCCGATAATGCTGCTTTGACGCAAAGCGAGATTTTTGATCAGGTTTTGGCTGTTGATTTCTATTTCATAACCTTTCACTGTTTTTTTGATTTGGATGTCGGGAGATGCATGTGACAATCGCAGGTCTTTAGGTTTTTCAAAATAAAGAAAATTGCTGGCAATAATTTGCCCGTTTTTCATGAAATCTGCAATCAGCATTACAGTGCGACGATCCGAATCCCGGAGGATTTTTCCGGCTGATGCAGCAATGACTTTTCCTGAACCCGGCCCATCAAGTTGGATGGCGTGATTGGTTTGCCATAATAACTTACCCTCAAAATCCATCAGTTGCAGGCGGAGGCTTCCGGTTATGTCGTTATAGCTGTCGGAAACGATAAATACCGAAATGCTGTCGTTTTCGAAGACCGGTGAAATCATCGTTTCAGCGAAAGCTTCCTTCACAAAATAATGCAATGCTTTCCACCTTCCGTAATAATCCACCGACGACCATGAGGTGACCGGCCAGCAATCGTTCAACTGCCAATACAGCGTGCCCATGCAATAAGGCATGGCGCGGCGGTGTGCTTCGATGGCTGTGCGGATACCTTCGGCCTGAACGAGCTGGCTTACATAGATGTAATCTTCAAAAGTTGAGGGTGATTGATAATCGCGCTCCATGTAAGTGTGGATCAGTTCGGTGCCCCGCGGATGTTTTTGGTGGCTTTCCATGATCTCCGATCCGATCACCCGGTCCTCAGGCAGCGTGAAGCTTTCGATCGTTTTGAGCGGCGGCATGCCCTGGAAGCCGTATTCACTCATGAACCTGGGAACGCGTTCTTTGTAGATTTCGAACGGCTCTTCGCCCCACCATACACCCCAGTAGTGGGAGTCGCCGGTGCGGCGGCTTTCTTCGTGCCCCCAGCCGATGGTGGGAGAGGAGGGGTGATAAGGCCTGCCGGGATCGTATTTTTCGATGGTTTCTGGCAGTAATTGGTGGAAAAGTTCCACATAATCATTCCAGACTTTCGCCGAATCGGCATCAGAATAATTCAGAGATTTTTGCCAGCCCCAGTTGTGCCAGCCTTCATCCACTTCATTGTTGCCGCACCACAGCGCCAGGCAGGGATGGTTGCGCAACCTCACGATATTGTCGCGGGCTTCAGCTTTCACATTAATCATAAATGCGCTGTCGCCGGGATACATGTTGCAGGCAAACATAAAATCCTGCCAAACCATGATACCGTATTCATCGCAGAGATCGTAAAACAGATCCTTTTCGTAAATACCGCCGCCCCAAACGCGAAGCATGTTCATGTTGGCAGCCGCGGCGTTTTGAATGAGTTGGTGATATTGCGGGTCGGTGACCCGGGGCAGGAAATTATCCTGCGGGATGTAGTTGGCGCCTTTGATGAAAACCGGCTTGCCGTTGATTTTGAAATAAAACGATTGCCCGATGGAATCGTTCTCCCTTACAAGTTCGATTTCCCGGATGCCGAACCGGCCAGTCAGGCTTTGAATGGCTTTTTTATCTTTAATTAACTCGAGGCGATAATTATAAAGATCCGGTGCCCCCATTCCGTTGCACCACCAGAGTTTTGGATTGCTGACGCTTATGGGAATCATCGTGGTTTTTGTTCCCGGTTTTGTTGGGGAAGCGTATTCTTCGATAAGCGCTTCGTCAAAATAAATTTCCAGTTTGAGTTGACTGATTTCTTCTGTTTTAATTTCATCAGACCATTCCACGATAAAATCAAGCACTGCAACATCGGATTGTAGCTTTCGCTGATTTATCCGTATATTTTCCATGCGGATGCCGTTCCAGCCGGCAATGGTTACGGGTCGCCAGATGCCGCATGTAGCGAATCGCGGCCCCCAGTCCCAGCCGTACTGGTATGGCGCCTTGCGGCTGAAGCCCCGCCGGTCGGGCAATTGGTAAGGCATTTCGGATGCCCTGATCGAATCCCGGATGGTTGCCGGAGTGAAAACAATTTCAAGAAGGTTGCCGGAATCTTTCAGCAAATCCCTGACATCTGTGGTCCAGGTTCTGAACATATTGTCAGCCGACAAAATGGTGTCGCTGTTCAGAATCACTGCGGCATAGGTGTCGAGGCCTTCAAAGGTCAACTGAATATTTTCTTTATCAAATAACGAAGGCGGAACATCAAAAATATTGCGATAACACCAGGTTTCATTTTCGATCCATTGCTGCTTTGCTTCATTGTCGCGGTAAAAAGAATCGCCGGTCAATCCGTTTTCAGCAAGGTCGGTGTGTACTGTTCCGGGCACGGTTGCCGTCAGCCAGCCGGTATCGGCCATGTTTTTGAATTCCCAGCCTGTTTTTAATTCAAACTGATCAACGCCCTGATTCGTTAAGGATGAGGCGCATGAAACCAGGTATATCACCGCCGGTAAAAGCAGGATGTGCAATCGCGGGAAAGCAGTTATTAATCTAATAGCGGCAGCATTCTTTTTCATCGGCCAAATTTAGGATCAGCACGATAAAAGTACGTTTATTCCGAAATCCGCCGCCGCCGCCGGGTAATTTATATGCGGTTTAAAGTTGCGGTTTATTTCCGGACCTGATAAAATACGCCGCGATCGAGTTGTGTAGAGGTGATCTTTTGCTTTTCTTCCAGTGCCGCCAGGTATTTATTGATTTCATTGATATGCAAACCCAGAATGCGCGAAAGGTCCTCAATAGTGCAGGGGCGGCGCACGATGGTTTCCAGGATCGCACTTTCGGTGTCCTGTCGGTAGGCCTTACCCTGCTGCCTGGAGGCTGCCGCGGCAATGATTTCCGTTTGTGGAAATCCAAAATATTCCTTTACCAGTTGCAGTTCAGTGGCAGATGCGGGTTTTAGTCCGGAAACGGTGCCGGGCCTGTCGAGGGTGTTGAGTTGGATGCGATCGGGACGGATTTGCCCGATGGCTTCTTTCAATGCCTGAAGATTTTGTTCGTCGTTGTTCATTCCAGGGAGGATGAATACTTCAAGCCAGATTTTTCCCGAAAATTCATTTCTGAACCTGATCAATCCGTCGATGACCTGTTTGATGTGAATTTCATTAACGGGGCAGTTTATCTCCCGGAATGTTTCTTCGATAGCTGCATCCAACGACGGTAATATCAATGTGGCTTGAAGCAGTTCCTTACGCACCTGCGGATCGGTAAACAGACTGGCGTTGGTAAGTACGGCAACCGGGATATCGGGCTTTATCGCGCGGATATGTTCGAGAATTTCTCCGAAACCTGAATTCAGTGTCGGTTCGCCTGCCCCGGAGAAGGTGATGTAGTCGGGATCGGGATTTTCATTAAAAAATTTGGATAATTCCTCTTTTACTTTTTCAACAGGCACGTATTTCATGCGGTCGGTGGTGAGTTTGGTGGTGCGTCCGCATTCGCAATACACGCAGTCGAAGGAGCAGACTTTGTGCGGAACCATATCCACGCCCAGCGACATGCCCAGGCGGCGCGAAGGAACAGGGCCGAAAAGATG
>JBKHBQ010000233.1:0-6334 GCA_046542305.1 Bacteroidales bacterium
CCGGTACGGTAACCGGACCTGCCGCGGCTGATTGACCTCCGTCGTAAACTGCTGTGACGGTATAGCTGTAAGTTCCTGCCTGCAATCCGGCATCGAGCCAGGTGGTAGGCATGACCTCTTCTGCAATCAGCGATCCGTCCCTGTAAACATTGTATCCCAGGAGGATGTCAGCCGGAGGTGCGGTCCAGTTTAATTCAACATCGTGGTCCATTACAGTTGCCAGTAGGCTTAAAGGCGGGGCGAGGTAGGTTCCGATGTAAACCGAATAATCCTCCGTTTCGCCATATGAAAAATTCGCGCAGGGATCTGCCGCAGAATTCTGCCAGTGGGCACGGATGCGTAAACGCTTGTTGCCGGGATAAACAACATCGGGGACGGTGAAAGTTGTGCTGTAAAGCGTTCCCACGGAGGCCAGGTTAAAATCGGTGATCAGGCGTTCGTTTTCTTCAAACTGGCGGTCGTTGTCCAGGTCGATCCACAGGCAGGCGTCCTGATTGCTGTAACCTGTGGACCATTGCACGGTATAGGTCTGCCCCGGTTCCAGATCGGTGGTCATGGCAGTAAAATCACCATAACCGGACGGGCTGCAGCCGTTGTTCAGGTTGCTGATGGATTCGAGGGCGAAGCCGGTGAACCCGTCGCCAAAGCTGCAATCAGCCGAGGGCATGCAGTAGTCCTCAAAGCTGAATTCTATCGACGCCTGCTGTTCGATGCCCGGACCGGCAGTGATGTTCATGATGGCTTCCGCAATGTATCCACCCGGTGTTCCGGCGTCGGCAGATACGGTGAAGCTTGCGGATGCAGAAGCGCCTGCGGTCAGATTGCCGAAAGGCTGCGGGTCGGTGGTGATCACCTGGAGATAGGGATCGCTGTCGGATAAGGCGCCGGTGACATTGTAAGCATCCGCGCCCCCGTTGTTGATCAGCGAAATCACCGCGATGGCCGTTTCGCCCGGATCGAGAATGCCGTTGTTGTTTCCGCCCGAGTCGTCCACATAATAACCTTCAAGCACAATGGCGGGAGCATGTGCCGGAATATTGAAATAGCTCGTCCACTGAGTTTTCAGGTTGTTTTGGGCGATAAGCGTAAAATCCGCCAGGTGGCCGTCCGGAATATCCTGATCCGCTTCAAAAATAAAAGCATCGGCTACCGCTATTGTGCCTCCGGGCGGAATGTTACCGAACGGACTTGAGTTATCCGTAATGGTAATGTATGAATCGCCCGTGCTGATGGAAGCAGTGATGGCATTTGCAGCTTCCACGCCCACATTTTTCAGTGTCATGGTCAGCCAGATTGTTTCGCCATAATCCAGCAGGCCATTGCCGTTGTTATCGGTATAATCGTTGATTTCATAGCTGTCGAAAACCACATACGGGCCCGCCGGCGGGATCACTTCCACGACCGACTGGTACCTGAAATAATTTTGTTTGGTCACAGTAACCAGTATTTCAGCAGGAGGGATCTGTGGCTCGATGGCAATCGATACCGGGCTGCCTGTTCCCTCGGCCGTTCCAATGATTTCGCCGTCGACGCTCAGTGCGATGAACGATCCGGCATTGGCCGAAACGGTAAAGGAGGTTTCGCCGCTGTATAATATCGGATTATGCGTTACGGAAAGGTTTTGCGGTACCTCGCTGTACACCTGCATGAATGCGCCTCCGTGGTGGTGGAACAGATGGTAGGTCACCTCCTTGTTGCTGGTGTTGTAAGGCCAGGCGCTTTGCTGAAGGAAATATTTTCCGGCGGCATTCCCGAAGGCCGGCAGGAAACCGCGCTCAACCACAAAAGGCCCGTAATCAGGCATGAAATCGGGGTTCATATTGTCCATCATCCCCCACACATAGGCGTCGTTTACGAAGGAATAGGAAACCTCGGAAGCAGCGATCAGGCCAAGGGCCCCGGCATTTTGTCCGTTGTAGGTGTGGCGGTGGAATTTTTCGGCAAAGCATTCACCGGAGATGTCGTATTTTCCGGTGAGGCAGTTTATCGAGAATACGAATACCAATTCGTTGCCGGCGGTATTGGTGAGGCTGTTGATGTTTGTGCTTTGGAAATCCGGTTCGCCCCATCCCGTGGTGCCGCCGTGGTCGCGGTGCTGCAGGGCAAAGGCGCCGTCGTTGATGGCGTTGATCACATGCTGGGCTGTGCCTCCCGACCATCCGCCCAACTCAGCGGGTGTGGCCGGTATATATCCCAGCCCGTTCGGGCCGAAATAATTTACAACCGTGGAGGTGTTGGTGGCCGTGGACCAGGTGGTGCCGGGGGTGCCGCTGTAAATGGCATTGATGCGCACAGGCGATTTACCCTGCACTTCACGCCAGTATCCGCCCACGGTTTCTGAACAGATCTGAAACCAGCGCTCGGTTTGCCAGCCCAATGCGGTAATGGGCTTATGGTAGAAATTCGCATCCGTTGGCGGGTTATTCTCGTAGTCCAGCATTTTCGACACCATAGTTTGCAGGTGGGGTTCGTTTTGTGCGGTCATGCGGGCGAAGATGATATCGGGCATGTCGTTGTTATTCACATCTGCGAAAATATTGTCTGAAACGCAGTAACCATCCCAGATGGGAGAAGTAATGGTGTTAGACATGCTGCTGCCGTAATCGGCCATCAGCAGCACGGCCACCGGCGGAATGTCCCAGGTGTTGTAGGCGTTGTTGAAATAGTTCTCCAGGATGGCGGGGGTGTTGCCGCCGATGTCGCTCAGCGTGACGATGCCGGTGAGGATTCCCTGAGTTGTTCTGAAATCCCTGATCTGTTCTGCATAAGGCATCCAGGTGGGATCATCGGGCACCACGATCAGGTATTCGTATCCTGTAGCATCGGTTTGGTTGTGCTGCCGGTGGCGTTGTGCGTAGTCTATGGCAGGCAGGGATTGGTAATTCAGAAAGGCGTCCTGCAATACCGGGTCGAACCAGCGGCTGCGGAGCCTTTCCTCGCCGAAATATCCGGTGCCGCCTTCGAAAGTGATTTCCACTTCGATATCATAATAAACCATCAGTTCGCGGCTCACCGGATTGTAACTGAACGGGGTGATTCCAAGCATTACGGCGTTCACTCCGCGGATTTCGGTTGGCGCCGAAACCAGGAAGTTTTCAGCAGGGTAAAAACTGTTATCGCTGTATATTTTTTGGTTTTTTGCGTATTGCAGCGGCCCGTTTTCCGTGTCGAGCGGAATACGCGGGGCCGGTGCGATATCTACATCTTTTATAATTTCCGTCCGGTAGCCGATGATATTCAGCTTTGCTGCTGCACCTTCGGGAATAGCGATATAACGGCCAAATCCCGGCAGGTTGGGGGCGCCTTCGTTGTTGGGGAGTAAACTGCCGGGCATCAGGATCTGTTTCATGATGTTCCCGTCGATCTCCTGGTCGGCAAGTTGGAACGTGCCGGCTCCCCATGTCACAACCACCGAACTTTGGGTTTGAGATTTCAGCACGAATCCGTCGGTGGAGGTCTGGCTAAAGCTGAAGGTTTGCGCATGAAGGTGAGCAGTGAATATACAGGCAATGAGTACCATCACTGAGTTGAGATAGATTTTTTTCATATGGCATATTTTTTTGGTTGTGAGAATCAATTTATTTCACGCCGGAATTAAAACATGCATAAAAGTATGAAAAATATCTGCGAAACAAAGGTGAAGGAATAAAAAAAGCGTCCGGTCTTTCGACGGGACGCTTTCGTGAATTATTCGTGCGGCGGCTTATTCCGCCAGTTTTCGCTTATGTTTAGTGTACCATTTTTTGGCGCCATAGCCGGCGCCGAGCAGGGCCAGGAAAACCATGCCGCTTCCGAGAGCTGCGCCTCCTCCGGGCGGCTGGTTGCCCATTTCTCCATGGCCTGAGGGCGGTGGAGGCGGATCGCCGTTTTGTGCCGCTGCCGGTGTGGCAAAAAGTAAACCTGCAAACAATGCAAGGGATGCGAGGGTGCGTGTTATTGCTATTTTCATTGCCCGAACGTTTAGATGTTCAAAAATAGAAAAAATATTCATTGCACCTCATTGTGCAGAAATTTTTCGGCGGTCGTTCCATTTTTTTGCGCCATATCCTGCGCCAAGCAGCCCGAGGATCAATAAACCACTGCCAACGGGAGCGCCGCCACCGGGAACATTTCCGGTTTCGCCATGCCCGGAAGGGGGTGGGGGTGGCGGGTCGCCCTGTGCAACTGCCGGTGCTGTAGCTGCAATATTCAGCAAAATAAAGAACAAGATGATTTGGATGTATTTTGATATTTTTTTCATGACGATGTCTTTTTAGGTTCGATTATTTAATAAATACCTTTTGCGATGTGATGCCTTCGGTGGTTTGAACTTTCACTACGTACCAGCCGGTGGTTTTATTTATTCCAATTTCAGCCGTCCTGTCGATCAGAATATGATTTTTATAAACCATTTGTCCGGTGATGTTGTAAATCGCAATGCGGGCATCAAGGTTTTCGCTGCTGTTGAGATAAACTGTGCTGCCGTGCGCGTAAATGTTGATTTTTTCTGCACTTTCCGCTTCATGGATATCTGTTGATTTGAGGAACAACAATTTAAAACGTTCGGTAACTTCGTAGGCGTTAGCCGAAAACGTAAATTCCGGATGTTCTTTCAGATTGATCTGCAATTCATTTTCCGAGTCAATCAGATAAACTTCAATTTCGTTTCCGAAACTTGCGGCATTGCTGGCTGTGATGGTAAACTCACGATCAAGAAATGATTTGAAACCAAGCGGCACAACCAGTTCTTCCTCAAAATCACCAACCCTGTTTGTTGACAGACGTTCGCCATCTGTCATCAGTGAATAAAGGTGCGGCGCATTGTACATGCCGCCAAGAAACCGGATGTCAAAATTCTGATCGTAATCAGGGGTAGCGCCATCCATAATCTGGATCCATGTTTCCACATAAAATTCGCCATCGGCAGCCCTGAGGGTTAGCAGATTTTGTTTTTCGCTTTTGTAAAAAGCTGTCGGATTGTGCTCCCGTGAAGCCGTCGGGATCGTTATGCTGTTTGTAGCCTCTGTTGCCTGAACAAAGAAGCCCTGGTTGGCAGGGATATATTCGTTGGCGCCATCATAAGCAATATCGGTGTAAGTGCCACCCGGATTCATGATCTTTGCTCCTGTGCCAATATTGCTCAAATTCCAGTTGGTTGATTCCCATTTCAGTGCAGATTGGAAAGGATTGCCCAGCAAATGCCAGCCTTCCCCTTTTCCGGCAGTTTTTGTGAGGTCTGTTAAAGTGATATCCGCATTATTGAACGTACCGGTAAAATCCTTGGTGGCAGTTGTCTGATATGAGACCAGGTATCCTTTTCCGTTCTCAAAATTTGTTATGTTATTCGCTCCGACTTTGAAATTGAGCCATTGATAATTTATTTCATCCCAGGCATAAAAATCGTCCAGGTTTGGATCACTGGTACCTGGTTCAAAATCCGAACCGCTAATGGTCATATTATCAACCGGCGATGCCAGCAGGTGCCAGCCGTTGGCATCGTTGGTATAGGCGGGGACGTTGCGTTGCATTACGGCATCAGCATCGGCTTTCGCCCCGTTGTCTAATGTCCCGTCATTAATAAATGATCCGCCATCTTCGATAATTATGGTCCCCGAGACAGATAAACCCTGACCGCTGTTGATGGTTAATTCTCCGCCTTCCTGTAAATTAATATTGTTTACAGCTGCATTGTTTACGTTTACATTTAATAATGCGCCAGGCGGAATGACAACATTGTTAGAATTGCCGGGAATAGTTCCGTTACTCCAATTACCAGGGTTGTTCCAATTGCCGGCGCCACCTTTCCACGACACATTTTCATTGTGCTCGCCTGGGGTACAGTTATCAGTATTGGCAGCAGTGATTGTCCATTCCGAAGCTGTCCAGGTTGCATTGGGAGAGGTTACATTTGAATTTCTTAAAGCTCTTGAATCTTCGTAAAACCATGCATCAGCTTCTGTTGCCTGCACATCTATTTCGCCATAAGCATCCATTAAAATACCCGTTGTTTCGTCGCCATCAAAATACAAAAAGTAACCATCATCGCCATTGCCGGTCACCGATCCAAAATCCAGATCAGCAGGAATACCATAGGCAGTACTAATGTTGCTGCTATTGCCAATAACATAAGTTTGTTTAGGCTGTATTACACCAGTAAGCTGAATGCTTGAGTGATTGCCACCATTTGCCTGCCTGCTGAAGTAAATTGTCGTTGTGTTAAAGACGATTGCCTTGTTACCGGCATTGTACAATTCAACAAACCTTGCTTCATGATTGTCGGCAGGATCAGCTACCTCGGAGATAATTAGGTTTGGCATTTCGGGTGGATCCTGCGTGGTGGTATGCGCGTTGGGAC
>JBKHBQ010000234.1:0-6311 GCA_046542305.1 Bacteroidales bacterium
GTTTTTTCCTTAACGTCCATCTTCCCGTGATAGGGCTTCGCATTAAAACCATCTTTGCATAACCTTTCTGCAAGCTTATATGCTCTGCCTGTTCTGGAAACATAAATGATTGACGGACAGTTTTTGGTCTCAATCAAAATCCGTGTTTTATTGTATTTGTCTTCCTCATCTTTGCTGTCGAAGACTTTATAGGTGAGATTTTTCCGGGTACTGTTTGCCTTGAAAATTTCGAGCCGGAGAGATAATTTTTCCCCGAAATACCCACAAATATCAGCAATAACATTTTGTTTTGCTGTGGCAGTAAAACATGAAACCGGGATGGGATCAGGCAGATTTTTCTTTTCCTGAAGTTGTTTGATAAAATCGCCGATGTATAAATAATCCACCCTGAAATCCTGTCCCCAGGCTGAAAAACAATGTGCTTCGTCTATTACAAAACGAACAATATTTCTACCCAGCAACAAGCGTTCAATGGTTTTTGAGCGTAATGATTCAGGCGAGATATATAAAAGTGAAACCGAGCCGTCTTCAACTCTTTCAAAAGATTTTCCACGTTCGATGGGATCGAGTAAGCCGTTTATGGTGGCCGATTCATTGATCCCAAGCTTCTCCAGATTATCCACCTGATCCTTCATCAGCGATTGTAAAGGCGAAATTACTACAGTTAATCCTTTTGTGTTCCTGCCGGCCATTAAGGCAGGTACCTGAAACGTGAGGGATTTACCTCCGCCTGTCGGGAAAACTGCAAGCAATGACTTGTTATTAATGGCAGCATTTACAGCTTGTTCCTGTAACGGTTCGCCATTGAAGGTGCGGTAGTAATTAAAATTAAAAAATTCCTTTAATCCCGATTTTGCATCAAGTGCTTCATCACAATAGATGCAGCCGGTGATGCAAGGCTTGTTTCTAAGCAGGTGCATTACTTTCTCCACTTCCGGATAACTCCTCAACACCCACGGTGGTGTGACAGAATAGCGATCTGATCCATTGATCAGAGCTAAACAGTACGCGAACTCTGTGGAGGAATCCTTTATGAGCTTTTCTATTGGCGCATTTGAACAGATTTTCCCATGGAATCTGCTATGGATTAATGCAGTGGTTAAGGCCTCTTCAGAAGGTTTAAAGGATACATAATCAAAAAAAGCAGAAAACCCCGCATGATCTTTTAGCAGCATGAAATAAATTTGCTTTAAATATTTGTCAAGATTATTAAAAGCAGTTACTTCATCAAAAAACAAGTCTTTTGCCTTCTGGGAATCATTTACCGGATTGTTCAATTCACCGGTTTGTAATTTATCATCTTTTAATAAACTGTGATATGGTTTTACAGGGAATAACAATGGTGACAGATACAAGGTGTCGATAAATTTTAAAGGATTACCCCGGCTTGAAATGTTTTTTTGCACATAATTTAAATCATGTTTGATAATATTGTGTCCACAGATAAACGCTGTTCCGTTTAAAAAGTCAGCAAAATCTTCCAATGAATTTGAATGAAAAACACTCCCATCACTTCTGATTGCGCCAATGTCAAGAATTTTCCTGCTTTGAACGTCGATTTCAGTATCAAAAAAAGTGATTGCCTTCATGATAAAAGTCCGGAATAATTATTAGTAAAAATGTGTGGTGAATACACCAAATGTGTGGTTGGCCTGAAAAAACCAGGTATCATTTCGTAAATATTCAGCATCACATTTATCCCATTCATCAATTCGTTGAAATAACAGATGCTAAAATAAAGTATTTCTGTATTCCCTGCACATTCGCTGCCAATAATAACAACCTGTAGTCATCTGCCAGATTTTTCAATTCCGTGCACATGTACAAAATGCAGCCAATTAGTTTAGCAAACTTCTGAATACCTTTTCAGGGAAAATATTCCACTGGCGTTTTGTTGGGATGAAGCGGCTGCCCCTTTAACCGGAATGCAGCCTTAGCTGCGGGCATTTCATCCTGTAGCTGATGCTGATTTAGATGTTCCATATCCCGATGAATTCGGGTAAGGATGGTAACAGGTCAATCATAGCATGAATAGCCATAAGAAGCCACAGATTTCGGGTTTTGCTCCAGATGATGCCCAGGAAGAGGCCGGGCACCGCCTGAACTGCTATGCAATAGCTGATGACGGTAAGAAACGGCGGTGAACTGCCCAAACCTTCCACCACGCCGGCGCCCCTGAAATACATGCCGGGGGCATGAATAATCCCGAACAGCAGGGCGGTGATGCAGATGGCACCGATATCGGATTTTAAGAACACTGCCAGCCGGTTTTGCAGCAGACCCCGGAAAAAGAATTCCTCAACCAGCCCCACTTCAATAAGCAGCCATACAAACAGCAGGGGCGCCGCGGTGAGCAGTTGCGACATGGCATAGTGCCCCTCGCGGATGGGTCTGGCGCCGCTGCCGCCATAATAATTCAGCAAAACAAACAGCAGTGAAATCACCAGAAAAACAACCAGGTTTCTTCCGGTGAAAACCGATTTCCAATTGGTTGTGAGGCCAAAATCAGAGGGTTTGAACCTGAAGAGCCGGTGATATACCAGGAAAGGAATGATCACGAAAATAAGGACCTTTCCGGTGAGGGTAGCGGCTTCAGATGTCTGACCCGGCTGTGCAGGTGTGGGAAAGAGGGTGTTGCTTCCGAAGATCAGGGTTATTGACACAAAAACCAGCAGTGCGCCCAGCACATAGATTTCGTTTTTACGGCAGCCGGCCCGCATGGTGATGGGGGTTGACTTTCTGGTAAGGTAATATGAAATCGCCGAAAATGCGACGCCGATAACGATGAAAATCGCCAGGGTCTCATCGGTGTTGTAGAGTTTTAATTTAGCGGCAAGAAAATAATTGCCAACGTAAATCATCATGAAACCCACACAGTACGGGTTAAATACTTTTTTCAGCCTGGCCACGAAGCGCATAAATACCGTTTGATTAATCTGTTGCAGACGAATGGCAGGCGATTGTATTACACATGGCTGCCAATGCGATTCAGGAAGCATCCTGCTCTATTCATCTGTGCTTTCACACTCGTATTACCATGAACGAATGACCCTTAATAAAAAGTACGCACGCTGCATCAATTTTGGGGTTTTAAGATTCCTGGAATTTTTTTCGCGCGTTCCTTCAGTGCGGCAAGGTCGTTTTCTTCCCCGATGGATTGCCGGCCAAGGGCCATCACCATCTTTGCATGTTTGAGGACGGCCTGTTTCTGGCTTTCGGTTTTTGTAAATTCCTTGATGGTTGTGAGGGCTTCCATCAGCCTGATGATGACGGCGGTCATTCCTTCCGAAAACTGCCTGATCTGATTGAATGCTGCATCCAGCACGCCATCGAAATCCAGGGTGTCGGCAATAACCCTGAGGTTGTTCTCGTCGTCAAAGCGGTATTTCGAGGGGAATTTTGCTTCGGCCAGGTAGCACATGGTGGTGGTAAGGTTGTCGATGCAGGCGATGGCAGTGTAGGGATCGTTGATGCCGGGCGACAGCGCGCGTGCAGCAATCTCTACCATCTGATTCACGGAGAACTCCAGATCCTGCTGGTGGGATTTGCTTTTTCCGGTAACGAAGCTGTCCAGAATGGTATTTATCTTTTTCTGCTCTATCTGCTCGTTGGCATACAAGGTCCCGATCTCCAGGCCTTCGATCAGGTATCCGCCCGGCCGGTACCTGAGTTCCAGCAGCGCATCGTAATCCGCCAGCGAATCCACCAGCGACCGGCCGTCGATATACTGAAGGTATCCGCCTTTGTTGCATTGCAAAGCAATTTTGTGCGGATATGACGACTTGATGCCCTCGATATTGTGGCTGATGGCATGTTCCGGCTCTTCGCCCATTTTTTCGGGAAACAGGGTTTTTACCTGATGGGAAATTAACACCGAGATATCCGAAATGATCCGGTCGGCCTGTATGCTGGTGGCAATCTGGTGGATGAAAAAGATGAGCAGCACGATGTTGGCCACGGTGGCCAGAATGGCGACAAGAATGGAAACAGACGGGATAAGGGTATAGCGTTCACCGTCTTCAACCGCATTCAGAACCAGCAGGCAATACAGATATGTGGAAATGTAGGCGCCCAGCACCACCTGGTTGAGGCGCACATGCATGAAGTTTTTTACCAGCCGTGGTCCGAATTGTGACGAGGCCAGCGACAGCGCCACGAGCGTTACCGAAAAAACCGTTCCTGCCACACCGATCATGGCCGCCGAAATGGTGGACAGGATGTTGCGCGCCGAGTCGGAGCTGTTGACCAGGAAGAACCGGCCCGGCCCTTCCAGTTTAAAGGTAATGCGGGTGTCGAGGTAGAGCAGCCCTAGCGACAGAATGATGGATGCCAGCATGATCACCACCGGAATAAACCAGAAGGTGGCCGTTAGTCTATTCCATAAAAAGAAAATTTTCTTCATGTTTGCTGTTTTTTTTATGAAAGAACACTGCCGGTAATGATAAACCGGGCAGGACGTTTGAAGATGCCATAAGATATAACAGCAAAAACAGGGTTGAGGTTTTTCAGGTGGTGTTTTGGTGAGGGTTTGATGTATTGAAGCAGTATTTTGCAATCTGCCGGGAGCAGCATAGGGCATAAACCTCCGGGCCATCGAAACCGGCATTTGCGTTGGGCCACTCCGGCGAACCGATGGATGTTGCCTGGAGCGCCCTATATCTGGCAAGCGATGAAAGCTACCGAACTGACCATCGGCGGAGGCATTCTTGCCGGGGCCGAAGCCACACCGGAATAGCCTTTTTGGAGATTTGGATTTCCGTAAACTGATTCTTATACAGCGTTTACTCACCGGCGCAATCCTTATCCTGACCGGCTCTTGATCCCGCCTTTTTACCTTGATAACTTCGGGAGCATCATTAAATCCTGTGCTATGATGAGGTTTCTCCACACCCGGCCCGGCAACATGTTCCATCACCTGCATATCCCCGCTTTCGCAGTGATTGTGCTGGCAGCAGCGTTGCTGCTTTCAGGGAATACGCGCAGGCGGCAGGATTACACAGCCTTTAGCCGCTGTACCGATCCGGGTTCCTGCAGATACCTGCTCAGGAATACACCGCGAAACGTTTGCAGCCTTTGCAGCCTGTCGCGGTGCCAGGTGGTTCATCACCTTGTTTTCATGTATCAGTCAGGAGGTGATTGTGGTAACAAATGTTCCTGCAATGCCTGGTCGGCCCGGGCCGAAGATATTCTGTCATTCCACCGCCAACATCATAAAGAGCTGTGCCAGTGGAATGACCAGGGCAGGAAGTTTGTCGGCACCTGCACTTCCGAGGCCTGCCTGCTGGCCTGCCTGCTGCGCTACCACGGGATTCCGGTACGGATAAGGGCGGGTTTTCTTACGCACATCCGCACCGATATTTCCTGTGTTGAAAATTTCTGGCGAAGGGTTACCGAACACAAAGCCGACATGGCCGGCCTCAGGGGTATGGAGCGCGACCGCCTGATCAGGCTCAGTGAACAGAACACCCGCAGGGAAAACGCTGATGATCACCGCATCGAGCACTGGATTTGCGAATATTTCGACAGGCACCAAGCGCAGTGGCGGCTGTTGCATGCCAATACGGATTTTTTGAAATACCACAGCAATATTGAGGTGGGCTTTCACCTGCCGCCGCAATATTTTGAGTTTTCATACCAAGCCTGGCTGAAAATGCGCGACAGCGTTTATTACCATAACGAAAGCTATCGCGAAGAGCAGCAGGATGGCAGGTCGCATATCCGGTCGATCCTGCTCTGGGATTTTTATTCCCTGCTCAATCACGACCTGGCCGGTGTGGATCATCACAAGGGGCAGCTTTATCAATTTGTGAAAAACAAAAGATACCATCAACTTTCCGGCACCGAACTGGCGGAATTGGATGAGCTTGCCCGCCTGATGTTGGAAAACCCGGATATTAAAATCCTCACCACATTCTACAGAAAAAGCAAAACCCTGCGTTTCCCGGAGATCGAAGCGGATAGCTATAGCTTTGTGTACAGGGGTAACCTGTTCGCAAATGGCAATTAATTCACAAAACATCCTCCTCCCTGAAAAACATATTATTTGAGGAGCAAAAATGCTAATCCATCCATTTTTTAAGGGAAAGAAATCACTTCCATCAAAGCGACTTTAATTTTTTATCCTTTCCTTTGCAAAAACTAAAAAAAAGTAAAACATGAACCGAATCTCTCTACCTATTGCTTTGTGGTTGATGCTGATGGCACAGTTTGCCACGGCCCAGCCCTGGATCCAGAACAACAGCATTTTCAATCCCAGCGGTGTGCCCAGCCTGCCTTTCTCGCAGCCGCGGTTTGCCGATCTTGACGGCGAC
>JBKHBQ010000235.1:0-6310 GCA_046542305.1 Bacteroidales bacterium
CGGCGGAGCGCACGGACACCGCACACAGGCGGTCGAAAAAGGCAATGCCACCCCGGAAACGCTTGAATACATCGTGGTGAAGGAAGAAAACAAACAGCTACTGTACAATGTGGGAGTCCCAAGGATCGATCTGCCCATTCTCTACCTCAATGGCAGTCTGCTTCCGGGATATTCGGGCGCACCGATCTATAATCTGAAAGGCGAACTTGTGGCCATCGGCGACGGCGGCCTCGAAGGAGGCCAGGTGAACGTGAGCTGGGCCATTCCTGCAACCTATCTTACCCAACTCGAGCAGTCGGTCAACAGCAAGCTTCCTGACAACATCGATCAGATCAGCCTGCTGTTCTCGGCGCAGTTGCAGGTGGAAACGGCATCTGTAAGTCATGGCAACATCCAGGAAAGACTGGATGAAAAATACACTTCATACGCCAGTGGGCCTTTCGACTTTTATAAAACCAAAAACCGCTCTTTCGAAGAAATGTACAGCACCTCGCTTGATCCTGAAAACCTCGATTATTTTGCTGAGGAGTTTTATGAAAATAACCTGTTCATCGACTACAAAACCCTGGCGTTCGATATTTATGAGGACATCAACAACGGCGTAATTATCGCCGTGCCCGGGGACAGCAAACTGGTATATCAGCCCGAAACGGAAAGCTTTATTGTGGATTTGAGCAATTATCCGCTGAGCCAGTATTTTGTGCTTGAGTTTGCGGGGCTGCACGATCAGGACGGTGTGGTTGAAGATGTGGATATGGCCGTCGATCTGCTGCTGGAACAGGTAAATCTTTCGTATGGGTCAATGGTGGGCGGTTTTTATGAAGACGAGGAATATTCGTACAGCATCGAAGTGGACGACGATTACGAAATCGCCTATATCCTTTATTCAGGAAATTCATTTTTTGTGGATGAATCCGGAAATTCCTATGACCTGAAGATGTATCTTACCGTCCTGCATAAATACGATCAGGTGTTTTACACCATGTCAACAATCTCGCTGCCTGTTTACCAGCTTGCAGACGCATTTAACAACGGCATCGACTGCGTTGGCAACTACGAAGGGAATGCCGACTATTGCGACTTTTTTGAGGGCCTGATGCGGGTGATGGCGGCAAGTCACCTGACCACATTCGCCAACAAGCAATTTGTATCGAAAAAACGGTAACCTTCTAAACCGAATTAAATCATATCATCTTCAGCCTTTTGGATGGCAAAATCCAAACAATACCTTACCGGGAGTAACTTACAATATTTTACATCAAATATTTACACTACTTTTACCGGATTAATTTAAAATATGACATTTCAGGATTTAAAGATTATAGACCCTATCCTTAAAGCCCTCAGGGAAGAAGGATATACCCAACCCACACCAATCCAGGAACAAAGCATCCCGATACTTTTAGAGGGAAAAGACCTTTTGGGGTGTGCACAAACCGGAACAGGAAAAACAGCAGCTTTTGCCATCCCAATTTTACAACATCTGTATCAGAATCCGCAAAGCAACCGCAGGATAAATAAGATCAGGGCATTGGTGGTGACACCTACCCGCGAACTGGCCATACAGATTGCCGACAGCTTTACCATCTACGGTAAATACACCGGCATCAGGAATACAGTGATCTTTGGCGGAGTGAAGCAGGGTGCGCAAACCGAAGCCCTGCGCCGTGGCGTCGACATTCTCGTAGCCACACCCGGACGTTTACTGGATTTGATCCAGCAGGGATTCATCAGCCTGCACCATATCGAATATTTTGTGCTTGACGAAGCCGACCGAATGCTCGACATGGGCTTTATCCATGACATTCGCAAGATCATCGCCAAATTGCCGGCACAGCGGCAGTCGCTTTTCTTTTCGGCTACCATGCCACGAGACATCATCACTTTGTCCAAAAAAATTCTCGGCAATCCGGAAAAGGTAAGCGTTACACCCAACCAAACCACTGCCGAAAAGGTGAAACAATCGGTTTTTTATGTCGATAAGGGTTTGAAGAGCAAACTCCTCATTCACCTGCTGAAAACCGAACCGGTGGATTCGGCGCTGATTTTTTCGCGCACAAAGCACGGTGCCAACAAAATTGTGAAACTGCTGGAAAAGGCCCATATCCAGGCCGATGCCATCCACGGAAACAAATCGCAGGTGGCCCGCCAGCAGGCGCTTAACAATTTTAAGAGCGGACTGACAAATGTGCTCGTGGCTACAGATATCGCCGCACGAGGCATCGATGTGGAAGAACTGTCGCATGTGATCAATTACGACATTCCCAATATCCCCGAAACTTATGTCCATCGTATTGGCAGAACTGCACGCGCAGGAGCAAGCGGGGTGGCATTTTCGTTTTGCGACAAGGAAGAAGCTGCCTACCTCAGGCATATTCAGAAGCTGATCGATCAGAATATTCATGTTGTTCAGGAGCATCCCTTCGTTGAAGGAAGCGCTTCCGACACACATATAGCCGTTATTAAACCTCCGGTTTCTGAGCAGAAAAATCCTTCTGTCGGTACCAGGAAATTCTATGGCAAAAACAAATCCTTCAGGAAAAAACGCCGCACTTACTCCGCAGAGAAGAATTCCCGCTAAGAATTATTATGCCGCCAGTGGTGGAAATTCCAGTAGTGACAGCCCTTGGCATCTGAACAACAATTATCATTTTCTAACATATTGCTTTTTCTACTGACAAAACAGGCACTTATTTGTTTAATGAGGTGTTCAACTTCGATAAACAACAAGATGCTATATGATGACTGTCAGAAAAGGAGCATAAAATGAAAATGATTTTACATAAAGCCGAAACCAGAGGGCATGCCAACCACGGCTGGCTAGACTCCCACCATACCTTCAGCTTTGCAAATTATCATCATCCGGAACGCATGCGCTTCGGGGTGCTTCGCGTACTGAACGACGACCGCGTGGCTCCGGGCATGGGCTTTGCGAAGCACCCGCACGACAACATGGAAATCATTTCCATTCCGCTCGAAGGCGATTTGGAACATAACGACAGCATGGGCAACAGCACCGTGATCCGCGAAGGCGACGTGCAGGTGATGAGTGCCGGCACAGGAGTTTATCACAGCGAATACAACAAAAATAACAACCGGGAGGTGAAATTCCTTCAAATCTGGTTGTTCCCGAACAAGAAGGATGTAGAACCCAGGTACGATCAGATTTCGCTGCAAAACATCGAAAAACCAAACGATTTTTATCAGATCCTGTCTCCAAACAAAGCGGATCAGGGCGTATGGATATATCAGGATGCCTGGTTCAGTATGGGGAAGTTCGAACCCGGGAGCACCACAACTTATAAGATGCATCAACCAGGGAATGGCGTTTATTTTTTCGTGATCGAAGGAGAGGCGGGGATCGCAGGCACAACCTGCGGACGCAGAGACGGTCTTGGAATCTGGGACACCGAGGAGATCAGTTTCAAATCGCTTGCGCCATCGAAAGTATTATTAATGGAAGTACCAATGTCGATTTAAAAACAATATAAAATGGAAAAATCAGGAAAAACAATCTGGATCATCGATCCGGCACATTCGGAAATTAATTTTAAGGTGAGGCATATGATGATCTCGACCGTTTCGGGACATTTCGAAAAATTCGATGCCAGGGTGGAAACCAACGGTGAAGATTTTGCAAATGCTCATGTGGAACTGGAAGTAGACATCAGCTCGATCAACACCAAAAATAAAGACCGCGATACACATCTTAGATCCACCGACTTTTTTGATGCAGAGCAACACCCGAAAATGACTTTTGTATCAAAAAACTATGATGGCGAAAAACTCACCGGCGACCTCACCATCCGCGGCACCACGCGCGAGGTGGAACTGGACGTGGAATTCAACGGAATTGCCGTTGATCCTTACGGGCAAACCAAAGCAGGTTTCGAAATTACCGGAGAGATCAACCGCAAGGATTTCGGCCTGAACTGGAACGCTGTAACCGAAGCCGGCAACGTAGTGGTGTCGGATAAGGTGAAGCTGGTTATTGAGGCGCAGTTTATTAAACAGGCCTGACAATCCTCACAGTTTAGAAATACAAAAGCTGCTTCCTTCTATGGAGCAGCTTTTTTTTAATTAAACCATTAACTCCTGATGTCTGTCATTCGAACGAGATCATGCAAAATGCACTTACAGCAGTTCGAAGTTACGCTTAACTTTCACATATTTTCTTTTGGTTTTCTGCTCAGCGGCTTGCTCTTTTCTGTGTGTCCCGCTGTCAAGAAAACTTATGGTTGCTCCATCCGGAATATCATCAAGTAAATCCGGATTCTGTATGATGTTTTCAACAAAGCCAATCCTATGGATAAATCTTTCATTTTTTCGTGGTTGTTCATCAATTCATGTTCTTTGTACCATTTCCATCTGTCCTCAATATCCTGATGAGCAAATGCAAAAGCTGTACTCAAACCATCCGATTTCTAACGCCACCTAAACCAATTCCCTGGTGATTAATCGATAACGCATCTCAGAATATTTCTTTCTATCTTTGCCTTCAATCAAACCAAAACAAATGAAACTCATCCTACTTTGCTGCATCAGCTTTCTTACGCTTCAGATACAGGGACAGAACGATGCCCTGATCCGGTACGTCAATCCGTTTGTCGGAACCCAGCGAATGGGACACACCTATCCCGGGGCTACGGTTCCTTTCGGAGCGGTACAATTGAGCCCCGATACCGACACGGTTCCTTATGCCGTGAACGGAAAATACAATCCGAAGGTGTATGAATATTGCGCCGGCTATCAGTACGATGATCCCACGATTGTGGGTTTCAGCCACACGCACTTCAGCGGCACCGGTCATTCCGATCTGGGCGATTTCCTGATCATGCCCACCACCGGCAAACTGCAACTCAATCCGGGAACGGAAAAAAAACCGGAATCAGGATACCGCTCACGCTTTTCGCACGTCAATGAAACCGCTGAACCCAATTACTACCAGGTGCTGCTCGACGATCACGGGATCAACGCGGAACTCACTACCAGCAATCGCGTGGGATTTCATCGCTATACTTTTCCTGAAAATGATGAGGCGCATTTAATTTTCGACCTCATGCATGGTATTTATAATTATGACGGAAAAAATGTGTGGACCTTCGTGCGGGTGGAAAATGATTCACTGATCACGGGTTATCGACAAACCAGCGGCTGGGCGCGCACCCGGACGGTTTATTTTGCCATGGAATTCGATAAACCATTCGAAAGCTACGGGCACAAAAAATACAACCCGCCGGTATACCGCGGTTTTTACAGAAAATTCGACGAAGAACACAATTTCCCTGAAATGGCCGGACGGGAGATCAGGGCCTGGTTCGATTTTAATATGAAGAAAGGGGAAGCATTGCTGGTGAAATTCGCGATGTCGTCGGTAAGCACCGAAGGCGCCCTGAACAATCTGCGCCAGGAAATTCCCGGCTGGGATTTTGATGCCGTGAAGGCTGCGGGACAGGAAAAATGGGAGCAGGAGCTTTCGAGGATCAAAGTGGAAACCATGAACGAAGAAGATAAGCGCGTATTCTACACTGCGCTTTATCATACTTTCCTCACGCCCGTCATCTATGAAGATGTAGACGGCCGCTACCGCGGACTGGATCAAAACATCCACCAATCGGATGATTATACCAATTACACCATTTTTTCGCTGTGGGACACCTATCGCGCATTGCATCCGCTGTTCAACCTGATCCAGTCCGACCGCAACCGCGATATGATCCGATCCATGCTGGCACATTACGATCAGAGCGTGCATCCTATGCTTCCGGTATGGTCGCATTATGCAAACGAAAACTGGTGCATGATCGGCTATCACAGTGTGTCCGTAATTGCCGATGCCGTAATTAAAGGCATTTACGACGAAGATCTCGACCAGGCACTGAATGCCTGCATAAACACCGCCTCCTACCCCATTTATGATGGTTTGGAACATTACATGAAACTCGGCTATGTGCCGGAGGATAAAAGCTCCAGTTCGGTGAGTAAAACACTGGAATATGCTTACGACGATTGGTGTATCGCGCAGATCGCCGGCATCACCGAAGATTTTCACGCTTATGATGAATTCATTGAACGGTCGAAGAATTTTTACAACGTTTTTGAACCGCAATCAGGCTTCATGCGGCCGCGGCTTTCCGACGGAACATTCAGAAAGGAATTCGATCCGCTGGACACCCACGGCCAGGGTTTCATCGAAGGCAATGCCTGGAACTACGGTCTGTATGTGCCGCACGATCCCGACCGCCTTGTGGAATTGATGGGCGGAAAAAGCCGTTTCTCCGCAATGCTCGACTCGCTCTACACCCTCCAA
>JBKHBQ010000236.1:0-6269 GCA_046542305.1 Bacteroidales bacterium
CAGGATTTTTAGCAATCACAGGATAAATACACTCATCGTACAGGTGGAAAATATTTTCGGCCTGAAGATCGTAGAAATCAGGGTTCCATGTCTGTCCCAGATCGTAAGATGAGCGTGCCCAGATATGTTTGTAATTTAGTGCTCCATCTGCTGTTACAAATGTTTCTGTAGTCGAGGAATAAACCAGCATGATCCAATTGCCGTTGATCGCCAGTTGTGGCATTGTGGATACACCTACAGTACGATAAGTAGCAAACGCCGGGTCGCCGGTTCCTTCGAAGTCGAGGCGGATGCCACTGCCGTTCACATCCTGTGACCAACCAGCCAGCATTCCAATTTCTTCCAGATAGGTATCCATCATGGTGTGGTGTGGATTGTCAGCTTCGGGAATCGGTGCGCCCATGGTTTCGTTCCAGTATCCCACGCCGTCGGTGTAGGGCCAGTAGCTGTAGAAACCCGGATCGGGAGGAGATGCTTCAAGACGTGCAACACGCCCTACACCCCATACCAGATGTACATTGCCGTTGTCGTCGATGGCAATATCAGAAGAACCGTCAACTGCCCAGAGGGTATCGGACATCAGGTCTTCCTCCAGATCGAAGAACGGATAAGGATGCTCCCAAACCACGGTTTTCTCCCATGTATCGCCATTGTCGGTCGATTTGAACATGGCAAAATCGTACCACGGGCTGCAAATGGCAAATGCCACAATGTTGTCCTTGGCGGTAATCACGTAATCGTCAGCGCTGATGGCCAGGTAATAATCTTCACCAATTCCGTCGATCAGTTCGTGCTGGATGTCCCAGCTTTCGCCTCCGTCCTGCGAACGGCTGTAGAGCAGTGCTCCATCCTGGCCTTGATATACCTGACCGCCATTGCCTGTCGGCGCGGTGAGCGCAATCAGGTGCATGATTTCGTTGTTTTCGCCACCGGATGTAAGGCGTGGCCACAGATACCAATGGTCATCATCGGGACCGTCATACGTGAACTCTTCCCATGCGCCAACCCCTTTGGTTGCACGCTTGCTGAATTGCAAAGGAGTCGTACCCGATACGTGTGCGGAAACAATTTCCCCGTTTTCGCCCCATGCGGCAATGCTGGGCCAGCCAGTTTTCATACTTTCTATCCTGGCGCTGGGTTTCGGTCCCCAGGCGGAGCCGTCGAAATAGTTGTAACCGGTGCCCCTGTCGGGGAAGGCAAAACCTGAGGGCTGCTCTACACCACGGGTTGCCACTGCGGCGATAGTGCCATCGTCCCAAACCCAGATGCGGTTGGAGAGGTTGGAATTTGTTTGAAGGTCGTACACCGTTTCGATGATCTCGGTTTCGGTGCCCAGCATTTTGGCGCTTTTCAATTCGCCCGACGGTACCTGGTTGTAATTAACCATCGGTGGAATCGGATCTATGGGTACCTTGTACTCTCTGATCACCGATATGTCCTTCACGTCCTTCGAAACCGGGGCCAGTTCCTGTGAGAACCCCAAAAATCCAACGCACAATGCGAGTGTTAACAGTAAAATTCTCTTCATAACATTTAAAATTTTAATTAATAATTAATGGTTATCTGATTTATGCAAAAATAAAAAAAAATGAATATACAAAGATTTGTACCTGATAATTTCTTACATAAAACAGCAAAATAGGACATTTTGTTGGCATTATTCACACCGGATAAGGGAAAGGTAATTTTTTACCAGTTTACGGCAGTGGAAGTTAGCAAATCAGCGTACGGTGCAGGCTGCACCTGTTGCAGGATTTATAATTCGGGAAATTACTTCTTTGTTCTACCGATGGTAGAAGCGTGCTGCGGAGCAGCTCCTTCACGGAAAAGCTTGCGATAGGTAATGTGCTTTTTTCCGAATTTTCCACCCACAGCTTCATGCAGGGCCTGCATTTTGGGATTGAAATCGCCCACCCATGAAAGTTCAACCTCAGTGTACTGCGGCCGCCGGTCAAAAACTTTGCGAAGTTGCTTAAAGATGGCCGACTCGATGCCGTGGCGTTGGAATTTGGGCACCACGCCCATCACGGTAATGCGCGTGCGCCTGATTTCACGGCGTTTCTTATAATATAAAAAGCGGATTTTGTTCCACAGGCCGAGTTTCCCGTTGAAGTGCCTGAGAATCTGATTCACATCCGGAAACATCACCAAAAAAGCGATAGGCTTATCCTCATAATACACAAACCATATGAGTTCCTCGTCGAGAATAGGCCTGGCCTTTTCCATGCCTGTTCTGATATCCTGAAGGTTAAGCGGGGTAAAATGCTGGTGATCCACCCAGGCCTCGTCGTAAACGGCTTTTAGGTCGCGGATATATTTTTCTGCATTTTTAAAGGTGAAATGTTCGTAAACAAATCCGGGGCGGCTGGCCACCCAGTCGGCGATCTTCCAAAACCGTTCGGGGAAGGGAATGGTCATGTCGAGGTGGTTGGTCACCTGTTCGAAGTAAGGAAAGAAACCATAATCTTCGAAGAACTTCCGGTAGTAAGGGTGGTGATAGTTCATCCCATAGCTCGGCTGCATAAATCCATCCACAAGCAAACCCCAGAACATGTCGTTTTCGCCAAAATTTACGGGACCATCCATGGCTTCCATTCCTTTTTGCTGAAGCCATTCCTTTGCCGCATCAAAAAGTGTAAAAGCAGCCTCACGGTCGTTGATGCACTCGAAAAATCCCATTCCACCTGTAGGCTGCTCGTAAGTGTTGGCTTTTTTTTTGTTTACAAACGCCGCTACCCGGCCGATAAGTTCGCCGTGGCCGTTTGTCAGTATCCAGCGAATGGCAGTGCCATGCTCGAAATAAGCGTTCCTTGCAGGATCAAAAACGGCTTCAATATCAGAATCCAATGGACAAATGAAATGGGGATCGTCTGCATAAAGCTTCCTGGCGACATCGAGGAATTTTGCGGCTTCACTTTTTGTTTTTACTTCGATTACTTCCATTTGATTAGCATAATAACTTAGGTACAAATATAGTTTTTAATTTCTATGCGTTTCTGTAAGAAAGGAATTGTACAACAAGTGTATCTTTGCACACAAATCAGGGAAATTCATTGAAGAAGCTCGATCTGTTCATATTAAAATCCTACATCGGACCGCTGGTGCTTACCTTTTTTATTGCACTGTTCATTCTGGTGATGCAGTTTCTGTGGAAATATGTGGACGACCTGGTAGGGAAGGAACTGGAATGGTATGTGATAGCAGAATTGCTTTTTTACGCCTCCTCCACCTTTGTGCCGCTGGCACTTCCGCTGGCCATTTTGCTTTCGTCGCTGATGACCTTCGGCAATTTCGGCGAAAATTATGAGCTGGTAGCTATGAAAGCCGCCGGCATTTCACTGCGGCGCATTATGCAGCCCCTCATTGCGCTTTCGATTGTAATCAGCGGACTGGCATTTGCATTTTCGAACAATGTGCTGCCCATTGCCAATCTGAAATTCCACGCCTTATTATATGATGTACGCCAGCAGAAACTCGCCCTTAATATTAAAGAGGGTATTTTCTACAACGGCATCGAAGGCTTCACCATCCGCATCAGCGACAAGGACGATGACAGGAATATCATCCGTGATGTGATGATCTACGACCATTCCGACCGCATGGGAAATATCAAGCTGACCACAGCCAAATGGGGAAAAATGGAACTGGCGCCCGACCGCTCCACGCTGATATTCAGACTATATGACGGGTACAATTATGAGGACATCGTTAACCGCCGCGATTACAAGATCGACCGGCCATTTCAGCGCAGCCATTTTAAGGAACAAACCCAGCGCTTCAGTGGGCTGGACTTTTCCATAGACCGCACCGATGAATCGCTCTTCAAGAATAATTACCAGATGATGAACCTGGTACAACTCGAAAAATCAAGGGATTCGCTCGACAGCGATCTTGATCTGCGTAAGGAAAAACTATCCGAATCCATCGACAACCGTTTTGTTTTTTATCAGAAGCTGGATTCCATCGTTGAGCCGGGTTCTCCGGATACCCTGGCAAAGTACGCCGGTATCGATCATCACATGCGGGTAAGGGCAGTAGATGATGCACTGCAGACAGCCAGGGCCATAAAAAACAACCTCGACTTCAGCCAGCGCGATTTCGGGGACCGTGCCGAGCGCATCCGCAAGCATAAGATCGAATGGCACCGCAAGTTCACCCTGTCCATTGCATGTTTTATCCTGTTTTTTATAGGTGCTCCGCTGGGAGCCATCATCCGAAAGGGTGGTCTGGGCATGCCCGTGGTGGTGTCGATCATATTTTTTGTGATCTACCATATCTTTTCCATCACCGGCGAAAAGTATGCACGTGCCGGGGTACTCGAGCCCAAGGTGGCCATGTGGATGGCTTCGTTTATTCTTTTGCCCCTCGGGGTCATCCTCACCTACAAAGCCACTACCGACTCGCCCATCCTCGATGCCGAATCGTGGAGCAAGTTCTTTAAAAGATTTCTGTTCTTCATCAGAGAGGACGGGCATACAAAACCACCATCCGTATGAACATCCTCATACTCTGCAACAAATCGCCCTGGCCACCCAGGGAAGGCGGGCCCATCGCCATGAACGCCATCATCCAGGGCCTGCTGAAACAAGGCCACCAGGTGAAAGTACTTGCCATCAATTCCAACAAATATGGTGTGAACCTCGAAGACATCCCCAAAAACTACCGCGAAAAAACCGGCATCGAAACCGTGTACATCGATCTGTCGGTGAAAGCGCCCGATGCATTTTTTAACCTGTTTACAGGAAAGTCGTACCACGTGGAGCGGTTCATTTCCGAAAATTTCCGTGAAAAATTAATTCAGATCCTTCAAAAGGACCGTTACGATATTATTCAGCTCGAAACCCTGTTCATCAGCCCCTACATCAACACCATCCGCGAATATTCGGAAGCCAAAATCGTGCTGAGGGCACACAACATCGAGCACCTGATCTGGGAACGCGTGGCTGCCATCAGCCGCAATCCGCTCAAAAAAGTTTACCTGCGGCATCTGGCCCGGACCCTGAAAAACTACGAAACCGGGATGCTCAACCGCTACGACGGCATTGCCACCATCACAAAAAAGGATGGCGCACACCTGAAAGCCCTCGGCTGCCGGGCGCCCCTGATCGATATCCCGTTCGGCATCGACCTGGAGCATTTCAGGGAAAATCCCGGTATTGACCCGGAATTTCCATCACTTTTCCACATCGGATCGATGAACTGGATGCCTAACCAGGAAGGTGTAAAATGGTTCTTGGATCAAGTATGGCCTGCCGTACACGAGCAACATCCGAAGCTGAAATTTTACATTGCCGGCCGCGAAATGCCCGCATGGCTCACCCACGCCAAAATCCCCAATGTAGTGGTGGTTGGAGAGGTAGACGATGCTTTCGATTTTATCTATTCCAAGGCCATCGAAGTGGTACCGCTGTTTTCGGGCAGCGGAATTCGCATTAAAATCATTGAAGGGATGGCGGCACGCCGCGCCGTGATTTCCACAAGCATTGGCGCCGAAGGAATCAATGTAAGCCACGGAAAAAATATCTTGATCGCCGATACGGCGGAGGCCTTCATCGAAACCATCAACAAATGCATCAGAAGCCGCATGATGTGTACAACCCTGGGCGAAAATGCCAGGAAACTTATCGAAACAGATCATTCCAACAGCAGGCTCATGGAAAAGCTTACCGCCTTTTATCATCAAATTGTGTAACCAAATGCACGGAAATTCTATTTTTGCCTGATGAAATTGCTCGTACTGCTACCGAGGGTTCCCTGGCCGCTGGAAAAAGGCGATAAACTGCGTGCATACAATCATATCAGGTACCTGTCAAAAAACAACGAGATCATACTCTGCGCCCTCAACGAAGGACCGCTTCATGCGGATGCCCTGAAAAACCTGAGGCCCTATTGCCGTTCGATACATATTCTGAACATTTCCAAACTGAGTATCGGCATAAATATGTTCAGGGCGCTGTTTAAGGGTATTCCCTTTCAGACGGGTTATTTCTACAATGCGCATGCGAAAAGGGCGATCGACAAGGTCATCAGGCAGGAAAAACCGGACCACATTTTTTGCCAGTTGCTGCGTGTGGCGGAGTATGTAAAAAATCAACCCATTCCAAAAACGCTCGACTATCAGGATGTTTTTTCGAAAGGTATTGAGCGCAGAATCGACAAATCCGGATTTTACCTCAGGCCACTGCTTCGCGAAGAATACAAACGGCTGATGAGATATGAAAATGAACTCTTCGGGCTTTTCGACAACAAAACCATCATCAGCCGGCCCG
>JBKHBQ010000237.1:0-6240 GCA_046542305.1 Bacteroidales bacterium
CCAATAATTCCTATCCTACTTCCTTCCCTGCATCGCTTCTTCCACCTCCTCCACAGTGATGGGAATGCGCTTACCGATCAGGCGGCAGCCGTCGCCGGTAACCAGGATGTCGTCTTCGAGCCTGATGCCGCCAAAGCCGAGGTATTCCTCCGCCTTATCATAGTTGATGAAATCCTTGTGTTTTCCTTCTTTTTTCCAGAGGTTGACCAGCGCCGGGATAAAATAAATGCCGGGCTCGTTGGTCAGCACAAATCCGGGTTCGAGCTTTCTGCCGAGACGCAGATAGGCGGTACCGAATTGCTCGATGCGTTTGGTTTCTTCGTCGTAACCCACGAAATCCTCGCCCAGTCCTTCCATGTCGTGAACATCGAGGCCCATCATATGTCCAAGTCCGTGAGGCATAAACATGGCGTGCGCACCCTGGCGTACAGCTTCTTCCACATCGCCTTTCATCAGGCCGAGATCCTTCAGACCGGAGGCAAGCACTTTTGCAGCAAGCAAATGAATGCTCTGGTACGTAACGCCGGGCCTGATGGCTTCGGTGGCTTTATTGTTGGCATCCAACACGATCTGGTAAATATCCTTCTGGCGCGGGCTGAACTTTCCGCTCACCGGAATGGTACGCGTGAAATCGCTGGCATAATACATATTGCTCTGTGCACCGGCATCGGTAAGCAACAACCTTCCCTCCTCCAGAATCTGGCTGTGATCGTGGTTATGCAGCGTTTCGCCGTTCTGCGAAAGGATCACCGGAAACGACACACCTTTGCCCTTGCTCAGGGCAATGCCCTCGATTACGCCGGCAATTTCCTGTTCCATAATACCGGGTCTGGCCATAAACATAGCTGCGGTATGCATTTCGTAGCCAATGGCGGCAGCAATTTCGAGTTCGAGGATCTCGTGTTCGTCTTTGATATTACGAAGGTTCACCACGGCTTTGATAAGTTCTGTGGATACTTTTGTCTGCTGCTCGCCAACCTGAATACCGGTAAGTTCCTGGAAGAGGATCTTGTTTTCACCGCGGTAATGAGGCAGAAAATGTATTACACGCCCTTTGTCCACAGCAGTCCTCAATGTTTTTCCCAAATCGCCGAAGGGCCGCACGTGTTCCACGCCTACTTTTGCGGCAATTTCCGTCATGGCAGGCTGCGGGCCCATCCAGATAATGTCACCCAGTTCCACATCATTTCCGTAAATGTAATCGTGCCCTTCGTCGAAATCGATCACCCCGGCGAGTCCGGCCATATCAATACCGAAAAAATACAGAAAATTACTGTCCTGCCTGAAATGAAATGTGTTGGCAGGATAATTCATGGGCGATTCGTTATTGCCTAAAAATACGGCAATCCCGTTGTTGAATTTTTTCTTCAGCGCTTCACGCCTTGATTTGTATACTTCAGCTTTAAACATAATATTTTGGATTTAAATGTATTTTCCAAATGGAAACGCAAATGTAAGGAATTAGATCCAATTTGGATTAAATCCGGATATTTGCTTATTTTTGCAACAATGTTGCAAAAAGTTATGGATCATCATCCTGAACATTTTCTAAAAGAACACGGATTGCGGCACACGCAGGCACGTCAGGAGTTGCTCGACATTCTGCTGAAAAGCGAAGTTGCGCTGTCGATGGCCGAAATCCGAGAGCGGCTCAACGGGCAATGCGATCGTGTGACCCTGTACCGCAACCTGAAGGTGCTTACCGGAAAAGGACTGGTACATCAGATTGTGGTTGACAACCAGGTATCGAAATTTATGCTGCCCGACAGCAGCCTGAATCAGAGCGGCTATTACACGGAGCACATTCATTTCAGGTGTGTGCAGTGCGAAAGGGTGCGCTGCCTGAATGATCATGAGATCGGCGAGATTGAGCTTCCCGATGGATTCAGGAAACTGGAATGTAATTTCGTGATCCAGGGCATCTGTGACGAATGCAACCGCGAAGAGATTTGAACGAAGTGGCTGAAACAGTTGTTTTATTGCACTGAAGGCAGAATTCAGCAATGATTTCAGAAAAGAAATAGTAATGCAAACACCTCAAAAAAATGAAAGTAACAGCTTGCAGAAAAACACACTTCAATGCGACGCACCGGTTGCACAACCCCAACTGGAGCGACGACAAAAACGAGAAGGTATTCGGCTCGTGCAACAACCCGAACTACCACGGCCACAACTACAACCTTATCGTGAAGGTAACCGGCGACGTTGATCCGCAAACCGGCTATGTGATGGACATGAAGGAACTCAAGGACATTGTCAAAGCACACATCGAAGACCGTTACGATCATAAAAACCTGTACCTCGACGTGGAGGATTTCAGCGACCAGAACCCGAGCGCCGAGAATATCGCCATCAAAATCTGGCATTTACTGCGCGAACAGATCAATGCGAAATTCGACCTGGACATTGTGCTCTACGAAACCGACCGTAATTTTGTTGAATACAGCGGCCCGGATCACGGAAATAATTAAATGAACATGGCAATGGCAACGGAACAGCTATCCAACCGCATCCTGAGGGGATTGGTCATCGCACCCATCCGGTTTTACCAGTATGCAATTTCGCCGTATACACCGGCAGCATGCCGGCATGTGCCAAGCTGCTCCGAATACAGCGTGCAGGCCATCAGGCAGCATGGTGCGTTTACCGGAGGAAGAATGGCCGCCAGCCGCATTGCCCGGTGCCATCCATGGGGAACTTCGGGTTTTGACCCTGTCCCAAAATTTTTGATAAAAAAGCTGAACATGAAAAAATACCGTTCCGGCAGGAAATTTCCGGCCACCGACCTGTTGAAGCAAAAAACACTTTTGCTGCTCACTCTGATTTCGATCCTGCTCACCGCCTCTTGCAATCAAGGCAGTAAGAAGCAGGCCGAATCCAACGAAAAGCACGTTCTGGTCAGTATTGTGCCCCAGAAATATTTTGTAGAGCAAATCGCCGGCAATGATTTCAGGGTGAGCGTGCTGATCCCGCCGGGCGCCAGTCCGCATGCCTACGACCCCACCCCCAAGCAGATGATGCAAATTGCCGGCGCGGGCATATATTTTTACAATGGCAACCTGTCGTTCGAAGAAGCCTGGATCGGGAACCTTCAGGATTCCTATCCCAACATGAAAACCATCAGCACCAGCAAAGGCATCCCGCTGATCGAAACCGGCGAAATGATCGCGCACGGCGATCACTTTCATCACGGCACCGACCCGCATACCTGGCTTTCGCCGGAAAATGCACAAACCATCGCCGCCAACATCCTCGTCGGGCTGAGCGGCGAATATCCTGAACTTAAAGATACGTTGAAAGAAAACTACCTTTCATTCGTACAAAAAACCGACAGTCTGAAGCATCAAATCCGGGCAATGCTCAAAGATCTGCCTGAGCGGAAATTTATGATCTTTCACCCTTCGCTTTCCTACTTTGCAAGGGATTACGGCCTGGAGCAGATCCCCATAGAGACAGAAGGCAAGGAACCTTCGCCGGCGCAACTGAAAGAAACCATCAAAAAAGCAAGAAGTGCCAATATCCGCACCATTTTTATCCAACAAGAATTCGACAGCGAAAATGCACGCATCATTGCTGAGGAAATTGGCGGGAAAGTGGTACAGATCGATCCGCTTGCCGAAAACTGGGACCAAAACCTCATCCGCATTGCACGGGCTATTAGCGGATCATACGAAAAACAAACCGGCGGGAAATGAACGACAAGATACTCGAACTAAAATCGGTTACGGCAGGATACGGGGATGAAGTGATCCTGAAAGACATCAACCTGGCCATTTACGACCGCGATTTTATCGGAGTGATCGGACCCAACGGCGGCGGTAAAACCACGCTGGTAAAGCTGATCATCGGGCTGATCAAGCCTATGTCGGGCCAGGTCATTTATACTCATCCCGCAAACAACAGCAAACTCATCGGATACCTGCCCCAGGTGCACGGCACCGACCGTAAATTCCCCATTACTGTTTTGGATGTGGTGCTTTCAGGATTGGCCGATGGAAACCGGATATTCAGAAGATTCAGCAAAACCGAAATCCGGCAGGCCCGCGAATTGCTTGCCGAAATGGGCATCGCGCACCTGGAACGGAAAAATATCGGGGAACTGTCGGGCGGTCAGGTGCAGCGCGTGTTCCTGTGCCGGGCCATCATTTCTGAACCGCAGCTGCTCATCCTTGACGAACCAAACACCTATGTCGACAATCAGTTTGAAAGCGATTTATACCGGTTCCTGAAAAAACTCAACGAAACAATGGCCATCATGATGGTTTCCCATGACGTAGGAACCATCACCTACTACGTAAAAACCATCGCCTGCATCAACCGGGAGCTGCATTACCACAAATCCAACGTGATCAGCCAGGCGCAACTGGCGGCCTACAACTGCCCGATACAGATCATTGCGCATGGCGACATTCCGCATACCATCCTTGGCGAACACCATCAACATTAGAGCAACATGGAAACCTTTACCGAACTGTTTCAGTTTCAGTTTTTCAGAAATGCGCTGCTGGCGGCGCTGCTGGCAAGCATCAGTTGCGGCATCATCGGCAGTTACATTGTTTCGCGCCGCATTGTGTTTATCAGCGGCGGAATCACACATGCATCCTTCGGCGGCATCGGCATCGGGTATTATGCCGGCTTCAGCCCCATCATCGGCGCCATGGTATTCAGTGTACTTTCGGCGCTGGGCATCGAATATCTTTCAAAAAAAACCGATATCCGCGAAGACTCCGTTATTGCCATCCTGTGGTCGTTCGGCATGGCCGTGGGCATCATTTTCGTGTTTCTCACACCCGGTTACTCCGCCAACCTGATGAGTTTTCTGTTTGGGAACATCCTCACAGTTTCTTATCTGAACCTGTTGATGCTGATGGTGCTGACCTTAATTGTAATCACTGTTTTCATTCTGATGTTCAAAACCATCTTATTCATTGCCTTCGACGAAGCATACGCCCGCGCCATCAGGCTTCCGGTGGAGAAAGTTAATTACCTGCTTATCACGCTGGTGGCGCTCACCATTGTGCTCAATATCCGGATTGCCGGCATCATTCTGGTCCTTAGCCTGCTGACCATTCCGCAGACCATCGCCAATATCTTTACAAAAAATTTCAGAAACCTGATCCTGCTTTCCATCATTATCGGATTGGCTGGCAGCCTGTCGGGATTGTTCCTTTCGTACTATTTCGACATTCCCTCGGGGGCGTCTATCATCTTTTTCCTGGTGCTGCTTTTCGTTCTTGCCAGAATAATCCGCCAGGTCATTACTTCGTTTAAGCTGAAAACCCAAATCAACTCATGAAAAAGAAAAGTGCATACAAAGCTTCCACAAGAAGAAGGCATAACAGGATGATCCTGGGCATCGTTTCCATCATGATTCTGATTATTTTCCTGTTTTTTTATGTATTTAAAAGCATCCCGATGTGGGGCGAATCAGATGTTGCCAACCGGGTGATTCCGGAAAAGAAATCCGAATTCATGATAGAAGGCAGGCTGCATTTTATCGGCAATGAAAGCGATACCATCACAAGTATCGCCATAGAAATTGCAGATGACTCTTACAGCCGGGAGCAGGGCATGATGCAACGGCACTATATTCCCGATTCGGTGGGAATGCTGTTCGTTTTTCCTGAATCCTATCCGCGATCGTTCTGGATGAAAAACACCCCCAGTTCACTCGACATTTACTACGCCGACCAAAACCGGAAGATCATCCGCATATATGAAAACACGCTTCCCTACTCTGAGGAATCGCTGCCATCGGGTGAACCGGCAAAATATGTGATTGAAGTCGGGGCTGGATTCACGGCACGGCACGGCATCAAAACCGGCGACAAATTTGGCTATAGCCAACTCACACCCTGACACTCATTTTCGATTCCTGATAAATATTTTATCTTTGCCGAAATTTAAAAAAAATGATTAACGAAGAGAATTTCAGGGATCATTTCAGTCATTTCGACAAAGATATCGTGGTAGAAATCATCGACATCTTTTTGGAGGAATACGATGACCGTATCGATAAGATTTCGGGATTTATCGCCAAACACGACCTTGAAGCACTCCGGAAAGCCGCTCACGCCTTTAAGGGTGTGATTGCCAATTTTGAAACCGATTGCGACGCCTACCAGCACATCGAGGCCATCGAAAAAGAAAGCCGGGATATGATTGAAGAAACCAACAGCGGGAGGGTGCTTTCGGAAGAGGAAGAAAATGAATTTTACCACAACCTGCTCCAACATTTTG
>JBKHBQ010000238.1:0-6192 GCA_046542305.1 Bacteroidales bacterium
CCATTACAGGCAGCACATTCCACCGACCTTACAAATCGCAGGATGTTCTTGTTGCGGTCGCGTTTCAGGATATTTTCCATTACCGGAAGGATGCCTTTATAGTATCCGGTGTCGCGAGGTTTGGCGGTGATGCCGCTCCATTTCATCCGTGATTCGAGGGTGTGTTTTCCGTAAGGGATTTCGATCTTATCGCTGCCGTAGAGGACCACCTGTTTTTGTTCGTGCGTCAGGTCTTTCCACGGAATGTCCACGTCGAATCCTTCCGCACGGCATACCTGGTCCAGCACGTCCATGGTCACCTGCGAATAAATGATATAACCGCTGGGTGTGGTGATGACGAGTGCTCCCTCACGAAGGGTTTTTCCGGGATCGGCGATCAGCAGCTCCGGGTCGAGGCGGTCTTCCACGCCAAGGCCGTTGCAGCGGAGGCAGGCTCCTTTTGGTGAATTGAACGAAAACAGGTTCCTATTGATGCCGGCAATGGCTTTTTCGGATTTCCCCAGCCGGGCAAAGATCAGCCGGAGGTAGTCGTAAATGCCCGTTATGGTACCTACCGTCGAGCGCGGATTGCGAACCACCGATTTCTGATTCACGGCAATGGCCGGTGAGAGGCCATCAATCCTTTCCACTTCCGGCCGTTTCATTTTTCCCAGAAACTGCCGGGCATAGCTCGAAAACGATCCGAGGTAGCGGCTTTCGGCTTCGCGATAAATCACGTCGTACACCAGCGAAGATTTGCCGGAACCCGACACGCCGGTCACCACCACCAGTTTGTTTTTTGGAATTTCGAGGCTGATCTGCCTCAGGTTGTTTTCAGAAGCCTTATGTATATTGATAAGAGAAGACATGCTGCAATTTTTTTTGCAAAGATCGGGTTTTCGATGGTTTGCCTGATATCTGATATTTCAAAACCGGATTCGGAACGAACGACCAGAAATTTTTTTTTATTAAAATAGCATTCTCAAATATCTCATTTTAGTTATTTTTACTGCACTTCTATAATAAAATCGAAAAACAGAAATGAAAAGGATCATCCTTATTACCCTTATTGCATTAAAATGCAGCTTCCTGATCAATGCTCAGGAAACGCCTGATTTCATCAAAAAGTACGAACCCTCCACCGGATTGTTCAGCAAGGAGTTGATCTCTTCGTCGATAAACGCGGAGCTGATTAACCCGGACGATTTCGAAGGCTTTTACAAGCGCGGAATACTTAATCTTCAGAACGGGCTTTTTGCTGAGGCGATTGAAAGTTTCAGAAAGTTGATCCTTCCAGTGCCCGATATTGTCGGCGCAACCGAAGAAATCGCAGAACCTTACTATTATATAGGCCTTTGCAAAGCACAGATGAAGGAGTACGACAGCGCTATGTATTACTACAACAAGGCCCTGGAGCTGATGCCCGCATATCCGGAGGCATACAATGAAAGGGGCGTACTAAAAATTCAGAACAACGATTATAAGGGTGCGGCCGGGGATTTTGAGAAAGCCATTCAATACGACAACAGCTTTGCATTTGCCCATTACAATCTTGCATATTTAGTTTATTTATCAGGAAATAAAAGGGGATCAAAAAAAATCCTCAGAAAAATGAACAGGAAGTTCGAAGAGTTTCACGGTTCGCGCATGCTGCTGGGGTTGATTTATTTCGAAGAGCATAAATTGCACATGGCTGAAGGACAGTTTACCGAGGCAATAAAAATTAACCATGAGGTACTTATTGCCTTTTACCTGCGCGGACTTACGCGGATGGTTCTCGGTTTTACAAGCGGAGGATATCCGTACCTGCTTTCAGCGTACATTGATTTAGATCTTGCGAACAAACTCGATCCTGAGTTTCCTATGGCTTATGAACTAAAAGGCCTGATCGATCAGGCACAGGGAAATTATGCACTTGCCGCTGAAAATCGCTTCCTGTCACTGATATACCGGATGCAGGATTCAACTTTGCAGGCAATGGCATCCCCGGCAGATTGGATAAAACTCGACATTGCCAAAATCTACTTTGATTCTGCAAACATTACCAGGGAAGATCGAAACATTACGCAGGCATATTTTATGGATTTCAGCACCATGAACGAGTTTGAAAAAAACCGCCACATTCGCAAACGACCTGAACTGAACCCCCGAAATGAATTAACTGCGAAGATCCAATTGCTGCAGTACATACAAGAAGAACAAATTGATTCCTTAACGGCTCTTCTGCCGAAGGTGTTGGTGTTCGATTCCACTAGTATGCATGTGCTTGCGATAAAAGCGGCAATTTTGTGCGAAGATGGAAAAACCGAAGAGGGCCTGGCGCTGATTGACAAACTGATCAGTCAAAATCCTGAAAATGCGTATTTGCGCCTCCTGATGGGCAATCAACAAAGTGCGGTAAGCCGGTATGAGGAAGCCATTGAGGAATACAATAAAGCGCTGGAAATTGCTCACACCTACACCGATCTGTTTCTTCAGCGGGCCAAAGCCTATGCCGCTATGGAACAATATGACAGTACGCTGGCTGATGTAGAAATGTACTTGCAGTTCTATCCTGAAAATGCCTATGCCTGGTATCTTGGCGGTTTTGCCAATTACAATCTGGATTTGCCCGGAGCGGCGATCAAAATGTTAGACAAATGCATCAATATTGATCCGGCCTATTTTCCGGCGTATCATTTTAAAGCGCTAAGCTATTTGCTGAAAAATGAAAAACAGAAAGCCATACAGTCATTCAGCCCACTGGTGTATACGATGGGGCCTCTTGGCTTGTATATGAGGGGAGAATTTAAAATGACGGAGCTAAATGATCCTGAAGGAGCTTTAAGCGATTTTGAGCGAGCCAACACATATAATCCTCCCTCAGGATTCCTCTACGAGGCCATGGGTGATGCCTACCGAAAAATGGATAAGATGAATTATGCCTTTCACTTCTACAATGAAGCGCTTGCATGCGATTCTTCCGATGCCAGTCCGCTGATAAAAATCGGCGATTTGCATTCCCATAGAAAAACCTATGATAAAGCCATCATGAGTTATGAAAAAGCACTTGAAACCGATTCGGTAAACATGTATGCATTGTCTGGCCTGGGGTATTGTTTGGTGCAAGTGGAGGATTACAACAGGGCGCTCGGCTGCTACCTGGATGCAACCCGACTCGATACTACCGATGCCACTGCTTACGGTAATACCGGCTGGTGCTATTATCTGCTAGGTGATATCGATCAATGCATTGCGTATTCAGAAAAGGCCATTGCCCTCGACAGCACTTCCCATTTCGCAAGGTTCAATATCGCCTTTGCCGTGCTGCATCAGGGAGACTATGAAAAGGCTCAAATACTTTACAAACAGTCCTATTACCGGGCTTCCGCAGATAAAGAATGGGATCCTGAGGGTGCCATCGCCGACCTGCAAGACCTGATCGAAAAGGGGATTATGGCCGAGGAAGCAAAAGCAGTTCTGAAGGAGATTTTTGGAGTGGAATAAAACAGGTTCCTGAAAAAAATCCCACCTTTGCCCAAAAAAAACAGCACCATGTCCGATATTCAGCAGATCATCGATTTTATTACGGATTTCAGGAATCAGCGCAACTGGGCGCAGTTTCACAACCCGAAGGATCTGGCCCTGGCGCTTTCCATCGAAGCAGCCGAACTTAATGAGTTGTACCTGTGGAAAAAAGATAAAGAAATCGAGGCCATCAACCGCGAAAAGATTTCCGATGAACTGGCCGATGTACTGGTGTATGCCTTTTTTATTGCAGAAAAATATGGCTTCGACGTTAAAGACATCATCATGAATAAAATGGAAAAGAATGCCCGAAAATATCCGGTGGAGAAATCGAAAAACCTGGCCACCAAATACACAAATTTATAATTACTACAACAGTTTATTCGATGGCTGTGATATGGTTGTAAAATGCGATGATATTCCTCAAATCCTCCTGATCTCTGACCTTTAGCTTGTTTTTCCGGATAAAGCGGTTCATTCTGCCGGCATCATCACCAAAAAGCTGAACGAAATCTTCACGTTTAAGGCTTACAGGTTTTGCCATCGTTTCCCCGAACTGCAAAAAGCAGTTGCATTCCTTGCAGAACATATCTTCACGGCAATCTACACCGGCATCTTCACCTTCTGCCTTATGCAAGGAAGCCGTCCAGCGTTTCAGCAGGCGGCAGTTCCCATCCTCCAGTAATTCGAAATACCCGCTTTTTTCCTTTGCATCGCAAAAGTAATTTGTGTATACAAATACTCTGTCGCCAATGCGCAGCAGGTCGATGTCCTCCTGATTGGCAATGGCGAGCGTATCGCTACCATCGGTAAATTCCATTTGCTGCGTGTACAAATTGTACCGGAACCGGTGATCCCTGACGGCATTTCCATCTTTCATCAAAATCAGGCCATTCTGCCATTGCGCATTAAGATAGGCTCCGGTTTCCCATCTGAATTGAGCTTTTGATGCCACAGATCCTCCGGTGTTTTTAAGCAGTTGCATACCCGCAGGTTCGAACGCTTCCTGCTTATCGGCTACCTGTGGAAGGGAAGTTTTCTGAGGTTGTTGAGCCGGCAGCAGATACGGCCAGAGAATCAGGCCAAACGAAAAAATGCAGATTATTGTTTTCATGGCTTGTGGTATTTATGTTTAACAGTCAGAAAAATTTCCTAAAAATTAGCAAAAAAAATCCACAAAAGCAAGCTAACATTCAATTTGTTAGGAAACGTATAGATGTTTTAGATATGTTGGGCGTTTGCATACGAACAGCGATGCCATCGTTAAGCTGATTATCTTTGCACTTTCTTAATGGAAAAAAATGCACTACAGGGAACCACTGCTATATAATCAATCCTCATTTGTCAAGCTGCTGATCTTGCTGTTGATCGTGGTCCTTTCAGGATTTCTATCATTTTTTCTGGGAATTCTTGGGGCACTGCCGATTTTTGGTGCGGATGTCATGGAAACATTATCCGGCACAATTGATCCTGACGATCGCACCTACATTTCCATGATGAAGTTTTTTCAGGTGATCAACCAACTGGGCATTTTCATCATCCCGAGTGTGATCTTCGCCCTGCTTGTCACCAACAATGTCGCCGGCTACCTGAGTCTCGACAGGTTTCCACGCGCTGTGTCGGCGCTCTTAACCATTTTGCTCATTTACACGATGCTCCCGGCGATCCATGCACTGGTGCAGGTAAACGAGCATCTTCAACTGCCCGGTAATCTGGAAGGTTTAGAAGAATGGATGAAGGAAAGCGAAAGCGCTGCAGCCCGGCTCACAGAAGCATTTCTGAATACCGGTTCCCCTATGGGGTTGTTGTTCAATTTGTTTATGGTGGGAGTTTTGGCTGCCGTGGGAGAGGAATTATTGTTCCGTTCTGTTTTGATCAGGCTGTTCAGGGGATGGTTTGGCAATGTGCATATGGCGGTGATTGTATCATCATTGCTCTTCAGCGCCTTTCACCTCCAGTTTTATGGATTTCTTCCCAGATTCATGCTTGGGCTTGTTTTCGGATACCTTTTTGTCTGGTCTGGATCAGTATGGCTTCCAATCCTCGCACATTTCGTTAATAATGCTTCGGCCGTAATTGTGTATTTTCTGGCAAACAAAGGTGTACTGAAGGAGGATGTGAAAGATTTCGGCGCGACCGATAATTATCTGCTTCTGATCATTGCAACGCTGATTTCTTTTCTAATCGGAGGTTACATTTATTTTTCAGAACGCCGCAAACGATTATCGCCACAGGCATAGGGCGATACTCGTCATGTACCGGGCATATACTCAGAATATAAGCCCCCCCGTTAGGATTTATAGTATTTTTTTGTAAATTTGATGCGTTCGGCAACATTTCCGAAAAAAAATTAATCCTAAACAATTATGAAAACATCTGTACCATTTTCAGCCCGGTTCATTCGATTTCTGCTGTATAATTTCTGTAGCGTCTGTCTTGTAATTCCAGGATATGCACAGTTTATCAGCCCCTCATCAACAAATGATCATACCCGCAACGGGCTGCCGCCGGGGTGGGAATATCAAAGCAATACTACCAATCCGCACGGAATCATTGTTGTATTGGATGCCAATCCACGCATTAACAATATTCCGATCAATCCCGGCGACTATATAGGCGCTTTTTATACTGATGATTTCGGTGATCTTAAATGTGGGGGTGCCGATGTCTGGCTTGGGAATGCCAATATTATTTTTCCTGCCTACC
>JBKHBQ010000009.1:0-29135 GCA_046542305.1 Bacteroidales bacterium
ATCATGGGCAACTACCCCGCCGATCCGCTGAAAGAGCTGGTGAGGGCAGAATATTTTATTGACGAAGACCCGGGCCAGGGCAACGGCGAACCCGTGATGTTCAATCCCAACAACGGCATCCATGAGCAGGAATTTGATGTTAACCTTGAAGGATACGAATGGGGAGAGCATACCTTGTACATGCGGTCTTTGGACGAAAGCGGAAGCTGGAGCATTACCGTAGCCGAACCTTTCAACGTGGAAGAGCCGCCCATCATTGCGGAATTTTCTGCCGATATTACCGAAGGCTCCGTTCCGCTGACGGTTCAGTTTACAGATGAAACTTACGTGAGCACGCCCGATGAATGGCTCTGGGATTTCGGCGACGGTACAACAAGCACGGAGCAAAATCCGGAGCATGTGTATGCCGATCCCGGTGTTTATACAGTTTCACTCACCGCTACCGGGCCGGAAGGCACGGATATCGAAGTAAAGGAAGATTTCATCACCGTGCTCCCGCCGCTATATGCACTCGAATACTTTTTCGACGAAGACCCGGGCTATGGCAACGGCAATGGTGTGTATAGTTTTTCGAGTAACCTGGGCGGCTTCGATTTCCTGATCCCGCTGGATGAATTGGATGATGGCTATCATTTGCTGTTTGTCAGGGTTCAGGATACTGCAAACGTCTGGACCCATACCTTCTCGCGTTCGATCCTGAAAACCCGCCTGCCGCTCGATCCAGTTCCAAATGTGACTGCGATGGAATATTTCCTGGACGATGATCCGGGATATGGACAAGCCAACAGCCTCCCGGTTTCACAAAATCCGGCCCCGGTTGTGGAGGCACTGATCCCGCTGGATGGCATCAACGACGGGCTGCACAACATCTATGTGCGCTCACAGGACGAAAACGGCCGGTGGAGCGAAACCTTCGTTCGCCCATTCCTGAAAAGTTATGTTCCCGGAGAAATGGCTGATGTAACACGTCTTGAGTATTTTATCGATGCCGATCCCGGAACTGGATACGGCTCTCCGGTAGATATTCCCGATCCGCAGGGCAGCATCGAACGTACTTTCGTGGTGAACCTCGGCGCACTAACCCCGGGCGAGCACCGGTTGTTTGTCAAGGCGGTAGACAGCCGCGGGCACTGGAGTATCGTGTACAACGAGCTGTTTGAAGTTTCGGCCACCGGTGCTGTGCATGTGGTGCAACTGCCCGAAGGTTGGAGCGGTATTTCCAGTTATGTAATTCCGGACGATGCATCCGTGGAAAACATCTTCGCACCTGTTCAGGATGACCTGGTGATCCTGCAAAACTTCGACGGCATGTACTGGCCATCAGCCGGGGTGAACACCCTGGGTAACTGGAACGCACATGCAGGTTACCAGGTAAAGATGGAAACCGCGCAGCAGGTCACCTTCAGCGGCAGCATGCAGGACAACCTCACGGCAAACCTCAGCGCCGGCTGGAACTACCTGCCCGTGCTCAATGCCTGCGATAACGATGCGGACGAACTCTTCAGCCAGATTAGCAACCACCTGCAGATCGTCAAGGATGTGGCAGGCACCGGCGTGTACTGGCCGCAGTTTGGCATCAATACACTGGGAACGATCAGTCCCGGAAAAGCATATTTTGTTTTGGTTGATGCGGATGTTTCGTTGGAGTTTCCTGGCTGTTCGAAGGGTTCACTGATTTTGTCAGATGCAACACGGACAGACCAGTCAGCGTCGGCAGACCAGTCAGCATCAGTGAGGTGGATATCGGACATTATCCCCACCCCAGTCACACACACCATCGCCCTTCCCGCGTCTGTTACGGCAGGATTGAATGAAGGCGATGTGATCCGTGTGATGAATGATCGGGGAATGGTTACCGGCGTCATGGTATGCCATACCGGAAACAATGTACTTACAGCTTTTGGTGACGACCCGACCACCCCCGCCGTGGATGGCATGATGCAGGGCGAACAAATCTGCATGGAGATGCTGAACCCGGAAAGCGGAAAAGCTTTCCCTTTGCAGATAACCTGGTTCACCGGAATGCCGCACGGCGGAAACTTTGCCGCGCATGGCATCTCGGCCGTCGAAAGCCTGTATGTTACCGGAATTGATGAGGAGGAAAGTCTGAAGGCGGATGTGGCCATTCATCCCAACCCGTCAAAAGGAAGGTTCAACATCACCACCGGATTACAGGACTTTGGCTGGGAGGTGGCGGACATCCACGGATCGTCCCTCATTACCGGCAACGACCAGTCCGAAGCCTTCTCCCTCGACCTTACATCTTATCCGAAAGGAATCTATTACCTGAAAATAACCAAAGGAGGATTGCAAGTGGTCAGAAAGCTGGTGGTGCAGTAACGCTGTATACCAGCCAGACCTTTAGCCCCTTTCGCTGATTGCGGAGGGGGCTTTGCTTTTACAACAGGAACAAATGGATTTCTTTGCTAGTTTTCCAAAATGTTTTATCTTTTTGATGAACTATAAAAACATAAAAATGCAGCCACACGTTATATTAAATTCAATTATGCAAACTATTGGTCGCTTTAAAGAAGGTATAAAGCATTAGATTTTGATCATTCAAAAGGATAAATTTGCAGAAGAATTCAATTAGAAAAAAAGGCAATGAAAACAGAAACCAAAATTAGAAATAAGATTCTCAGAAGAATAGAACGTTTGCCAGAAGAGCAACTTTCAAAACTTGACAAATATCTGAAAAAGTTAGCGTTGGAAAAAGCTAAGAAGGACAGAATACTATCCTATGCCGGTGCATGGAAAGACATGGATGAGGATATTTTTAGGCAATTTACCACAGAATTAAGCACCCGGAGACAAGAAAACAAAAGACGAAGTGATGAAACGAGCCTTGATTGATACCGACATTTTATCATATTATTTTAAGGGCAATCCTAACGTAATAAGGCACTTTGATTCTTATTTAAGTGTTTTCGATTCCATCGAGATTTGTGTTATCACCTATTACGAAATCACAAGCGGACTGCTTGCAAAAAAGGCTTTACGCCAATTGCAGGTTTTTCAACAGTTTGCTAATGAGAATAAAATCATCTCTTTATCAGAAAAATCATCAAAAATTTCAGCGGAATTGTATGCTTTGCTCCGTCAATCAGGAAATATTGTGGATGATATTGATTTATTGATTGCCGGTGTTGCAATCGAAAATGAATTGGTACTTGTAACTAACAACGAGAAACACTTTAGAAGAATACCAAACCTGATAATTGACAACTGGTATTTGTAATCAAAATCTTTAAACATAAAGTAACACGCTCACCACCGAAGAGCGTGATGCCATTTTGCAAGTGGTTAAAAAGCTGGTGGTGCAGTAACATGCTTCAGCCGGCAACCTGGAATCAACAGCCCTTCTGCAATTGTGGAGGGGCTGTTTTTGTTTGGCAGAACTTTTATGCTTCAAAACGAATTATCTTTTAGGTTTTTATTATGTTTCTTTTTTTCTTAGATTTGTCATGGTTTCAAAATTCCTTTAACAAAATAAATCGGATTCATTAACAAAATAATTTACATCATGAGATCCAAAATCACCCTGCAATCAGCAAAATGGATGCTTTTCCTCTTCATTGTTTTTACGTCCTGCTTTGCCCGATCACAATCCAATTCCCTCACCCTGACATTCACCGCCATCGATTCCATCACGCAGCAATCCCTTAACATCGACAGCGTAATGATTGAAAACCTGAGCAGTTCTGACACCATCGTTGCCTACGGCCCCAACCCGGAAATAACTTTTATATGGACTGCAATCGGCGAACCAGGGACAAAGCCGAACACAACATTCGAGCCGGCAACCTGTTTCCCAAATCCATTTTACCATGGTTCTACGGTTGCCATAGATGTATATCAACAACAAGAATTGGATCTGAGCCTTATCAGTCAATCAGGTGAAGTTTTGGCAGTGTTGAGCAAATATTTCGGGCCTGGCAGGCATCTGTTCCATGTTTCGGGAGGTGGAAACGGGATATGTTTACTTTTGGTGAAAAGCGGCCGTGAATCGAGAACCGTAAAATTAATCAGCAAGTCGGGAAGTGATCACTCCATCGAATATACCGGGCAGACCGGCCTGATGAAATCGGTGGAATTATCCGGGGATTTTAATTTTACTCCTGGAGATACGCTAAAATACACCATGTATACCGATGGATATTTTAATTTTGTGGCTTCGGATGCACCATCAGAAAGTATAGTTTATACCTGGGAACTTATTCCTGTTACGTTTTACGATCCCCCTACAGTTATGATTGACGCGATCCTGGCCATAACCCATCACTCGGCCACCTGCAGTGCCAGCGTTACTGATAACGGAGGCACGACTGTTACATCCAGGGGCTTTTGCTGGAGCACGTCACCGGAACCAACAATCAACAACCACGTAACAACTACCGGCCAGGGCATGGGAAATTACATAGGAAATTTGACAGAACTAACTCCGGGAACAGAATATTATGTCAGGGCATGGGCCGCCAATATTGCCGGAACAGCTTACAGCGAAGAAACACTGGTGTTTATGAGCAGCTGCGCTGCACTTTATGTTCCCGGCGAATACCAGGGATGGGACCCATCGGCAGCCCCGGTGATTTATGATTTCGATAATGATTCCATTTACACAGGATATATTTTCTTTCCCCCGGCAGTATCGAGGGAATTTAAGTTTACTTCGGCACCGAACTGGGACTACATGGTTTACGGATCCGGCGGTGCAGGCTTGCTTTCGATCGATCCCGGCGCCGATAATCTGAGCGTTCCTCAATCCGGTGGATACCATCTTGAAGTGGACATCCAAAACCTCACCTGGTCGTATGATTTATTAAACTGGGGCGTGATTGGGCAATGGTTAAACTGGGAGGAAGATATTGATATGGTGTGGGATATCGAAACGCAACAATTGTCGGTTACAGTCGAAGATATTCCGGCAGCAGAAGATCAGCGGTTTGTGTTCCGGGCAAACGACGGGTGGGATTATTATTTAGGTGCCATCGATCCCCCCGACGGGCAGACACTCATGTGGGGAGGAAGTGACATTCCGATACCAGAAGGAGGGAGCATCACCTTCATTTTACAGTTTACCACACCCATGCCAACATATGAACTGATATACTTGAGATAAATGACAGGTTATTGTTTTCCCTTATCTGTGGAATATTTTGTCCTGCAGTCATTTAATCACAGAAATCAGCCCCAACTATTTAACAATTATCATCTCCGGACATTAAACTGAGGATTGCAAGTGGTTAAAAAGCTGGTGGTGCAGTAAGCCACTGCCGCCGGCAAACACAAAAAACAACAGCCCCTCTGCAATTGTGGAGGGGCTTAACTTTTCATCCGGCGCAAAATAAAAAAAACCCGGAACCTTACGGAACCGGGCTACGTTTGTGGTACCACCTGGAATCGAACCAGGGACACACGGATTTTCAGTCCGTTGCTCTACCTACTGAGCTATGGTACCCTTTTTTGAATTTGGGACTGCAAATTTACTCATGTTTTCCGGTAACAAACAAATATTTTTTCATCTTCTTTTAATTTAAACACGGTATAAACTATCTTTGTCGCTGAAAAATAATTACATGACATTTGCCTTCACAAACAGAAAAACTACCTATGACTGCACACCGGCTTGTAATTGACGTTGGAAACACACTGACCAAAGTGGCCGTCTTTCAGGCACAAAAACAAATTGCACTACACACCTCTGAAAAGATTCATATTCCTGACCTTGAGAATTTCCGCCACAGCTACCAGCCTGCTCATGCTGTGCTGGTTTCGGTGGGAAGGCTTCCGGAGGATACGCTGGAATACCTTCAATCAAACTACCAATTGCTCATGCTTGATCATCACACCCCTATTCCGATCCGGAACCTGTACAAAACCCCCGAAACGCTTGGCAAAGACCGGCTTGCTGCGGTAGTGGCCGCCGCCGATTTGTTTCCGGGTAAAAACTGCCTGGTCATCGATGCAGGCACCTGCATCACCTACGACCTTATCGACAGGGTGGCGCAGTATCACGGTGGGGCCATTTCGCCGGGGATCCCCTTACGGTTTAAAGCTTTGCATACTTTTACCAACAAACTCCCGTTAGTTAATCACAAAAATTTCGACGGCCTTGCAGGTGCTACCACCGAAGAATCTATTCTTGCCGGTGTGATCAACGGTAGCCTTGCCGAAATGGAAGGCACCATCGGCAGATACCGGGAAAAATATCCCGATTTACAGGTGGTCCTTACAGGTGGCGACATGAATTTTTTTGATAAAAAACTAAAAAGTAACATCTTTGCAGTCCCAAATTTGGTACTGAAGGGATTGAATGTAATTTTAGATTTTAATGTTAAAAATCAGTAAGAGCGCAAGCAGGGTTTTACTCACAGTAGTGATTTCCATTTTTCTGCTGACAGATGGATTTTCGCAAATCGCCATCAACTCGCCATACTCCCGCTTCGGGGTGGGCGACCTCGCCGTAAGGCGCAACACCTATAATTTTTCCATGGGCGGCGTAGCCAATGCCATCAGCAGTCCATATTACATCAATCCTTACAATCCCTCGGCCAATGCGGCTTTCGATTCGCTATCGTTTGTATTTTCGGGCGGATTAATTGGTCGTGCCGGAACCCTGAGAACCGAAGATCTTTCAAATCGGACGAATTTTGCCTCGCTGGGTTACCTACTTTTTGGTTTTCCCATCACCCACTGGCTCAAAACAAGCATCGGTCTTACACCTTATAGTAATGTAGGGTACAACATTGTGGCTTCCACAGCCATCGAAGATGTGGGAAACACCGAATTATTCTACGAGGGCACCGGCGGCCTCAACGAATTCTATCTAAATGCGGCCATTCAGCTTCATAAAAACCTGGCTGTAGGTGTCAAGGGTTCGTATATGTTTGGCAAGGCCGATCTGATCAGAAAAGTATTTTTCCCCGATTCGGTAGGGTACATCAATACGCGGGTGGACGACTACATTGAGGTGGGAGACATGTACTTTGATTTTGGAATACAATACAACAAAGATCTGGGTAAAGACTTAAAACTCGGGCTTGGCGCCATTTATGGCCCTTCACAGGAAGTTTCGGCCACGCAAAACTACCTGGTACGCTCGTTTTTTGCCACAGGAGTGGGCACCGAATCTTTCCGCGACACCATCATCAACCAGCCCGAAAATGAAGGTTCCATTGTGATTCCCGATAAATACGGGGTTGGATTTATGCTAAAGAAATCGAACAAGTGGATGGTGGCCGCCGATTACAACTGGCAAAACTGGAAGGACTATAAGGCTTTCGGAGTGAGTGACTCCTTGGAAAACAGCATGCAGGTATCTATTGGCGGAGAGTTTTTGCCCAGCCAACGTATTATCTCAAGTTACTGGAAAAGAATTAAGTACCGGCTCGGTTTCAGGTACAACAAAACCTACCTCAACCTTCGTGAAACCCAAATTAATGAGTTTGGTATAAGTTTTGGAATGGGATTGCCGATTCCGCGTTCTTTGTCAACCATTAATCTGGGAATCGAAGTCGGTCGCCGCGGCGCTACCGCCTCGAATCTCATCCAGGAAAACTTCATCAACATCACGCTGGGGGTTTCGGTTTGGGAACGCTGGTTTGTAAAGAGTAAATACAATTAGCAAAAAAAAGAAGTATTTTTATAAACGATTTTTCAATAAAAATTTCAAATAAAAATGAAAACGAAATTTAAGGCAATCTTTGTAAGTCTTGTAAGTATTTTAATGTTCAGCGCAATTGCCGGGGCAAACCCTGCCAAAACGAGCATTGATAACCCATTGAACAGCACCAGCCTTTTACAGCAGGAACAGGATAAATGGGGCAATGACAGCGCTACCTGCGTAATGAACCTCTCGCTGTACCGCGAATTTTACAAGCAGTGGAGGGCAAGCGGCTACAAAAACACAGCAGTAAACGACGCCATCGGCCCGTGGCGCTGGGTGTTCAACAACTGCCCGCTGGCTTCGCAAAATACCTACATCGACGGCATCAACATGATGGAATACTTCATGAAAAAAAACAAAACCGATGAAGTCAAAGAACAATACATCGACACCATGATGATGATTTACGACCAAAGGATTAAATACTTTGGCCGCGAAGGATATATTCTGGGACGAAAAGGATCGGACCTGTTTAAATATGCACCCGAAGATTATGAAAAGGCATATCACATCTTTAAAAAATCTGTCGATTTAAGAGGAAATAAATCCGAATCCTTTGTACTGGTATATTATTTCCGTACCGTTTCCAAGATGGTAGACGATGAAAAGCTCGATAAATTTGTGATTGTTGACACCTACGATAAGATCAGCGAAATCATCGATTACAACCTCGAAGCCAACAAGAACGATCCCAAGGCAAGCGAAGCATGGGAAAATGTGAAAGGCAACATTGAACTATCATTCGAACCTTATGCAACCTGTGAAGATTTGATCGCAATTTATTCGAATAAATTCAACGAAACCCCGGACGACGTCGAGCTGCTGAAGAAGATCACCGATATGCTCGACAAAAAAGGTTGTACCGAATCCCAGCTATTCTTCGATGCTTCAGTGAAGCTTAACGAACTGAATCCATCACCCAATTCGAGCTATATGATCGCCAAGATGCTGGTGAAAAAAGAACAATATGATGAAGCTATTCCGTACCTCGAAGATGCATTGAACATCGAAGACGATGAAACCAGAGCCGATGTGTACCTGCTACTTTCAAGCGTGTACCGTCAAAAGGGAAGCTTCTCCACTGCAAGAAAATATGCGCGCCAGGCAATCGACCTCAGGCCCAGCGAAGGCCATGCGTATCTGATCATTGGTGATATGTATGCCTCGAGTGCCGATCAGTGCGGCGACAACGATCTTTCGAAAAAAGCAGCTTACTGGGTGGCCGTGGACATGTACCAGAAAGCCAGGCAGGTAGATCCCGAAGTAGCTGATATCGCACAAAAACGTATCGAAGTTTATTCCCAGCAGTTCCCCAAAACCGAAACCGTGTTCTTTTACGACCTGAAAGAAGGCGATCCTTATACGGTTGAATGCTGGATAAACGAGAGAACCACAGTTCGTACATACAAATAGAAATGAAACCGCAGGGCGTGAAGTGAAAGGCTTTCAAGTAAAAAATATATTTAAAATCACGGTGAAAAGCATTGTTGCAGCATGTTTTGCAACAATGCTTTTTGCATGTGAAAACGACATGAAAACCATCAGCTCGTTCAACACCAGCGATACGCTGCCAAGCGAAACCGCCAGGCATATCGAGGTTTTTTACAGCGATTCAGGCAATGTGTTAATTAAACTGATAAGCCCCAAGCTCGACCGTTTTCAGAAAGAAGAACCTTACATTGAGTTTCCGGATGGTTTGCACCTGATTTTTTATGATTCGCTGAAAAATGTTAAAACGGAGCTTACAGCCAATTACGGCATTAGCTGGGAGAAGAAGAAAACTATGGAGGTGAAGGACGACGTGGTGATCCGTGATTACGAAAAAGACGAAATTATCAATACCGAGCATATGATCTGGGATCAGCGGCAGCGCAAAATCTATTCGAATGCCTTTGTAAAACGTACCACCAACGAAGGCGTGCTGTATTTTGATGGGTTTGATGCCGATGAGTCGTTTTCGACCTACACCTTCAGAAACCCCAGGGGTGTATTTACCATCGAAGATAAGGAAGTTGAATGATCCTTAATACCTTTGCCTTATGAGCGAGTTGCCCGTCATCGTAATCAGCCTTGCATTTTCAGCCTTTTTTTCGGGCATGGAAATAGCCTTTGTAAGCTCCAACCGACTGAAAATTGAAGTGGACAAAAACAAAGGCAGTTTTCCGGCACGGATACTTTCGAAGTTTATCCGTAATCCGTCCAAATTCACCGGAGCGCTCCTCCTTGGGAATAATATTGCGCTGGTAATCTACGGTATTTTTATGGCCCGCGCACTCGACCCTATACTAAAACGAGCCTTACCTGATCTTGTTTCGAACGAAACCATTCTCTTGCTGCTACAAATCATACTGGCAGCCCTGGTGGTGCTGTTAGTAGCTGAATTTATGCCCAGGGTACTTTTCCGTATCAATCCAAACAAATTGCTTAAAGCCCTGGCCATTCCGGTAGCCATCTGCTACTACATTTTTTATCCTTTCGTTTACCTTTATATCGGGTTTTCAGAACAAATACTCAAGCGATTTGCGAGGATAAAATTCTCGCCTGAAAACCTGGTGTTCAGCGTGGTGGATCTGGACAATTACCTGAAGGAATTCTCGCCCGACTATACAAGCCAGGAAGAGGTACAGCAGGAGATTCAGATGTTTCAGAATGCCATCGACTTCAGAAGCGTAAAGCTGCGCGAATGCATGGTACCCCGTACTGAAATTGTGGCTCTCGAAGAAAACGAGCCGGTAGAAGTGCTCCGAAAGGCATTTATAGACTCGGGACATTCCAAAATCCCCATCTACCGCGAATCCATCGACAACATCATCGGGTATACTCATTCGGCAGATATCTTCAAGCAGCCCGATTCAATAAAATCCATCACCCGTACGATTATTGTAGTGCCCGAAACCATGCTGGCCAATGTAGTGCTGTCGATGTTTATTCAGGAAAACAAGAGCATTGCGGTGGTAGTGGACGAATTCGGCGGCACCTCTGGAATTGTAACAATGGAAGATGTGATTGAGGAGATTTTCGGCGAAATTGAAGATGAGTTTGATGTGGAGGATTTTACAGAACGAAAAATCTCCGAGCACGAATATATTTTCTCTGCCCGCCTGGAAATCGATTACCTTAACGAAAATTACCAGCTCGAACTTCCCGAATCAGAAGAATACGAAACCCTTGCCGGATTGATCATACACTATCATCAGAGTATTCCGTCGCTTAACGATCACATCCGGATAAACAGTTTTGATTTTATCATCCTCGAATCCACCGAAACCCGGATCGAAAAAGTTAAGCTCATCATCGAGGGACAATCTCCCGGATGAAAAAATCTGCATAATCCGCAGAACCCTTCCCAATTCTTAAGCCCCATATTTTTCTGGTAATTCACGGATTATCTCAAAAAAAAATTTTCCTGTTAAATTATCTATTGTATTTTTGCACCCTTCTTACAAAAATGTAATTAAAATGGCAGTAATTGGACAAATCAGGAAACATTCGGGATTATTGATAGTCATTGTTGGGATTGCACTTGCGGCATTTGTACTTGGGGATTTTATCCGGCCAAGCCAAAAACATCAGCAAAATTATATCGGAGAGATCGCCGGTACCGAAATACCCATCCAGGAGTTTAACCAAAAAGTTGACGAGCAGCTTCAAATCAGAAGAGAACAGCAGCAAACCGAAAATGTAAGTGCGCAGGATGTTTTCCAGATCAAGCAGGGTGTGTGGAACCAGATGGTGGAAGAGGTCATCATGGGGCAGCAGTACGAAAAGGTAGGCCTTACTGTAACTTCCGAAGAACTTTCGGACCAGATCCTCGGCGATCAGCCGCACAATTTCGTTCAGCAATCCTTCAGGAATCCCAACAGCGGAACCTTCGACCCGGAAATGGTAAAAAGCTTTCTGCAAAACCTCGACCAGCAGTCGCCCGATATGAGGCGCAGGTATCTGAGCCTTGAACAGATGGTGAAAGAAGACCGCCTGCAAACCAAATACAAAAACCTGCTTACCAGCGCTTACCACATCCCCGAAGCCATGGCCCAACTGGATTTTGGAAACAAAAACAAAAGTGCTGACATCCGCTTTGTTGCCGCCAAATTCGCCTCCATTGCCGACTCGCTGGTTACCGTTAGCGATTCAGACATGAAAGCATATTATGAAGAACACAAATACAACTACAAGCAGGACGAAACCCGCTCGATCGATTATGTGATCTTTGAGGTGAAACCTACCGCCGAAGACAGAAAAGAAATTGCCGAAATGGTAAATGAACTCTATGAAGAATTCGGAGAAATACAAGAAGCCGAAGAACTCGAGACATTCATCAATTCCGTATCGGATACCCGCTACGACAGCACATATAAGAAAAAAGAAGAACTGCCGGCACGCATTGCCGATGAAATATTCGAATCTCCCGCCGGCACCATGGTGGGCCCTTATGTTGAAAACGAAACCTACCATATTGCCAAGCTGGTTGACCGCCAACAGCGTCCCGACTCGATTATGATGAGCCAAATCCTGATCTCTTATGCCACAGCACCTGCGGGAATGGACATCAGCGAACGTACCTACGAGGAAGCCGAAGCCCTGTACGACAGCCTCTACAACGTGCTAAAGAGAAACCCCGGAGAGTACGAAGATTTGGCCGTGGAGTTTTCAGATTATCCCAGTGCGCCGGAAGACAAAGGTGAAATTGGCTGGGTGATTGACGGAAACTCCGGTTTCTCGAATTTCTACAACCATGGCGTTAAGCTCGGAGAGGGCGAAATCGGCCAGATGGAATCGGCGCTGGGCCTTCATATTATTAAGGTTACCGAAAAAACCGAGCCTGTTGAAAAAGCACGCATTGCCATCCTCACACGCGACATCGAGCCAAGCAACGAAACCTATCAGGATGTATACATGCAGGCCAGCCGCTTTGCCGGCGAGAACAGTACCCTGGCACAGCTCGACACGGCTGCGGCAAACCAGGGGCTGAATGTACGTTCGGCTGATCGCCTCGGCAAAATGGCCAACCGCATTGCCGGCGTGGATTATGCCCGCCAGATCATCCGCTGGGCATTCCTCGACCGCACGGAACTGGACGATGTGTCACCGGTATTCGAGGATGAAAACAGGTACATTGTAGCTGCACTGAAAGAAATCCGCGATGAAGGATACACTGCATTCGAACAGGTAAAAGAACAGATCAGACCCATCGTTACCAATCAGAAAAAAGCCCAGCAGCTTGTGGAGCGCATCGAAGGGTTCAACAGCAATGACCTTTATGCCATCGCCGCTCAGCTCAACGAACAAGTAGATACCACCAACCTGGATTTTACGGCCCGAAATATTCCGGGCTTCGGAAGTGAATACGAGGTGATTGGTGAAATCTTCACACTCGAAGCCGGCCAGTTGTCGCAACCGCTGAAAGGCAACAATGCCGTATTCGTGGTGATGGTCGATCAGTTTAACGATGCCGACCCCAACGCCAGCCTTGCCTCTACCAAAAGGCAACTGCACACGTCGTTCGAATCAAAAATGAATACCAGGGAATATTTCAAGGCACTGGAAGAACAGGCCGAAATTGAAGATAACAGATTGATGTTCTACTAAAACATCATTTCATTAAAATAAACGGAAAGGCAGTCGAATGGCTGCCTTTTTTGTTTTGAAGCTCCTGCCTTACATTTGCGGACAAGCTTTATCTGCTAATGGTTGAACATGCTGAAAACGCGATCCAAAGAATAGTCTCCCGGTTCTTAGCCTGAATTATTCTGCTTACAGCCCCAGGGTTGATTTCATTAAAAAAAGGCAATGCACATCAGCACTGCCTTTTCAAAGGTATTCGATTCAAATGTTTTTTTATTCCACGGTAACCGATTTTGCCAGGTTGCGGGGCTGATCGATTTCGCAATCGCGCATAACGGCAATATAATAGGAAAGCAATTGCAGCGGAATAACAGCCAAAAGCGGTGAAAGCAATTCATCAGAAGCAGGAATTTCGATCACGTAATCGGATAGATCTGCAACAGTCTTATCGCCTTTCGAAACCACGGCAATCACTTTTCCTTTTCTTGCCTTGATTTCCTGAACATTCGACACCACCTTATCGTAGGTTCCCGAATGGGGGGCAATTACCACCACCGGCATTTTTTTGTCGATCAGCGCGATGGGTCCGTGTTTCATTTCAGCAGCCGGGTAGCCTTCTGCGTGAATATATGAAATTTCCTTAAGCTTGAGCGCTCCCTCCAGAGCCACCGGGAAATTACATCCCCTGCCAAGATACAGGAAATTGCGGGCGTAGGTGAATATTTTCGACATATCCCTGATCTGATCATTTAGCTTGAGGGTTTCCTCCACCTTGGCCGGAATTTGGGTCAGTTCGTTCAGCAGTTCATGAAACCGCGTATTGGAAATGGTGCCTCTTTTCTTTGCCAGCAACAGGGCAATTAATACCAGTACCGTCACCTGCGAGGTGAATGCTTTTGTTGAAGCCACCCCGATTTCGGGCCCCGCGTGCGTGTACGATCCGGCATCAGCGACACGGGCGATGGAAGACCCCACCACATTACAAATGCTGTAAATCAGCGCACCCTTCTGCTTGGCCAGCCGCATGGCAGCCAGCGTATCAGCGGTTTCGCCTGATTGTGAAATGGCGATCACCACATCATTTTCGTTGATGATTGGATTGCGGTACCTGAATTCGGAAGCATATTCCACTTCGACCGGCATACGGGCCAGCTCCTCGATCAGATATTCGCCCACCAGTGCAGCATGCCACGAAGTGCCTGCCGCCGTAAAAATGATCCTCCCCGCACGCAGGAAACGCTCTTCGAAATCGATGATGCCTGCCATGGAAATGGTGTCGAGATCCACGTTCACACGTCCACGGATACTATCGAGGATCGAACGGGGCTGTTCGAAAATTTCTTTCAGCATAAAATGATCGTAGCCGCTTTTTTCGAGTGCGCTCAGATCTATTTCAAGCTTTTCGACAAATGGCGTTTTTTCCTGATCGCGAATGGTTTTGATCTGAAGCTTTTGCCCACGCCTGATGATGGCTATCTCCTCTTCATCCACAAACACCACATTGCGCGTGTGCTCGATAATGGGAGAAGCATCGGACGCAAGAAAAAACTCATCCTCTCCAATACCTACTACCAGCGGACTTCCCTTGCGGGCCGCAATCATCAGATCCGGGTCGTCCTTGGAGATCATCACGATGGCATAAGCTCCCACCACCTGACTGAGCGCCAGTTGCAATGCCTTTACCAGGTCAACTTTTTCTGCCTGCTGAATGTATTCGATAAGCTGCACCAACACTTCGGTATCGGTGTTGCTCTGGAACTTCATCCCGATGTTCAGCAGTTCATCCTTGAGTACGCTGTAATTTTCGATAATTCCGTTGTGAATTACCGCCAGGTTTTTGGATTCAGAAAAGTGCGGGTGGGCATTGATGTCGTTGGGTTCGCCATGGGTAGCCCAACGGGTGTGGGCAATGCCAAGGCTGCCGTCGATGTTTTTTTCCTGAACAAAGGCCTCTAAGTCGGCCACTTTTCCCTTTGTTTTGTAAAGGTTGATATCACCATTAAGTAATGCTATTCCGGCACTGTCGTATCCGCGATATTCAAGCCGCCGCAATCCATTGATCAATATTGGATAGGCCTGTTTAGGGCCCATATATCCTACGATTCCACACATAACTGGGTTGTTTTTGTTAATTTGTTTCTGCTAAATTAGTATAAATTAAGTTCAATTTCAACCTTTGTGCAAAATCTGCCTGCGATGTAGGATTATAGCCAAAAAAGATACCCCGGTTAGGGGTGATGGAAGAACCGGAAATGCCGAGATATAATTTTCTGCTCAGCGTATCGGAAGTGAGTACTTTTTGGAGGTATTGCGTAATTCTGAATTGATATTCTCCGGTTTCCTGGTTGTAGTTTCCGCCAAAATATGACTCACCTTCATACTGATCGTCGAGATATTTATAGGTACCATCATCAGTGATCATATAGACCACCAGTTCAGGGGGCGGGGCAAAATCCGTTTGCGGCAGTGCATTCTGAATACTCAGTGTGGCCTCATTCAGGGCGATCTTTCCATTGTTGTGCCAATCACGGAAATAGGGAAAAGTAATTTCCGAGGCCACCCCGGCCATCGACTGCAGGTAAAACCTGTTTGCGCCAAGGGCTGTATCTCCGTTTACCTGGGCAAGAAAATCAGGATCAGCCACTTCATAATTATGAGTATAATTTAAAAAGTGCGCGCTTTCGCTGGTGATATTGAAAAAATACACGAGCGAATCGCTTTCTTCATTGCTGAAATAAATGCTGAGGCGCGATAATGTTTGTTCAAGATCGAAAAAAACAATTGATCCGCCGGTGCTCACCGGATCGACGGTAATGTGAATACCTTTGATAAACTGCATAAATGCTTCCATCGATCCCAGTTCGGCTTCGGTAGCATTCAGGATACGATAGGCAAACTCCTCGGTTAGCGGAATCCTGAGCTGTGCTTTCACCAGGGTGGTATCCACCATAATACTGTCGGTGGGTGAGGGCGACGTGGTGAGCATACCTATTTCCGGCTGTTTCAGCGGAATTTCGTCGTCGGAAAAATAAGATTCTTCGTACGACAGCGAATCAGCCAGCTCGTACACCCTGAAAGTGAGCATATCAGAGGTATCGCCATAAGAATAAAACATTTCATCATCACTTCCCGGAATGCCGGTATACTGCAAGGCAAGGACGATCGAATCGAGCTGCGGATTCTGACCGAAATCAACCGAAGTGGACGAAAGCCTCAACTGCGTATAGATGCTTGCGGTGGTTACTCCGAAGATCGGATCATAGTAGCTCCCCAGCAGGGATCTGGCCGGCTCGTCGGTTGTGATGGAATCCACAAATATGGAATGCGCCAGCACAGTGGAGGTGTCGCTGAAATGTACATTCAGCCTTTCGTTTTCAGGTTGAATACCAATTCCGATCTCAGCAGGATCTGTACTGCAACTCCCCAGCAGCGCTAACGTAAGCAAGATCAGGGCAAAAGAAAACACTCGATTTTTCAACATAAATCGTAACGATGGTTTTTGTAATGGAATTAATTATTTAATTGAGCTGTCGAGCAACTGCTGATAAAACTCATTGTATGCTTCCACATACGTACTTTCATCCTGGTATTCCAGCACCGGTATGTTCTGAGCTGCGGCATACTTCTGAATTTCCGGATCAATGTTTTCTGCACCGTAGATCACAGCATCGGAATGATCGATGGCAGATTTTACCACGCTGAAATAATCAGGGTCCTTAAAGTGTTTGAGGTCGGCATCTTTAATTTTATCGAATTTCAGTTTTTTGGCAAACTCCGGGCTTAGCTGTTCTTCGAATTTATCGTTATACACCGAAAATACCACCCTGGCGTCTGAAAAAAGCGGATTGTCGCGGAAGATCTTCTTGATATACAACGGCATCAGGCCTGCAAACCATCCGTGGCAGTGGATAACATCCGGCGGCCAGCCCAGCTTCTTTACCGTTTCGAGCACTCCGCGGGCGAAAAAGATCATCCGCTCGTCGTTATCTTCGAAAAATTTGCCACTCTTGTCCCTGAACATCGACTTGCGGTGGAAATAGTCTTCGTTGTCGATGAAATACACCTGCATACGGGCCTGTTGAATAGATGCCACTTTAATGATCAGTGGATGGTCAGCATCGTCGATGATCAGATTCATACCCGAAAGGCGAATCACTTCGTGCAACTGATTGCGACGTTCGTTGATGTTTCCGTAGCGGGGCATAAAAGTTCTGATCTCCCTCCCCTTTTCCTGAATACCCTGTGGCAGGTATCTTCCAATGTGACTGATCGGATTTTCTTTCAGATAAGGGGTAATTTCCTGCATTACGTACAGAACTTTTGCTTTTTCCATTTTAACAGCAGATTTGATTATAGCATGCAAAGGTACAAAAAAAACGTCAAACGTTGCTTACCCTGAATTCCTTAATTGTCAGGAATGTTATAGGATTGGTGAAATTCAAATGCACCTTTCGCATTGCAATAAAACATAAACTTGCTTTTACTGAGGATATTGTCCATTTCAGCCGGAGATTTTCTTTAAGTACTTTACCTCAATAATTAACGGAAGGGGCATGTGTTTCAAGGCTGCGATAGGTATAGAAACTGGTTTGCCCCGGCTGAATTTCCACGGAAAAAGTATGGGATTGGGTATTGCCGTTTGAATTTGTTTCCAGTGTCAGTTGGTGGGTGCCTGCCGGCAAAGAAATCCGTGTGTAGGAAATCGAATAGGGAAGAGTTTGCCAATTGCGGGTATCGGCTTTTTCCGTCAGGGCATTGATGATGCTGATGGCCGCACCCACATCTTTGTTTTCCCTGCGGGCAGCCTCTTCTGTAGCCCTTTTCACGGCGAACCTCAGCAGCGAATTCGAAAGCTCGCGCAGCATTCTGTCTTTTAGGGTTTTAAATGCAATGGCATTAACATCTTCGGCAAGCTCCAGGGTATGACTTTCTCCGTTTGCTTTCACCGCTGCTGCTGTAAATACAGGCTTTCGTTCAACATATTTCGGAAAGGCAATTCTCACAATGCTCAGGTCGGAAAAGCTGGTTTGTTCTTCTTTGGAAAAATCACCGATATAAAACGGGATGCTCAGCCCCATCTCTTCATTAACAAAGGTAACCCAGCCGCCTTCGCCGCGCAGAATGGAAAAATTAATGCTCCATTCGGCTTTTACCGGGCCATATCCATTATGCCAGATCACCACCAGGTCGCCTCCTCCGGGATTTTCAACCGGCTTGTAGCGCATTCCGAATTCGTCTTCGTACTGTCGCAGTTCGTCGTAAAACCCCATTTGGCGCGCAGTGCGAAGCAAATCCACTTTTAACTGATCAGGTGCCGAAACCCCGAAATTCTCACTGTAGACCTTTCTGTAGGTTTCCAGCGCGTTGCGATAGGCGATAAAGGCATTGTTGGGATCGTTTCCGGCTTCATAGATCAGCCCGATGAGCACATGAGCAAAGGCATCGTCGGAATAACGGTTTTTCCTTTCCTTGTACTTGTCGTTGAGCTGGTAAAGGATGATGTTCATCCGGCGGCATTCCACCAGCGCATCCTCGTATTGGCCCAGGTTGAGGTAGTTCAGCGCCTTGTAGTAGTTTACGAATACCATCTCGAAATCTTCGGGACGGTATGGCTTAACGGCAGGATTGGTGAACAGCGCCAGGCCCTCGAGCGCTAAATTCTTCTGAAGATCCTCGATCATGTAATCGGCTTCGTTGAGCCGTTGGTTGCTCAGGGAATAATCGTTCAGCATCCAGTGCACCCATCCGTCGTTCAACAGGTACAACAGGCGGTTGATGCCCCTCTGCATCCTGTTGTTATTGTCCAGCCATTCCGAAGCCTGCTCAATCTGCCCCTGCATTACATAATCCTGAAACTGCTGAGTTTTGCGGTAATAGGTGGCACAACCCGCAGTGAACAGGATGAAAAAGAGAACTGCGATTCCGATACCGAATGCTTTAACAGATTTCAATTTCAAAATTAATGATGGTTATTGCGGATTTTAATACCATTCATTGCCGGCACACGGGGCCCGCAGAAGCATCACATGTAGGGTTGGTTCCTTTACTGGAAATTTCACCCTGCATAATATCAGGCCACAAAAAGCAATGATTACTTGTTGATATATTTTTTGATTTCCTTTTCACCAATCCATACCACCTCGTTTGTGGTGATATTGGTAAGCTGAAGATTAACTTTATAAAACACCACCTTTTCTTTTTTGTAGGTATCCACAATGGAGGCGATATCGCCCTGCAACATAAAGTCGGCACCGATCTCGCGTCCCCATTGCGACATGGTTTCAGGTGAAGCATAATCCTGTTGTCCGGCACGTTCGGCGCGAATCTGCTCGCGTTTCTCACCGCCCTGCACCAGGGTTACCCTACCCGAGTTGATAAATTCTTTTTCCAGGTCGCGAATAAAGACTTCGGCATCGATATGCTCATGGGTTTTATTCTGTACGAAACCTACGATTACCACAGGCTTTTCGCCATTATTTCTGCTCTGAAAATTTGAAATCCAGCGTTCGCTAATTGCCTGTGTTATCATAGCATCCGCTGTTAGCTTTGCGTCCGTGGAATTCCATCTTCCGCTCAGATCGATGGTTTGATCGGGATCGAGGCGGGTTACCTTACGCGAAGAACACGAAACCGCCACCAGCATAATGAGGGCAGCCAGAATCAGTTGATGTACTTTTTTCATTTTATGCATTTTTGGAATTGATATTTGTTTTGAATGCAACAGCTAACTATTACAGATCAAAAATCGACATTTGATTGCTATTCCCGGCATGTGGCAGGAATTAAATCCTTACAAAGGGATTGTTGCGCTTTTCGTAGCCGATGGTGGTTTCGGGGCCGTGACCGGGATAAACCGTATAATCGTCGTCCAGCACGAAAAGCTTATTGCGGATGTGTGAGATGAGGATATCGTAATCGCCTGTGGGCAGATCGGTACGGCCGATGCTGTCGCGGAAAAGCACATCGCCGGCAATGACCATGCGGTTCTGGTGGTTGATCAGGCAGATGTGGCCGTCAACATGGCCAGGCGTGTAGATCACCTCCAGCGCTGAATTGCCGAATTTCACCTGATCGCCTTCGCGGAGAAATACCTCGGGAATCACCACCTCCACATCGTCCACCCCAAAAAGCATGGCATGTTCGGGAGCGCTGCGCAGTGTCGCAAGCGAGGATTCATGCATCAGGGGATCCAGGTCGTATTTTTGGTGAACATATGAAATGCCAAGAATATGATCGATATGGCAATGGGTGAGCACCTGGGCAACGGGCTTCAAATCATTTTCAGAGATGAACCTGTCCAGTTCCGCTTCCTCTTCTCTGCCGTGGCATCCCGGGTCGATAATCACACACTCGCCGCTGTCGTCATAAATGAGCCAGGTATTTTCCTGAAATGCATTAAAAACCAATCTTTCAACTTTAACCATATGTCATCAGTTTAATTATCCGGCGAATGGATGCCGGCACAAAATAAAACAGGCGTTACAAAGTTATCATTTATTGAATACAAATAAACCAGCGCAGCCATTCTTACGTTTATTAATCAACTAATTTTGCTTGCGCATGTTCAACCAATTTGCCGGGGATGAAATTTGTTTTACCATTTTTAAACACACCGGGAAAACTGCTGCTGTGGGTGCCAGCCCTGCTGATGCTCTTTTTGTCCCTGCCCTCCCGTGCCCAGTTTTACAACGGCTATCAAATGGAATTTGGCAGAAGCCGCGTTCAATTCGATGAATTTTTGTGGACCTATTATAAGTTCGACCGTTTCGATACCTATTTTTACCTTAACGGAAAGGAACTGGCACTTCATACCGCCCGCTATGCCGACAGCGAACTGGCGCGCATGGAATCGGACCTCGAAACCTACCTGGAAGGTAAAATCCAGTTTCTGATCTTCAACAACCTGAACGACCTGAAGCAAAGCAATATCGGCCTTACCACCGGTACGCAATACAATGTCGGCGGAGTATCGCATATCCTTGGCAACAAGGTGGTGCTGTACTTCGACGGCAGCATGATCAACTTCGAGCAGCAGATCAGGCGGGGGATTGCCCATATATTGCTTCAGAATGCCATCTTCGGCAACAACATCGGTTCGCAGGTGATGAATTCGTTCCTGCAGAATTTTCCCGAATGGTACACCCAGGGGCTGATCGCCTATCTGGCCGAAGAATGGAATACCCGCATCGACAACCGCATCAGAAATGCTATAAAATCGGGGAAATACAAGAAGTTCAACCGGCTGATCATGGACGAAAATCTTGTGACAGACGCCGGGCATTCGTTCTGGAGATTTATCGCCGAAAAATACGGCAAAGCCAATGTGGTGAGCGTGATCAACATGACCCGGGTAAGCCGTAGCATCGAAACGGGATTTCAGTACGTGCTCGGCATAACTCTCGACACCCTGTTTGAAGAATGGAAAGCCTACTACAGCGACATATACAACGCGGAATCTGCCGATCGCAGCCTGCCTTCCAACGAGGAAAAACTTACCGGAAAACGGGTACTGAAACGCAATGATAAAAACCGCAAATACACCGAGCTTCAGATTGGCCCGACGGGAGAATATGCAGCTTTCGTAACCAATGAAACCGGAAAATACAAGGTTTGGCTGCACCATTTCAGAAGCAATAAAATAAAGAAAATCTACACCGGCGGCTACCGTCTCGACGAAAAAGTAGATTACACCTATCCCCTGCTTACGTGGCATCCTACCGGCCGAATCCTTACCATGGCCCTGGAAAAAAAAGGTCTGATCTGGCTGTATTTTTACGACATTGAAGAAAAGGATTTTACAAAACAAAACATTTTCGGATTTCAGAAAGTAACCGACCTCAGTTATACTGATGACGGGCGGACCCTGGTGCTCTCGGCGGTGAAGAACGGGCAGAGCGACCTTTTCCTGTTTCATATTGCCTCAGGGAGCACCGAACAGCTTACCAACGATATTTACGACGACATAAATCCGCAGTTCATCGATAACTCCACCAGGATCATTTTCAGTTCAAACCGTCCCGGTGATACTTTGAACTTCGGCGAAAAACTGCCGCCGGTGGACGTCGACAGATTTTACGATGTATTCATCTTTAATTTCCGGGCCGGCGATCCGGTACTCCGCCGCGTGACCAACACGCCGCTTGCCAACGAAATCCAGCCGATGAAATACAACCGCAAAGGCTATTTTACTTACATGAGCGATCAAAACGGCATCTACAACGCTTACATCGCGCGCCTCGACAGCGCCGTGGCCTATGTGGATACCACCGTGCATTACCGCTATTTTACCCGTTCCTTTCCTGTCACCAATTATTCCAGAAACATGACAGAGCATCATGTAAGCCCGGATGCCGGAATGAAAGCATGGGTGATCGATGAAAATCTTTATAACGAAGTATATGTGAGCGAGCTGCTGCCGCCGTCAGAACTGCAACCTGAAGAGCTTACCTTTACCACTTTTATGCAGCGCCAACTGGCACAGGAAATTAAAAAACCTGTCAGCCGGGAAACACCAACGCAACAGCCCGAAAAATCCCCCATGCAGCCGCAGCCGCAGCAGCAGGGCGAGCAACAGCGAAAAAGCTTCAGGAATGTGATGCGCAACGACACCTGTCAGATGGAAGCCGACGGGGAGCGGTCGCCACGCGAGGGCAGGATCGATCTTGAAAACTACCACCTCGATAAGCAGGGTATTGTGGACATTAATATGCCCGACACGCTAAATGCCTTATCCTCCCGGTTTAAGGTCGCTGCCGATACCACCGGGGATGAGTTTGTGATTCCCAAGCAGCGGAACTTCTATACACAGTATTCGATCAATGAACTGGTTACACAAATCGACTTTTCATATCTCAACCAGATGTACCAGCCCTATTCTGCTTCGCTAAGCCCTAACAACCAAAATGGCGTACCGGGATTCGACGTTAATCCGAGTTATGATAACCCGGGCCTCAGCCCCACCTTCAAAGTGGGTGTGACCGACCTGATGGAGGATTACCGGATTATGGGCGGCGTACGTCTCGGCCTGGATCTGGTAAATAAGGAATACTTTTTCAATTTTGCCAACCTGAAAAAGCGGCTCGACAAAGAATTTGTGTTCATGCGGCGCTCGCTCGAACAAATTGCCCTGTCGGAACTGGTGAGCAAGCAAAAGATCAACGAAGGATATTTCATCCTTACATGGCCGTTTACAAGGGTTTTGCGGATTCGCAGCACATTTCTGTTCAGGAACGAAAATTATATTACCACCGGGACGCGTGAAGCCTATCTGCGCGAACCCGACTTCACAAGAAACTGGGGCGGCGCCAAGTTGCAACTCATCTACGACGATTCACGCGAACTGGGATTGAACCTGCTGGAGGGTTCCCGTTTTATGATCTTTGCGGAATACAACCAATTGGTGGACGATCTGGAGCGCAACCTGTTCGTTCTTGGTTTCGATATGCGCAACTATACCAAGATCCACCGGCAGTTCATCTGGGCCAACCGCATTGCCGGAAGCACCAATTTCGGCACCGAAAAGCTGCTCTATTTTATGGGCGCCACCGATAGCTGGATGTTTCCCAAATTCGGTCAGGACACCCGCATCGATCCGGAAATGAACTGGGTTTACCAGGCGCTGGCTACCAATATGCGCGGGTTTAACCAGAATGCGCGCAACGGAAACAATTTTGTGCTGATCAATTCGGAATTTAGAATGCCTGTGTTCAAATACCTGCTCAACAAGCCTATCAAATCGGAACTGGTGAAGAATTTCCAGGTGGTGGCTTTTGGCGACATCGGTACGGCCTGGACCGGCTGGAATCCCTATGACGAAGACAATGTGCTGTACACCCGGTATGAAACCAGCGGTCCGCTCCGCATCAGGGTTCAGTACGAAAAGGATCCGATCATTGGCGGGGTGGGTTTTGGTGCACGTACCAAATTGCTGGGATATTTTCTGAAAGCCGATGTGGCATGGGGTATCGAAGACGGCGAGATTAAAAGCAAACCAAAGTTTTACCTGTCAATGAGTCTTGATTTTTAAAATTATCTGCTATGAATCCAACCACTCTGGTCATATTGATCCTTATCGGACTGATCGCAGGTGTCTTTAGCGGGCTGATCGGGATCGGAGGTGCAGTGATTATGATTCCTGCCCTGATTTTTATCCTGGGATTCCCGCAACAACTTGCCCAGGGAACCAGCCTGGCAGTGATGCTGCCACCAATCGGACTACTGGCCGCTTACAATTACTGGAAAGCAGGCGCCGTAAACATCCAGTACGCACTTATCATCGCCCTGGCTTTTATCATCGGCGGATACATCGGCTCCCTGATGGCCGTAAAAATCCCCACCGGCCTGCTTCGGAAAATTTTTGCCGTAGCATTGATCATCATTGCCATAAATATGTTCTTCAGAAAATAAAGCCGATACTTCATTACAAAAATTAATTCATTTATACCACTAAAATCTTCCCGTAAAATCAACAACCTGATGTTGATAAAAAAAATTACCTTTTCCTGAAATTTCTTTCAAAGCAGGTAAAAAAGTTTATTTTTCTAAGTTACGTGCCAAATCAATATAACGGGAAATATTTTTTGTACCCGGCAGGGTTAGGGATTTTGATTTCAACCAGATAATGTTTTCAACAATCCCAATGTTAAAAAATTGTTTTGCATCGCCCCCGGATATCATTGTATCTTGCAAGACAATTTACTGTTAAGCATAGTTCAGGTATCGCCTGAAAATCAGCAATCAATTCAATTAGTTTAATCAGAACCCATTGTCATATAATACATTATGGAACAAGACCTTTTTGCCCAACTGGAGGAACTCGAACAAAAGCAAGAGGAAATTCAGCAACCAAAAGATGAGAAAAAAGATTTTTACAAACGCGTTGTAGCCTCGCGCGAACGGCCGAAGATCGCAGAGGAGCAGTATGCAAAACCGCAACCTGCACCACAAAAGCCGGAGCAGAACCGCAAAGCTTTTCCCAGAGATGAAATACTGAAAGCCTCCAGGGAATATTTTAACGGAGATGAGTTGGCCGCAACCGTTTGGATGTCGAAGTACGCATTGAAGAACAGCAAGGGCGATATCTTCGAACTTACCCCGGACGATATGCACCGCCGCATCGCACGCGAAATAGCACGGATCGAAAACAAGTATCCAGATCCGCTGAGCGAAGAGCAGGTATATGAGGTACTTAAAGACTTCAGGTATATTGTCCCGCAGGGAAGTCCTATGGCCGGAATCGGCAATACGTTCCAGGTATCATCGCTGTCGAACTGCTTTGTAATCGGCAACGACGGCAAGGGTGATTCCTATGGCGGCATCATGAAAATCGACCAGGAGCAGGTGCAACTGATGAAGCGGCGCGGCGGCGTAGGCCACGACCTGACGCACATCCGCCCGGCCGGCAGCCCGGTAAAAAATTCGGCGCTCACCTCTACGGGCATTGTGCCTTTTATGGAACGCTACTCCAACTCCACCCGTGAAGTTGCGCAGGATGGCAGACGGGGCGCACTGATGCTCACCGTGTCGGTGAAACATCCCGACTCAGAATCGTTTATCGACGCAAAAATGGAATCGGGAAAAGTAACCGGCGCCAATGTCTCGGTTAAGATCGACGATGAGTTTATGCGCTGCGTAATGGAAAACAAGCATTATGTGCAGCAATTCCCCGTTAATGCAGAAAATCCGAAGTACACCAAAACCATCGACGCCCGTAAACTGTGGAACAAGATCATCCATAATGCCTGGAAATCGGCAGAGCCGGGGATTTTATTCTGGGATACCGTGATCCGTGAATCCGTGCCCGACAGCTACGCCGACCTCGGATTTACCACCGTTTCAACAAATCCCTGCGGCGAAATCCCGCTTTGTCCGTACGACAGTTGCCGACTGCTGGCCATCAACCTTTACAGCTACGTGGAAAATCCTTTTACGCCCGAGGCGCGTTTTAATGCAGAGCTTTTTGCTGAACATGCCCACATCGCACAGCGGATGATGGACGACATCATCGACCTGGAAATTGAGAAGGTGGACGGCATTCTGCGCAAGATCGACGCCGATCCGGAACCCGATGAGATCAAACTGATCGAGCGCCGCCTGTGGGAAAAGATCCGCGAAAAAACCCTGCAGGGACGCCGCACCGGAATCGGCATTACCGCCGAGGGCGACATGCTGGCGGCACTCGGAAAACGCTACGGCACCGACGAAGCCACGGATTTCTCGGTTGAAGTGCACAAACTGCTGGCCACCGAAGTGTACCGCTCCTCGGTAAGCCTTGCCAAAAACCGCGGCAGTTTCCCGGTTTTCGATTATGAAAAGGAAAAGAACAACCCGTTCATACAACGCATCGGCAGCGTCGACAGCACCATCCTGGAGGATATGAAGCGCTACGGCAGGCGCAACATCGCCCTGCTCACCATCGCACCCACGGGCAGCGTAAGCATCTGCACCCAGACCACCTCGGGCATCGAGCCGGTATTTCTTCCCACCTACAAACGCCGCAGAAAAGTGAATCCGAACGATATGGATGTGAAGATTTCATTTGTTGATGAGATCGGCGATTCGTGGGAAGAATATCATGTGTTCCATCCCAAGTTCAAGGTATGGCTGAAACAAAACGGCTACAATCCGGAGGAAGTGCTGGATTATGCGGACGAAGACATTCAGCAACTGGTGCGCAAATCGCCCTATTACAAAGCCACCTCCAACGACATCGACTGGGTATCGAAGGTAAAGATGCAGGGCGCCGTTCAAAAATGGGTGGATCATTCCATCAGCGTAACCGTGAACCTGCCCGAAGATGCGACAGAGTCGCTGGTGAGCGAGGTTTACCAAACGGCATGGGAGAGCGGATGCAAGGGCATGACCATCTATCGCGACGGTTCACGTTCGGGGGTACTGATCAGCCACAAGAAAAAAGACGAAAATGAGTTCAGGGAAACCCAGGCGCCGCCCAGACCCCAGAAACTTAAGGCCGATGTGGTGTGGTTCCAAAACGATGAAGAACGATATGTGGCTGTTATCGGGCTGCTTAATAACCGGCCCTACGAAATCTTCACCGGAAAGGCCAAGGGATTTTTCCTGCCGGAATGGGTAACCAAGGGTTGGGTGATCAAGAGCAAGGAAAACGATTCGTCGCGCTACGATTTCCAGTTTCTCGATCCGGATGGTTATAAAATCACCATGGAAGGCCTTTCAAGGCAGTTCAACAAAGAATTCTGGAATTACGCCAAGCTGATATCCGGAATCCTGCGCCATGGCATGCCCCTGCCCTATGTGGTGGATATCGTGAGCAACCTGGTGCTCGACAGCGATACCATAAACACCTGGAAAAACGGTGTGGTACGCGCGCTAAAAAAATACATCCCCGACGGCACCATGGCCAAGAAAGCCAAATGCCCCGAATGTGGCGCCGAAGGCACACTGGTGTACAATGAGGGGTGTAAAACATGCACCAACTGCAATTACAGCGGCTGCGAATAAAACATTCTGTACATCAATGCAAAACCCCGGCGGATATGATCTGCCGGGGTTTTGTTTTTTTGTGGCGGATGGAATTTATACGCCCAGGAGCGCTTTCACCGGGTCGTTGCCACCGAAAAGGATTTTAGCCGGATCTTCCAGCATTTCCTTCACCTTTACGAGGAAGCTCACAGATTCTTTTCCGTCGATCACACGGTGATCGTACGACAGGGCCACATACATGATCGGGTGGATCTCCACCTTGCCGCTTACGGCTACGGGCCGATCGACTATGTTATGCATGCCCAGGATAGCGCTCTGCGGGGGATTGATGATGGGCGTGGACAACATGGAACCGAACACACCGCCGTTGGTAATGGTAAAGGTTCCGCCGGTCATTTCGTCGATGGTAAGCTTACCATTTCGGGCTTTGGTGGCCAGTTCCCTGATCTGTGCTTCGATTTCGTGCATGCCAAGCTTTTCGGCATTACGGATTACCGGAACCATCAGGCCTTTGGGTGCGCTCACCGCGATGCCGATGTCGGCGTAGTTGTGGTAAATCATTTCGCTGCCGTCGATCTGTGCATTCACCTGTGGGAAATGTTGCAGCGCATTGGTGATGGCCTTGGTAAAGAATGACATGAAACCCAGCGACACTCCGTATTTTTCTTTGAAAGCTTCCTTGTATTTGTTACGGATTTCCATGATCGGCGTCATATTCACCTCGTTGAAAGTAGTGAGCATGGCCGTTTCATTCTTAACGGCCACCAGCCTTTCTGAAAGCTTCAGCCGCAGGGTGGTCATTTTTTTCCGTTCGGTATCACGGGTACCGCCCCAATCTGTTTGCCCGGTTTCCCCGGCAGGTTGTGCAGGGATTTTTTCCCGGTCTTCCATAAACTGCACCACATCATCCTTCGAAATCCGCAGGCGTTTGTAAAAATCCACCAGGTCCTGTTCGCTAAGGTTATTGGCTTCCAAAAGTCTTTTTGCCAGCGGCGAGATATGAATGCCTGTTGATTCCGTTGCCTCTTTAGGTTGTTCTGCGGGCTTTTGCGTTTTCTTTTCAGGCTCAGGCGCTTTTTCCTGTTTAGGCTCAGGCGCTTTTTCGGTAGCTGATTTGGCTTCGGCTTCCGGCCGGGTTTCCTCAGGCTTTTCCGCCTTTTTTTCTTCTTTTCCTTTCTCCTCTGGTTTTGCTGCGCCGGCTTCGGGTTTCGCATCCGTATCGATGGTACAGATGGTGGTGCCCACCTCAACGGTTTCACCTTCTTCAACCAGAAGTTTTATTTTTCCGGCTTCCTCGGCAGCAATGCTCAGAGTTGCCTTGTCCGAATCGATTTCGGCCACCTCGGTGTCTTTTTCCACGTAATCGCCGTCTTTCACCAGCCAGTTGGCCAGTTGTACTTCCGTAATGGATTCTCCCGGACTGGGGACTTTTATTTCAAGCATA
>JBKHBQ010000239.1:0-6143 GCA_046542305.1 Bacteroidales bacterium
GTTGGGGTTGTCGGGATCGGCATCCGAAAATTTCATGATCGTTTTGGAGGCAAAATAGGAATAGGCCACATGATCGTTGATAATTTCATGCAGGGCGGTTTTGAGTTCTTCGCCCGTCTTGCCTTCTGTACCATTATAATACCCGGTAGGTTGGGCCAGCGAAATGGCAGTAAAAAAAGTGAGAAAAAAAGCTATGGATAAATATCTCATGATCGAATTTTTAAATTTTCAATTTTAGAAAGTTAATTGCAGGGAAATGTTATATCTTCTGCCCAGGCCAAAGAAGACGGCTGCCGATCTAGCATCGAAACTGTTAAAAGCCTGGCCGATATAGCCGTCGTTGTTGTTGGCATCGGAGATGTATTTTTCGTTGAGCAGATTCAGCACGCTGGCCCTGAGGTTAAACTTTACGCTCTTCAACCTGAAGCCGTAGCCGGCGTGTAAATCGACGAGGTAATAATTCGGAATTTTCCATGACTGGCGCGGGTTTCCTTCATCGTCGAATGCCCAGGGATTTCTCTCGGGATCGAGATTCAGCGGATCGAATTCAGAATAGTGTTTTCCGAAATAGGTAAAAGCACCTTTCACATAAATGTCGTCGATCAGTTCCAATCTCAGGCTGTGCCGTGTTTGAATCTGGGCAGCATCGCCTACAAAAATTCCCGATGCATCAAAGTACCTTGTTTCCACCAGAACCTGCGCGTTGTTGTAAATTCTTGCCGAGTCGTTGCCTGTCCATTTCCAGTCCCCCACCGAAAGCAAGCCTTCGTAAAGCATGTTATTGGACAACTTGTAGCCAAATTCCGCCTCGATACCTTTGTGCAGTGCATCCATTCCATTGATATTTACACTGTACCAATCGCCTGAATCCTCATCGTAAAGTGAAGCCGGGCGGTCGGCAGGCTTATTTTCCCAAATAGTATAATAAGCATTCAGATTCAGTGTCATTTTCCGGTTATAATAGCTGTAACCGATTTCGGCAGCTTTTACAAGCTCATTTTTGATATCCCTGAAAAGCAGGTTGTCATAATCATATACATTATTGAACCGGGGTGCCTTGGAAAGATATCCCAGGTTGGTGTAGACGTTCATGTTCTGGTTGATGTTGTAATTCACACCAACCTTGGCTGTACCTCCCATGATCCACTTCCAGTCGGACTCCAGGGGTTTCAAACCCGGTGAGTTCCGGTCGTAGGTCACACCATCATACTCAACTACGGTATTGTAGGCAATGCGTAAAGTAGTATCAGGCAACTCCAGCATTTTGGCTTTAAAATAGTCGATGCGCTTATAGCCACTGTTTGATGCTGTGAGATTGATGAAGGCGGAGAGCTTTTCCGTTTTATATTCCAACTGGCCGAATATGCCGCCCCATCTCACCAGCCCATCATTGTAATAATTAAATATATCTCCCTCTTTTTGATTGGAACCCGGCGGTTCATTAACATTTCGCTCATCGCTGGGTACCGGGTAGTAATTGCCGCCCAGCAGATCATAAATCTCCATATAATGTTCACCCTTGTAGCTTCGCAAATCCAATCCTCCCGAAAGAGTGAATTTCTCATCCATTTCATAGTTAAGGGTCGACAAAAGGCCATACCACACATGATTGTTTACAGATGACCTGAGGATTCCCTGCGATTCTCTGTCAGGGTTGAAATTAGGATTATTGTAGTTTGCATCATACAAACTCTGAAAATCGATTTGTCCTGTGGAAGTTATGGAAGTATTATTTAACAATCCGATGCCGCCGCCATTTCCAAGAGATAAATAGGCAATGTTTGAAATGTAAAGCCGGTCGTTTACATTCCAGAAATCACTAAGGCTGAACATGGGTTTGTGGTAATAATTTTCGCGCTCCGAAAGCTTTTCCTTGCCGCTGCTGACGATATTGCCATCCTCATCGATATGGTACCTGTCGATATATCCCCAGTTGGGGTTGTACTTTATTCCGAGGTTCATAGGCTTGGAGGCAATGAATTCATCCGGTTTGATTCCCTGCTCGATGGCAAATGCCGTATCGAATTCAGCAATCGATTTTTTGTATGATCTCTGCCCGTGGCGCTGCGGAGCACCCATTGCTTTCAGACTAACCCGGTGATTTCCAATATTTTTATCGATACGCAGAAAATAAAACCATCCTTCGGTCCAGGTCATATCCACCCAGCCGTTTCCCCGCTTGTACGATCCGGCGGCGGTAATGCCCCAGCCACCTTTCAACTGGCCAGAGGTGTACCCGACAGAAGTACGCAAATAACCATTGTCGCCCACCTCCTGCTTAAGGGTAAGGCTTTCCCTTGCATCGATTCCTTTTGTCTGCAGGTTGATGGTCCCCCCCACCGACGGGATCGCAAGTTTTGAAGCCCCCAGGCCACGCTGCACCTGTGTGTTGCGCATCACCACATCCAATCCGAACCAGTTGCTCCAGTATACCCAGCCGTTTTCCATGTCGTTCACGGGAATTCCGTCGAGCATCACGGCCACATTCCGCTGATTGAAACCGCGGATATTGATCCGGGCATCGCCGTCGCCACCGCCCTGCTGGGTTGCATACACCCCGGGCGTAGAATTAAGCAGCATCGGAATATCCTGCGAAGCCAGTTCTTCCTGAATTTCTATAGGCTTGATCGTGGAAAAGGCAACCGGCGTTTCACGTGCCCGGGCTATATCACCCACCACCTCAACTTCGGTCAGCGTCAGGTAGCTCAGCTCAAAATCGGCTGTCAGAACTGGTTTATCAACGGTGATTTTTTGTTCGATGGTACTAAATCCGACGTACGAAACCATCAGGGTATATTCGCCATAATCCAGTTCAAGGCGGTATCGCCCGTCGATGTCGGTTACCGTTCCTTTACCGGGACCATACATAATGTTTGCACCGATCAGGGTTTCGCCGGTCCGCGCATCCGTAACCACCCCGCTTAATGTTCCCGTTTGTGCAAAAGTGAATCCGGCAATCGTGATTAAGAAGAAAAGTAGTGCTAATTTCCGGTATTTCATTGCCTATGTGTTTTCGGTTTGTATGTTTTCAAATAAAGAAAAAAGCACCCTGACGAAGTTTTATGTTCGTTTTCAAGGTGCTGATATTTTCTTGAACAGGTTATTGTTTAATGATCTTCTTTACAAAATACGAATTATCGGCAAAGCCGACCTTTACGAAATAAACGCCTGTATTTAAGTCACTGGTGTTGACCTGTAGATTAAATTCTCCATCATATTGCTGACGGATCACTGCCTGGCCGGATGTGTTGTAAACGTCGAGGCTGAACATTTTCTCTGTGGCTTCCACATTGAACAGTTCGGAAGTAACGGGATTGGGATAGAATGAAATGTCTTCGCCCTCTACCAGTTCGGATACTGCCGCGTTGCCACATTCACACTCGTGTGCTCCGAGATTGCTGAAGGTGTTTTCCGGAAGGGAATCCCACTCCATGGCCACATTAAATACAGCAGGGTTTTGGGTAACTCCCTGTTTTACGCCGGGCTTCCTGATCAGGGTATGGTTTTCTGTCCATGAAAGCCAGAACAACGGACCGACAATGTAGTCTTCGATGGTATATTCGGTGGGAACGCCACCGCTGTTGTAGGTGATGGTGGTATCGGTAATATTTGTCCAGCCGTTTTCGGGATCGGGCGAACCCACACGTGCAAAAATATCCACGATGGTTGAGCCACCGTCTTTTTCCAGTGTTACAGCATCATTTCCGTTGAAATACATCATCTTGTTAACCTCATAAACCGGACAAAGGAAGGTATCTGCTTTTGCCTGCAATTCAAGATCAACCGGCTGCTCGAATCCTGTACCTCCCGGATCTCTTTTATCCAGTACCACAATATACACGCTTTTTGGCTGGATGGTTCCTCCCAGGGCAACCCAGTTAGGCGTGGTTCCGCCATTGGAATATCTTACCAAACGATATTCTGACAGATCGATCACCTGGTCGGTAGGATTATAAATTTCAAGTGCTTTGTTGTTTCCTGATCCCTCAACATATTCCGAAATAAACAAATCGGAGCAGTCCTGGCCGTAAAGGAATCCTGAAAAAATTACTGAGATCGTGATGAGTAAAGCTTTTTTCATAATAATATTTTTTAATGATTTGTTTTGGAGCAAAAATACTAAAAATGAACTTAACGTGGGAGGTATCAATTTATTTAATTTTTACCAGGATCCGCAAAACGCCTGTTTTTTGTGGATTTGTGAAAATCGTTTCACGATTTGAAGTGTGAGGAGAATTACTTAAATTTATGCTTCGTTTTTAACAATTATATTTTAATTAAAAACATAAAACATTCAAAATCATGATTAAGGAACTTGACGGAACCAAAGAACATGCGCTGGCCATCGAAATCATCGACGGCTACACGCATGAAGATGAAAAATCGCTTGAAAAAATGTTTGAGGAGCGGCTCGACAAAGGTTTCAACAAAGTTAACCTGCTGGTGAAACTCGACCACCTGAGCATCCTCAAAACCAGTTGGAGGGCAGTGTGGGAAGACGGGGTGTATGCGCTGAAACACATCAAGTACTGCGGCCGCATTGCCGTGGTTGGCGACAGTAAGGTGGAAGAATGGCTGGTGAAAGTCGACAATGCCGTGTTTGGCAACGAAAAAACAGGCAGGGTGGAACGGTTTTTTCCGCTAAAGGAATTAACCACCGCCTTTAACTGGGTGAACGGGAAAAGCTGACAGCATCCGCAATTCGGAAGGTTTTGCCTTGCCTGTAAAAGGATTCACATCCTGTAACAGCGAAAACGGCTTTTCCAGACAGTCATTTTTTTTTAACGCCCATCCTTAAACCTCACCACTTTGGGGCCTGCTGCTGCTATCCACTCCAAATCAATCTGATAAATACTTTGAAACGCCGGTGATTTTGATTATCTTTACCCAAAAACAACCAAGATATGTTAAAAACAATAATCATAGAACATGAAGCCTCTGTGCGGGAAAACCTCCGCAATATCATCGACAGGCACTGCCCGAATGTGATGGTGATTGCCGGAGCCGGAGATTTGGATTCAGGTGAGCAAATCATACAGAAACTCAAACCCGATCTGGTGTTTCTCAGCATCGACAAGGGGTTGAATAAGGCATTGGAAATGCTCGAAAAATTCAGCCCCCTCGAATTTAAGGTGATCTTTCTGGCAGACTGGGAAAAGTCAAACATCAGGCCATTCAGGTTTTGCTGCCTCGATTACCTCGACCGGCCGCCCGATCCGCAGGAATTAAAAGCCGCGGTGGCAATTTCAAAGAAAATCCCGCAGCAGGATTTCAACCTTCAGCTCGAAATTCTGAAAGATCATTTGCCCGGAGGCCATCAATCTCAGGGAAAGATCATCATTCCTTCTTCGGGAAGTTTGCTTCCGGTAAGCATCAGTGATATTGAATATCTGCGGTCGGAGGGAAATTTTACCTATTTGCACCTGAGGGGCGGGCAAAGTATTCTGGCTTCCAACACGCTGATGGAATTCAAAAATATGCTTGGCGAATTTGGTTTTATTATGCAACAGCATTCGCTGGTAAAAGGACGGCAGTTGTAGAGGTGGCAGTTGTAAAACGAACTCACCTGAATTCAACCCGCACGGTATCGTCCACCTTCAGGCCGAGCAGACCCGCGGCATTACCCATGCTGATGGCAATTTCGAGATGGCCCGAGGAACTGAACAGGGCGAGGATCTCCCCTTCGTGCACGTCCTTGTACGACTGGCTGATCCTGCTCACACCATAGCGCGCCGATCCGAAACTGATCCTGAACTGACGCTTTTGGCCGATCCGGTCGAACAACGGCTTATGGATATTTGTGAAAACATTTTCGTAGCTGTCGATGTAAATCACATGACCCTTGATGAGGTCACCGGAAGTAACCGGGCTGAGGGCGATGCGCTGCGTAAGCGATTTCCGCTCCGGACCGATCTCCTCAAAGCTGCCGCCGCCGATCAGGTGCCCGGCCACTTTGATAAAAATGTCGTAAGCCGAAAAGGTAAAGGTATCGGTATCCTGGATCATATCCACCTCCACAAGCTTTTCCGGCGCATGATCAAAGATGAGGGAAAAAATGCCATTATCGGCGCCGATAAAATAATGCCCTTCGTACTGAGCCACCACATGCGGCATGTCGATGGTGGCATCCGAAGCAATATCGA
>JBKHBQ010000010.1:0-29000 GCA_046542305.1 Bacteroidales bacterium
TATCGGCCGTACCGGACGGGCCTTTGGCTATGCCGGTTTTTATCTCGGATATCTGATGTATGCGGAGATAAAAGGAACAGTGCTGGTTCATGATGAGATCGATCCGGAAAATACCGGCACCTACATCGTCGACCGGGAATACACCTCCGATATCGACCGCATCGATTATGGCGCGGTAATGGGGCTCGGGCTGGATTATACCTTAGCCAACCGCTACCGCATTTTTGCCGACGGACGCTTCAACTGGGGCTGGGCCAACGTGGCGAGACCCGGAAACGGCAAGATATTCAATAATGTCTGGTCGGTAAGCCTGGGGATTATGTATCACCTTTGATTAGTAATGAACAGCTTCGGTTGGTTGTGCAGGAATGACAATTAATATCCCTCAATTACAACCAATTACGCGAAGCAAATTACTACTAATTATCACCAATTACTACAAATTCCCCTCAATGACGTGAAGCAAATGATAGCCAATAACCTCAAGCACAAAGCCCTAAATCCAAAACAAATCCAAAATTCAAAATCAAAATACCCAAACATCCAAATATTCAGCCCGGAATGACTATCAATTACCATCAACTACCATCGATTACAATGTTTCACAATGAATTGCCGCCAATTTCCCCCAATTACGCGAAGCAAATTACTACCAATTACAGCCAGTTTCCTCGATTACGCAAAGCCCACGACACGAAGAAAGAAGCTGTGCCTGTCTGTTTTTAAATGTTTGCTTTTCTGCTTAACTGCATGAAATAATCTTTTGGGTTTCCCTTTCCCTTCAGAAAATTGTATATTTACTTTTTGTTAACTAAAAAGCAAGCATATGACCAATATCAACGATTCCGACATCCTTATCACCAAAAGCGATGCGCAGGTATATATCGATCTGTCCTGCGGGTACGGGCAGCCATCGGTCACCACCATTTATCTGAAAAAGAATGACGGCACTACAGAAAAGCTGCTGGCTTTCGATGGCAATGCCGGTCATCGTGAAGTCGGCCTGGTGTCCACTTTAAAATATAATGCCATTGTGGTGCATACCACCATCCACGATGTGCGTCAGTTGCAGCAGGGCAGGGAAGAAGAAGATATTTCCCTGAAGATAAAAGTTTACGATAGCCCTGATAATTTTACAGATACGGCATTCAGCCGGAAAACAAAGGGAAAGGGTTCGATGTTTCATTCTTTTTACACGGTAACCATATTTTAGGGAGGCGCTATGAAAAAGTTGTTGCTTACAGGCCTGCTGCTTGCATTTATTGCGGCGGCGTCGGGCCAGCCGACGGATACACTGTCGCTGGAGGTGAAGGATATCAGCCTTGATTTACTGAAAAGCCCCACCAATCCTGCTTTCCTGCTGATGGGCACTTCTCCGGTTGAAATTGCTGAACCTGCTTCCGCCCCCGAGTTTTATGCATCCATACAAAATGCTTCCAACGACTTCACCCTACTGCCGAACAATTACGGCTTTTCGGTTACGCCTTACTGGTGGACCAAAAAGGCCCAACGGCTTTCCTTTGCAGCGGATTTCGATACATTGAACAAGCTTTGCTTCTTTCGCACACTGACTGTTTCGGGCGGAATAGTCAGAGGCATAGATCAGCAGGAGCAGCTATGGCGTTATGGAGCAGGAATTAGTGTGAGCCTGCTGCGCGGAAAGATTGATCAGGCGAAGAAGGTACAATATCTTGAGGCGCTGAGGGATTATCATGAAGCCTACTTTGGTACTTTCGATGCGTATTGTGCCAATTCCCCGGAATATGTCATTCTGGAAGCAGAGCGGATTTCCATTAACCTGCAGGTAAAAAAAATTGACTCGTTAATGAATTCCGGAATGCTCCATCCCGATACCGCCCGGGCAAGGAAAATGGAGCTGATCCAGGCATTGATGCTTGTAAACAACCAGCTCGATGAAGTAAAAACCGCACTCGGCAGCGAATTCAACGAAATGAATGATGTATTAATCAGTACGGACGAACTGGATGAAATGTTCAACGAAATGAACAGGCGTACCGGTTTCAAGTGGGAAGTTGGTGGCGGGGTAGCCATCAATTCGCCGCACAATCTGATCGACAGCACCGGGCTTTACCGGGCGGGCTTCTGGTCGAATTTTGGTGGCGATATCCTCCATCCTGATACATCAAATTACAAACTGGCGGGATTCGTACTCACGCGTTATCTTTATTATGATGAAGTATATTACCTGAAAGATGAAACCACCTGGCTGATCGACAGCTTTCATGCTTTTGATGTGGGTGGCAGGCTCGATATTGAGGTTAGCGCAAAATTCCTTCTGGGACTTGAAGCTGTTTATCGCAGCCGCTTGTCAGGATCGGTGTACGAAGGCAATTATAAAATCAATGGCATCGCACAGTATCATTTTGATAAAAACAACCTCGTCTATGCCTCCATCGGCAATGCTTTTAACGATCAATCCGGTAACGGCCCGCAAAACCTGGTGGTCACCTTTGGCGTAAACATCGGTTTCGGGGGAAACATCGGTTTGTACGACCTCGGTTTTTAATCGAAGGGCAGCGGGTTGATAACCCTAAGCGTCTTCATTCCGCTAAGTATCCGCGATAAGAATTTTTAAATCAAGAAATGTAAGTTTATAGCTGATGTTAAGCCGCCGTTCGGCAAAGCATTTCAAACTCAGGTTAAAAGCTAAAGCTTACAGCTTCATTGGTAAGAAAATAATATGCTTTGCCCGGCTCAAGGCTTTGCAGGCTCGAAATATTTTTCTCCGGCCAGAAAACCCGCCATCCGGCAATTTCCTTGATCATCACAAGCTGCCCGCCCATTTGGGCCGATATATCTTCTACCTGTACAGGGCTGTGGCTCAGTACCGGAATCATCGACCATCCAGGTTCCGTTGTGATTATCTTGCCGGACATATCACCAACAATCTGTAATTCCATTGGTTGATTGAATTTCACTGCATAGCCGGAAAGTGTATCCCACAGACCGATCGTGTTAATATTTTGTGCAGGCTGACAGATACCGTCCGAGTTGAATAGCATTTCCATACCGCAACCCGTACCTGAAAAAACCGAATCCAGCAGTGGGTTTACCGGATGCAGAAATGAGGACATTCCGCTCCAGCCAGCAGGGATATTTATCCGTTGTACTTCATTGCGGTACGAAAAATCCGTAAATTCACCAAAGGTTTCGAATGTAAAAAGGGCAACGGTGTCCTCCTGTATTTCCGGATAGAAAAAGTCGGTGTAAAGATAGTTGATGATGAATTCCCTTTTGGATTCCGGTTTATAATACCGTAGCTGGATAGGCTCGCCAGGAACCAGCCCCGGATACCCCGGAAACAGCCAATAGTTAAGATCTTCGGCGCCAAAAGCAATGCTGTCGCTGGTATAAAGCTGTGTGCCTGCACAGTGTCCTGATTGTGTAAACACTCCGATGCTGTCGGTGCCGGGAGTGGTTTGAATGCCCGCAACTTCCGGCGAATTCAGGTAATAGATGGCGGTATTTACCCGCGGGGCAATGTCGTTCCAGTGGCTTTTGTAGATGGTGGTTTGTAATGGACCCGTTTGGCGGGTGCTGTTTTGTTTATTCCTTGGGAATTTTGCGTACATTTCCGGAGGCACGCCTTCCAGGGGAGGGAATTCAACGGTGAAGGCTTCCCCAACGTTATTCAGGAAATATGTTTTGCCGGGTTTAAGGATCGTAAAGTTATTGGCTGTCGGTGTCCATAATTTACCATTTTCCATGTCGAAAATAACCATCACTTCGTTGGTGTGATCTCCAAGTAAGTCATAAATATCCACCGGCACATTTGTTAAAACCGGCAGGTAATTGATGCCGTGCAGTACCTCAAAGGTTCTGTCGCTAAGTGGCGGACCGTAGAGCGGCAGGCAAAAATCACCGGTGATCCTGGCCTTGTATCCGATCGGCTCCCAGTTGCCCAGTTGATTGATGGACGGTCCCGGAAACCTCGGCCAGAAAATCAGACCGGTAATATCCTTCACGAATTCCACGACCCCTGTTCCATGGGGGAGGGTTACCGGGGCGAAGATTTCTTCCATCGACTGATCAGAAAGATCCAGATAACTCGATATCCCATACCAGTGAAGCGATGGTTGCTTTTCAATCGACAGAATCTGGCTCGGTACCATCAGAGTCATTTCCTCCGAAACCGGACCTGGGCAATAGTCCTCGCCAAAGGCTTCAAGGGTCAGGTGTACCTCCGTGGCCCATTTATCCAATGGTCCCACATGATAGAAAGTACAGGGCGAGGTTGGATCGTCGAAGGTGCCGTCACCATCGGTTGTCCATTGCACACTTTGGGCGTTGCTTACGTCAGCGCAGACATCCACCGGAAGCCAGGTGTCGTTTTCGGTATCGTAATACTGGCAGTCCAGCGGTTTCAGTGAATCCAACTCAATGGCAGGGCCCGGAATGATGAGTAAAAACATGGCGTCTGATTCTGATAGTGTGCAAGCATTCATAGGATATGCAATCAATTCCAGCACAACGCCCTCTTCGGCAATGTCTGTTTCTCCGGGTGTATATACCGGATGCAGGATGCCGGGATCATCAAAGGTACCGTCGCCAGAAGTTATCCATTCCAAAGTGCTGTAATTTGCAGCAATGGATTCATTTAGCTGATAGGTTTCGGTTTCGCAAACAGAGGTATTAAAACCTGCAAACACCACCGGCTGCTCATCAAAGGAAAGGATCATGCAATCCGTGTAAACTCCCTGACAGGGACTGACTGCATTTGCCGCCAGGCATAATTCAACTTCACCAAGCATCAGATCTTCAGGCGAAGGATAGTATTGGGCAATCAATTCCGACTCATCAGCAAAAAAGCCGCTGCCGCTGGTAGTCCACATTAAACTGTTGAAATTTTCAGCAGTTGCAGTGGTGGTATACAATTCGTTTTCGCAGATGGCGGTATCTTCCCCGGCATCGACTGTTGGCAAATGTCGCACAGTCAGCGTCAAACAATCGGTGATCTGCTGATTTGACGGGTCGGTCGCCGTCAGGCAAAGTTCTGCTCCGCCATTCTGGATATCCAGATTGCCGGGTTCATAAACAGGATTCAGGATGCCTGCATAGCTAAAGGTCCCATCACCGGAGGTGGTCCATATCAGATCGGCATATCCGGATGCAGATCCCGATAACTGGATCGGACTGTTTTCACAAACGGTCCTGTCGGATCCTGCATAAACTGTGAACTCAAAGGAAAAATTTCCGGGGTGTACGGGGCACCAGGTTATAGCCATCATAAAAAAAAGGCCGGCGGTTTTTATCAGGTTGTTTTTCATAACTTTTTTTTGGTCGTTTACTAAATCAGGGAATAAAGATAAGGATTTGAAACCGGGCAAACAAGTTTTCAGCGTAAAATTTAAGTTATGTTAAGTATTGATATTTAGCGTAGTGCGTCCTGATGGGCGGTTTCATGGCGGTGGGCGGACAGGCAACGAAATCACTGCGTTTTTGGGGATGAAATCAGTGCTTTTTTTATGCAAAATATGATGTTCCCGTTAAGGTTTTTATGAAAGCACGAATTTCAGGAACAATTATCTTTGGCGCCCAACGAAAAAACCGGAATGGCTGAAAAAATCAGGAGTATCGGCATCTTTTCACATGTGGATGCAGGCAAAACCACCATCACCGAGCAGTTTCTGTTCCTGAGCGGCGCCACCAAATCGGCGGGTGATGTGAACAAGGGGACCACCGTAACCGATCACCTGGATGTGGAGCGGGAGCGGGGCGTGTCGGTGCGTTCGGCGGACGTGTCATTTATGTGGAAAAACCACCGGATCAATCTTGTAGACACCCCGGGGCATGCCGATTTCGCATCGGAGGTGGAGAGGGCACTACGCGTGATCGACGGCGCCATCCTGGTTGTTTCTGCTGTGGAAGGCGTTCAGGCGCACACCTACGCCTTGTGGGATGCCTTGAAGAATAGGAAGATCCCGGTAATTATATTTATCAATAAAACCGACCGGCAGGGCGCCAATTTCGGTGAGGTGCTGAAAAGCCTCGAATCGGAGCTCCGGTTGCTTACCTTTCCCTTGTTTGCTCCCCATAGGGAAGGCGAGGCGGATGCGTCGGTGATTAAAATCCGCAGGTCCGTGCAGGATTTAGTGCCCGGAGATTTTTGGGAACATGCCATGGAAAACCTTGCGGGGCTGGATGAGGCTTTGCTCGAAGCTTTTCTGGAGGAGCGGGCAATTCCGGAAGAGGAAATCCTTGAAAAGCTAAAAGATTATACCTGCCGGCAAAAAATCTTTCCGGTGCTGTGTGGTGTGGCAAAGTCGGGACCAGGAATTGGCGAACTGCTGGATGCGGTGACCTTCTTTTTTCCTGCTCAGTATACAAATTCCGGGAAGCTTTCTGCGCTGGTTTACCGCGTGCGTATAGATCCTGTACTGGGGCGCCTTGCCCATGTGCGGGTATTCGACGGACAAATCTCCGTGCGCGATCAGATCATGAATCTGCGTACCGCCATGCCGGAAAAGGTGGCCCAGGTGAAGAAATCATTTACAGGAAAACCGGAGGATAAAACCGCTGTTGAAGCGGGGGATATCGGGATCATCAGCGGATTGTCAACCGTACGTACCGGCGATATGCTCGGGTCGGATCATGCCGTTCCTCCGGACATGCCCCTTCAGGTGCCGCTAATGACGGTATGTGTGGAGCCCGAAAATAAGGATGACTTTACCCGTTTGGCGCAGGCCCTTGAACTGCTCGATCTGGAAGACCCGCGGCTGAATTTCAGGTGGTATCGCGATGAGCAGGAACTGCACCTCGACCTGATGGGCTATATCCAGATCGAAATCCTTCAATCCATGCTGCAGCAGCGTTTCGGAGTGAAAGCGACCTTTGGAGAGCCGGCGGTGATCTACAGGGAAACCCCGGCCGCGTCCGGTTATGGCTTTGCCAGCTATACCATGCCCAAGCCATGCTGGGCGGTGGTGAAGTTCAGAATCGAACCCGGTGCACCGGGAACAGGAGTCCAACACTGGTCGGAAGTCAGCACGGATAAGATCAGACAAAAATATCAGAACGAAATTGCCCACACCGTTCCCCGTGCCCTTCAGCAGGGAATCAAAGGCTGGGAGGTGACGGATATTAAAGTGACGCTGGTCGATGGTGAGGATCATGAGATCCATTCACGGCCCGGCGATTTCATTATCGCCACGCCCATGGCGCTGATGCAGGGCCTCATGCAAACCGGCACCACGCTGCTCGAACCGGTGATGGACTTTGTGATCAATGCCCCCGAGGAGCTGCTGGGAAAGATCGCCGGCGACCTGCACAAAATGCGGGGCAGCTTTGGTACACCGGAATTTATCAACGGACAGTTCACCCTTTCGGGGCAGGTGCCCGCCGCCATATCCATGGATTACGGCATCCGGCTGGGCAGCCTTTCAGGCGGGAAGGCACGGGTGAGATTTTCCCTGCACGGATACTGCGCCTGTCCACCCGGTGAAGGTGCCACACGCCCCTACAAAGGCGTCAATCCCCTCGACACCGCCAAATGGATCCTCCACGCCCGCGGGGCTTACCGCAGGGAGGAGTGGGGGAGGTGAAAGAAAAACCGCATGAAATGGTGACAGATGTAAAATTCTTAGATGATTATCTTTAATGGAATAAATGAACGGTCAGCCAAACAATTCCCCCCAGCCCGATAAGCGCATGCACGATCATGACTGCAATGGGCGGTTTATTGCTGGTCAGGTCTTTCATGAGCAGATAAACCCCTCCGGTTGCTGCAATCAAAAAGATGATGATGCTGTCCCAGTGCTTATGGTGGCTGCCGGTGGTAATCGCATAGATCAGCAGCAGAATGATGCCGGTTCCGACGAGTGCGCCGTGTAGAATGGCCAATCCTTTTGGGATGGGATTTTTCTGCAATCCAAAGTAGGCCATCACTCCGCCCACAATCACCCCCAGTCCGATTAAAATAGCTGCAAGTACTTCCATTACGCCTCCCTGTGTTTGTGCTGATCTCCTTTGATTTCAATCTTTTCCAGCGGATCGTACGCCGGCCCTTCCAACACGGTGCCGTCGGGTTTGAACCTGCTGGCGTGACAGGGGCAATCCCAGGTGTACTCGGCATTGTTCCAGTTCACAATGCACTTCATGTGCGTGCATACGGCCGAAACAAGGGTGAGCTTCCCGTGTTCATCCTTCGAAGCAGCGATCTTTTGTCCGTCTTTTTCTATCACACCGCCTTCACCGGGTTTCAGTTCATCATAATCTGAGATGTCCTTTTTCCCGGGAAGGTCTTTAAGATATTGCCTGACAACGTTGAGGTTTTCGTCCAGGAATTTTTTTGCAGACTTTCCGGGGGTAAAGCGGTGCGCGTTGTACAGATCAGCCCACCGGCCCGGATCACCCGCAATGGATTCTGCAATGATGATGGCTGATAACGTACCATAAACCAGCCCGTCGGTCGAGAAACCGGTTGCGACAAAGATGTTCGAATTGCTGCTTTGCCGTCCGATATACGGCAGGAGGTCGGCAGGGCGATAATGCTGTCCGCCCCAGCGAAACGCCACGGATGTAAGGCCAAAATGCGCTTCGGCAAAGGTTTCGAGCCGGCGGATGTGTTCCATGTTGTCGTTGGCCTGGCCCACCTTGTGGGGCTGACCGACCACCAGAATAAATCTTTCCCCTTTCCGCTCGTAAAGACGGGTGGAAAATTTGCTGCCGTCGCCGTGGTATCCCCAGAAAATGCCGCCGGGGAAGTTGATATCTCCCGCAGGACATGCAATTCCGTATTCGCGGTACGGTCCCAGCACGGTATCCAGAAGCTTTACGCCCTTTGGCGTGTGCGTGGCATGAACAGCCCATTTTGCCTTTACACGTCCGCCGGTGGTTTTAAGGGTAACCCCATCATCATTTTCTTCAACCTGCTTCACCCGCGTATGTTCATAAATCTGACATCGGTCGGTATCTAATACCCCCGCCAGTTCCTGAACATATCGCATGGGATTTACCTGCGCCTGACCGGGAACCATGATGCCGCTTTCTACTTTTAACGGAAAATCGGACGGGGAAGCTTTCTGAACAGGAATGTCCGCCTGCCGGGCATATTCGTATTCAGCATCAATTCGATCTTTGTTTTTTTGATTAGCGGAATACAAAAACCATGGCTGCCTTTTGAAATCACAGTCGAGGCTGTGTTCTTTCACCAATTTTTCCATCAGGTTGAGGGCTGCGCTTCGCGAAGCTATGACTTCCCTGATGGTTTCGCGATCATATTTTTCGTGCAGGTGACCCAGGTTCTGATCAATGGTAAAATAAAGATTCCCGGTGCTGTGGCTGCTGGTGCCGCCACCCACTTTGAGGCTTTCCAGCACCGCCACCCGCATTCCTTTCCTGGCCAGCAGGTGAGCAACAGATATGCCGGTGATGCCGCCGCCGATAACCGCTACATCGGTGTCGATATCCTGCTGCAATTTCGGATAATCCGTAAAGTCGGCAAAAGAATTCCAGATAGATTTTGTGAATTTCATAGGGTTTGTTTTAGGTGTTTATTTTTCAGTTATCGATTTTTTCCGTTCCTCAAATTCCTCCCTGTCGATTTCTCCCCTTGCATAGCGCTCTTTCAATATATCGAGCGCCGATTTGTCGCTTTTGGTTACTTCCGGCGATGTTTTGTTCACCGCCTTAACGATAATCCATATGATGACACCGGTGATGATCAGTCCGATGATCCATCCCCAGCCCATGCCCCAAAAGTGATGGCTGGATCCGTTCATTACAATTTTTAGTGATAGGTCTTCCATTTTTATCGTGATTTAATGTTCATGTTCTTCCATCATATAATTGCCTGCCGGCCCTACTTCATGGATGTCTGTGGTGTTTTGTGATTCAGGCTCATGGCTATGATCTTCCTGGGCAGGCAAAGGTACCGGCGATGCCAGGAGCCAAAAGATTATCGACCAGATGGTTAAAATTTTCATGATAAATTCCTCTGGTTGACAGGAAATAAAGCACCGTGCCGTAAATACTGCTTTTATGGGCAATGCTTTATGGCTGCATCTTCGGGGAAAGTTTTGTCACCATATCCTGCCGGATGATTGGGGAGAAAAATGCACAAAAATTCAATGAGTATGCGGGATGCCGCAATGCAAAGGTGAATAGTTGAAAAAATAATAAGAGAGCCGTTAAATCCGTAGTTTTTCAAATTTAGAACAGGATTTTGCTAACAATCCTTTTGCATACACTGACTTCCGCAACCACATGAAAGTTTATTGCTGCGTGCCTTTTCAAACGCTTCCCTTCCTTCGCTGAAAGCAAACCAGGCGATGGCAAGCGAACCGGCCACATCAATGTATCCGATCCTGAATATTTCGTACAGCCCGCTGGAGGCCAGAAGGATGATGCTGAGGTAAAAACATGTTTTGGTGCAATTGGCGTCGGCGATGATGGCATATGAATTCAGTTTCCAGCCAATCTTCTTTTTATAAGTCATTAAAAACCACATGGTAGCGATGCTAATGGATGAAATGATGATGCCTACGGTGGTGGTTTCGGGTTGGCTGCCGCGAAGGACGTTTAATACGGAGCCAACCAACAATCCTGCGGTAAGCAGGTAGAAGCTGAATCCGGTGATGCGCAACGCTGTCCGTTCAAATTTATCGCGTGAGGCCGGATCGTCACCGGTGCGTTTCATGCGAAGCACCATGTGCAGGATTCCAACGCCGGATATCACTTCCACAAAACTGTCAACCCCAAATCCCAACAGTGCCAGCGTTTCGTCGTCAATGCCGAAATATACCGAAATAATCCCTTCGGCAAGGTTGTAAAAGATCGTGACCAAACTTAAGATGAGGGCTGTATCAATGAGTTTTTTCCTGTTTTTCATGAAAGAGATATTTGGATCACCGGCTTCAATGCTTTCCAGGAGGATAAAAAAAATCCACCCTCAGGTGAAGGTGGATTTTGATATCTGATTTATCTGGCCTGTGTTCTATTTTTGAATTTTTACGTCGAATGTAATGGTTGCTTCGTTGTATGGATCGTGTTCAGGATTCGTTTCGGTGATCATCACAATACCGTATTTACCTTCTTCGGTAAGGAATCCGATAAAATCGCCTTCATTCAGGTCGCTGATAATCGTGTTGCTTTCAATTACACCAATTTCATCTTCAATCGACTGATAATCGAGATTCTCCCAGTCCACATCGAACAATCGTTCGAAATAGGTAAGATTTTTATTGGTATTGTTGTACGGGAATGGGATCGACGTCAGTTCCTCCCAGAGTGTCACCAGGTTTTGGTCATCAGGCGACTGGAACGACATTTCCTCGTTGGTTTTATAAATCGAGTGGTGGATGAATACCCAGTCGATGATGTCTGCATTGTTGTCTTCATCAGCTTGGTTATAGGTAAACCGCTCATTGGTGGTTGCCGAATAGAAACTCAGGTTGTCATCCGCAGATAAAAGATTATCGGCCTGAGCCTGTAGCTGAACATCAGTGTAATGATCCATTGAAGCTTCCACTTCGAAATACTTGTCGACAATGATGCTTTCAAAATCTGTTGCGGCGAAAACGCTCAGATGCCCGATTGTGCCCGGTTCCTGATCCTGCGAAATCACCAGGTCGAGGGATGTATCGAAATCATTTACACCTGATGCCAGGGTGCTGTCCAGCAGGATTTGTTGATTCTCGCCCACATTGGTGGTTAGTTTTACGCTGGTCAGTTCATCTTCTGACGAAACGGAAATGTCGTAATTGATCGTGTCACCGGCAGCAATCATCACGGTGTCCTGGGCCGGTGTTACGGTAACAAACGGTGCCAAATGAATATCGTCATCATCGTCATCGGCGCAACTTGTGAAAAATACCGCACTTGCTGCGAGTAAAATAATTGCAAATTCAAATGATCGTTTTAACATGGTCACTTAGTTTTAGTGGTTAAATTAAATTGTTTTTATTTATAATACTCCAACAACATAAAATGCGGATTGTTGGACTTCTTTGTGTTTTTTTTTGACATTTTATGCAATATCGATTTCATTCGCGAGATATACATCCTGAATGAGGTTGAGCAATTTCACGCCTTCATCCATAGGCCGCTGAAATGCTTTTCTGCCGGAAATCAATCCGGTGCCACCTGCTCTTTTGTTGATCACGGCAGTGCGTACGGCTTCGGCAAAATCGGATTCGCCGGAAGAAGCACCTCCCGAATTGATCAGCCCGATTTTTCCGAGGAAATTGTTGATGACCTGGTATCGGCAGAGATCGATGGGATGATCCGTGCTGAGTTTGTTGTACATCTCGGGTTTGGTTTTGCCGAATTTCAGATCACGGAATCCGCCGTTGGTATCCGGGAGCTTTTGCTTGATCAGGTCGGCCCTGATGGTCACGCCCAGGTGGTTGGCCTGTCCGGTAAGATCGGCGGCGGTATGATAGTCATTTTGATCCTTCTTGAAAGCGCTGTTCCGGGTATAGCACCACAGGATGGTTGCCATCCCCAGATCGTGTGCCTGCTCGAAAGCTTCGGCCACTTCCATGATCTGGCGGTCGGATTCTTCGGAGCCAAAATAGATGGTAGCGCCTACAGCAGTTGCGCCCAGGTTCCAGGCCTCAGTTACCGACCCGAACATGATCTGGTCGTATTTGTTCGGGTAGGTGAGAAGTTCGTTATGGTTAATTTTTACGATGAATGGAATTTTGTGGGCATATTTACGGGCATGTAGTGCAAGCCCGCCGAAGGTGGTAGCCACGGCGTTGCATCCGCCTTCAATGGCCAGTCTGATGATATTTTCCGGATCGAAATACGCCGGATTGGGTGCAAATGAGCTGCCGGCCGTGTGTTCAATGCCCTGGTCGACAGGAAGGATGGAGAGATAGCCTGTGCCACCAAGCCTTCCGTGGTCGAAGATTTCTGCAAGGCTTTTCAGCGTCTGCACATTGCGATCGCTGCCCGTGAAAACCCGGTCGAGGTAATCCGGGCCCGGAAGCGTTAACTGATCCGAAGGAACCGTTTTGCACTTGTGGTCCAGCAGATCGCCAGCCTGTTTGCCGAGATATTCCCTGATTTTTTCGATGCCGTTGTTCATATGATCCGTTTTGCTGTGCATCAGTTCGAATTATCGTACCATAATAAACGCCTTAATCAGTTATGTAATGTATGTCAGGTATTTATATGAATCAGGTAGCTGATTTTTTAAATTACTGTGGAATTGAATACACACGAATGTTCCGGGCTTTCACAGGGTGAATGATTTAGCTGTTAATCTGCGATAAACCTAACTGAGCGGACTGTCGTACCATTTCCTGGCAGCCCGTGACCGCGTTACACCATGGACTGTACATCTGTAGCTGATGACGGATATGAATAGATTAGTTTTTTTAATGCGCCGGTTGTTATGCCGGTTTTTATGGCCATTGCAAAAAGGTTGATGGTTTCTTCGGCATGCGGGCCGATTAAGTGGGCGCCAAGGATCTTTTCTGTATCTTTTTCTATTAGTGTTTTAAAGGCATATTTTCGGGCATTAATTCTTTTTGCACTAAACCAGGTGGTTGCCGACTGCAAATTGACCCTGAAATCCAACTTTTTCTCCTTCGCCTGTTTTTCGGTAAGCCCCACCGATGCCAGGACAGGAATGGTAAAAACGACGGTGGGCATTTCGGAATAATCAGGTTTTTGATGGTTGCCGTTGATCAAATTTTCTATCACCACATCAGCTTCAACTGAAGCCAGGGGCGTGAGTGGCAAACCCGGAGAAGCGGCTGCATCGCCGGCGGCATATACACGCGGGTTAGAAACACTTTGCAGAAATTCATTAACCTCAATTCCTTTTGACGAAAAGTCAACCTTTCCCTTTTGTAAATCCAGGCCGTCAATTTCAGGTACACGACCGGCAGCATTAACCACACTTCGGGTGCTGTAAAATACCGGTTTGCCGTCTTTTTTGCCATGAACCTCAAATTCACTTCCTTTCGGCTTTATTGCTGTTACTTCTGTTTGGGTAACGATTTCGATGCCCATTTCTTTTGAAATTTCTGCCAGGTGGTACACCATATCCTCCTCAAAATTGGAAAGTATCGTATCGCCCCTTTCCACAATGGTGACTTTTGCGCCGCAGCGAGCGGCGATATGAGCGAACTCAAGTGCAATATATCCGCCGCCAATAAAGAGCATGGATGAAGGAAGCTTTTCAAGATTTAAAAAATCTTCGCTGGTAAGCGCGTGTTCTTTGCCCGGGATTTCCAGTTTACGGGTTTTATTTCCGGTTGCAATCACTATTTTCTCGGCTTCAATGGTTTCATCTCTGATTTGTAATTGATTGGCGGAAATGAATTTTGCCGTGCCGTGCAAAGTGGTTATGCCGTTTTCGTTAAAATTTTTCTCTTTTGTTGCAGGGGTCGATTCAATAAATGTTTGCTTGAAAGCCATCAACGCTTTCCAATTGATCGTTGGTGCGGTGTCGATTCCTTTTCCCTGAAGCCGTGCGGCGGATTCGACTACCTGGGTAGCTCCCCAGAGTACTTTCTTTGGTATGCATCCGCGCATGGCGCAGGTGCCGCCATATTCGCGCTGGTCCACGATGCCGGTTTTTAATCCTTTTGAGGCGCAGGAGTTTGCAATGGCAGTTCCCGAAACCCCGGTTCCGATAACGAAAATGTCAAACCTTTTCATTGAAAATTGTTTTTACCACTGTTATGTACGCTTCTGCTCAACCGGCAATCCCAGCGTAATCCAGTCGTGCATTCCGCCGCGGTAATACAGTATTTTATCCGCCGGGTACCCGGCTTCCAATAAATTGCGAATGGCAGTTGGCGATTGCGGGCACTGCGGTCCGTTGCAGAAGAAGATCGCAGGACGGTTGCGGTCGAGTTCATCCATACGTTCAGTTATTTCGGTATGCGGGATGTTTGTCGCGCCCGGAATGGTTGATTTAACATAAAAATCCGAAGTGCGCCCGTCGATAACCTGTTCATGGTTTTCAAGAAAATGGTTTACTTCAATCTCCTCCACGGTGCGAACCCCCTCGTCCACCTGCATGGGCTGAATTTTGCCCCAGGTGGTATCTACCTGCACCAAACCGGGTTCGCCTTTTACCGGTTGGGGCATCATCTGAGTTTTGTCTCTTGTATTGGGTCTCTTTTCGTTTAAATCCATAGTTGTTAAATTATCCTTCATCATTAATTAAATAATTAAACCGTTATGTTCCAGTTGTCAGGCTGATATAACAAATCCTTTTTCGTTTTTCAAACTCCTCATGGCTGATTTCACCTCTTGCGTATCGTTTCTTCAGAACATCGGGGGATGATGTCTGGCTTGTATCAGGTAATGACTGACTGCTTTAATTTTTTTGAATTCAGATTGAAGATTAGTGATGTATGATTTTAGATTGCTTAAAGCTGAATTTTTTTTTTCGTTAATCTGCAATCGTAAATTCCTGGAGATGTTATTTCGAGCTTATCATTACTGATTGTCTCTTATGTTTTCATCCTGATCCATTACCGGTTCATCGTTCCACCCTGCATCATTCCGCCCTTATCTGTCATCATGTTCTTCAGGGTTTCTTTTTGTTCATCAGTCAGCAATGCTTTCATTTCCTTAACCGTTTCGTAGGCTGCCACCCGCATGTCGATCTTTGTATCGGCGCATTGTTGCAATTGTTGTTTTAACTGTGCGGCCGAAGGCATGTCGTCGAGCATCTTCTCCATTTTCATCTGCTTTTTGGTAAGTTGGGCCCGGTGATCAATCTGTTGCTTCCTGAATTCGGTTTGCAGATCGATCATCTTGTTTACCTGATCTTCGCTGAGTGAAAGCTGCTGCTGCATGTCCGGCAGCTTGTTTACCATCATCATGTACTTCATCATGGGCATTTTCTGGTTCATCATCTGTCCGCACATCGGGCACATTCCTCCCTGCATCATGCCGCTTTTTTGCATCATCATGGACTGGTCGTTTTGCCGGTTCATTTGCTCTTGCATCTGGGCTGTTGCTGTAAAAGATGCGAGGATGAACATGCTTGTTAAAATAATCGCTAAATTTTTCATGGTAATACTTTTTTTGTTTAAACTTTATTTTAGCAGGCAATTTTGTCGCCCGAAATCCTGATGGTACCGAATGAATCGTGCCATAATTCAGCGTGACAGGCGAATGGCAGGCATAACTGTATTTTACTGCTTTTCGCAATACAGCAATCTGACCGGTTTGGGTAAAAATGTCCACATCCTTTGCATTTCCTGCAAAAGGAAGCATGTGCATCCAGCAGGTTGAATCTGTTATTTGCTTTCCCGAATTAGTTCCCTTACTTCGCCGCAGGTGCGCATCATGTTGCCGTAGTAGGGATTTCTGATCTGCTCTGCGGTGCTGAACCGGGTATGCGCCGCGGTTATTGCCGGCCATTAGACTATACTGAGAAGATATGGAAAAGAATGGGCTATTGTAACTGCTCACCTTTTTCAGGCAGGTTTTTATGCGTTGAAGTTGAATTAAATTCCCGGGGGGAAAAATACATTGGAAGGTTCAGGGAAACCTGACCCAAAGAGTGATACTGTATTCATGAAAAAAGAAAACAGGTTCTGCAAAAAAATGTTAAGAATATGCACATCTTTAGTACTTTTACGCGTTCATATTACCACTTCTGCTTCTGATCGGTTATGCTCATGATGAACGGACATTCAAAAACAGGCTTTTTTCAGTTATTCGATTACATCTCTTCTCCGTGGTTTTTTTTCGATTCCAAACTGATCATACTTTATGTCAATCATGCTTTCAGGCAACTTGTGGGCGCTGCAAACTCCGATGGTGAAGTGCTTTCCATTACGTCCATATTTGATTTTGCATTGACGGATGACGAATTAAAAGGGCTTTTACTTACAGAATGCAAGGGTTTGCAACAGGGCCTGGAGATTGATTTCACCTCTCCTTTGGCAGAATTTCCCGAAGGCAAGCTGCTTGTTTCGAAATTCAGCGACGGAGGGCATTGTGTTTTTGCAGGAATGGTGGCCTATCCGGCAAAGCAAAAGAATAAACCCCGACCGGATGTATCAGATCACCACCTGTTCAGCATGCTGCTTAATGAACTGCCCGATGCCATCTATTTTAAAGACCGCGACGGCAAGTTTTTCCTCACCAACAGATTGCACACCAAAAAGCTGGGTTTTAAGGATGTAAATGATTTTATCGGGAAAACAGATTACGATCTTTTTGGCAAAGAACATGCCCAACAGGCTTTTGAGGATGAGCAGGAGGTGATCAGGACGGGCAAAACCATTTCGAAGGAAGAAAAGGAAAACCGGCTCGACGGATCCATCACCTGGGCTTCCACTTCCAAAATGCCGCTTCGCGATAAAGCGGGCCTAATCGTGGGGACGTTCGGTATTTCCAAGGACATTACCCGGATCAAGGAGGTGGAACACGAACTGCGAAAAACGCAAAAACAACTTCAGGAAGCCAATGCCGCCAAGGATATGTTTTTCTCGATTATTGCCCATGATTTGAAAAATCCCTTCAACAGCCTAATCGGGCTGAGTGAAATGATGATGGAGGACTACGAGAGGCTTAGCGATGATGAAAAAAAGGATATGATCGCAAATTTGCACGGCATATCCGAGTCTACCTACAACCTGCTGGAAAACCTGCTCGACTGGTCGCGGGTGCAAACCGGCTCCATGACGGTAAATGTTGAACCGATTTGCCTGTGCAATCTGGCTGAAGATGTGATGGATTTGCTCGAAGCGCAGGCCAGGACCAAAAGGATCAATCTTACGAATAACCTCAAAAAGAATGTTTGGGTTTCCGCAGATAAAAACATGCTTCGCACCATTTTCAGAAACCTGGTAAGCAATGCCATTAAATTCACCAACCCCGGTGGCATGGTGACGATTGACGGGGATGCGGATGGCTCATTCTGTCGCTTTTGGGTGCAGGACAATGGCGTGGGCATAGAAAGTGTATATCTTGAAAAACTCTTTCAAATATCAGAAACCGTTAAAACCTACGGCACCAACGACGAAAGCGGTACAGGCCTCGGGCTGATCCTCTGCCGCGAATTTGCCGAACGCAACGGCGGGAAAATCACCGTGGAAAGTGCGCCCGGTAAAGGCAGCCGGTTTACGGTGGAGCTGCAGGGAGAGGATGTTGGAAAATTTTAATGATTCGTTATTCGTTTATCGATTATTTGATCTTCTGGTTAATGGTTAATCGTTCATGGCCTTTGCTGCGCTTCGGCAATGTAAACTGCTGAACCGCCCTTGCTGGGCTTCGGCGAGGCAGGCCCTGCTCATCTCCCCAAAAACCGTTACCTTTGTGTTCCACCAAAAGACTTAAACTCATGCCTAAATATTCCCTCCTTTTAGCCGTTTTGATATTTTCTTTTTCATTCCTAAAGTCGCAGCCTTACGGCGAACTGGTCGGCGACCGCGTTGTGGCTTTCTATCCGGAAAACTTTAATGCCTCCCAAACGCTTCCTTCGTTTGCACTGATTGAAGAACCCGACAGTATTGGTCCAGTGCCGGACGACTGGCAGATTGCTCCTGAATTCTACAGTGAACCTGGATTATCCAATGCCCGCATTCATTTTCCTGACGGGACCGATCTTTACGGAACCGGTGAGGTGGTAGGGCCGCTGCGGCGAAACGGCACAGAGGTGATTATGTGGAACACCGATAACTATGGCTACTGGACCGCCAATGGAAAACGCCTTTACCAGTCGCATCCCTGGATCATGGGCGTGCGTAGCGACGGCGCCAGCTTTGGCATTCTGGTGGACCATACCTGGAAACAAACCTTCTTTCTTGACGATCCCATCGAAATCAAATCCGAAGGGCCTCCGTTTCGCATCCTGGTCATCGAGCGCGAATCGCCACAGGAAATGATGAAGGCACTGGCTATGCTTACCGGCGCCATTGATTTGCCGCCGCTTTGGGCGCTGGGCTATCATCAGTGCCGCTATTCCTACTATCCCGACGACCGGGTGATGGAGATCGCTGCGGAGTTCCGGGAACGGAATCTGCCCTGTGATGTGATCTGGATGGACATCGATTATATGGATGGTTATCGCGTGTTTACCTTCGATCCGTTGGGCTTTCCCGATCCGGAGGGTTTGAATGCGTACCTCCATCAGCGCGGCTTCAAATCCATCTGGATGATCGATCCGGGTGTGAAAAAAGATCCCGGTTATTTTGTGTATGATTCAGGCACTGAAAATGATGTGTGGGTTCAGCAATCCAATGGTGAAACCTACATTGGCGATGTGTGGCCGGGCCCGTGCACCTTTCCGGACTATACTATGCCCGAAGCCCGCATCTGGTGGTCAGGTTTGTATCAGGATTTCATGGCTACCGGCATCGACGGGGTGTGGAACGATATGAACGAACCGGCAGTATTTGACGGTCCCGGCGGAACCATGCCTGATGATAATATTCATCGCGGCGGCGGAGGGCTGCCCCAGGATGTGCATCTGCGTTATCACAACGTGTATGGTTACCTGATGGTGCAGGCTTCACGCGAGGGCATCCTGCAGGCAAATCCTGAAAAGCGGCCTTTTGTGCTCACACGCGCCAATTATCTCGGCGGACACCGGTTTGCCGCTACCTGGACCGGCGACAATGTGTCAAGTACGGAACATATGAAACTTTCCGTTCCCATGGCGCTCACACTAGGACTTTCCGGGCAGCCGTTCTCTGGTCCCGACATTGGCGGGTTTGTCGGATCGCCATCGCCTGAACTGATGGGGCAGTGGATGGCGTTGGGTGCATTTTATCCGTTTTCGAGAAATCATACGAGCGTAGGCACCGGCGATCAGGAGCCCTGGTCGTTCGGTGAGGAGATCGAAGAGGTATCGCGTACCGCACTGAATCGCAGGTATCGCCTGCTGCCTTATTTCTACACGCTTTTTCGCGAAGCTTCCCTAAATGGCATGCCGTTGATGCAGCCGGTTTTCTTTGCCGATCCCGCGGATCTTTCCCTTCGTGAAGAAGACGAGGCTTTTATGCTTGGTTCCGATTTGCTGATCGTTCCCCGCTGGGCTGATAATCCGGCTCTGCCTGCAGGTAATTGGCGACAGATCTCTATTGCCGGTGAGGCTGAAGATGATCTTTACCAGCCGGAAATGCTGCAGCGTGGCGGATCGGTTATTCCGTTGGCACAGCCGATGCAGAGCACGGCTTATTTTCAACCCGATTCCATTACGCTGATCGTGCTGCCTGATGAGGATCAATTTGCTGAAGGGAGTTTATATGCCGATGCCGGCGAAGGCTGGGACTATTTAGAAGGTCAATATGCACTGACGGAATTTACCGCAGTACCGGTGGCCGCCGACAGCCTTCTGGTGAGTTGCAGTCATCTGGAAGGCCAGTGGGAAATTTCAGGCAGAAAATATCGTGTTGGGGTGGTTTCCAATTATGGGATACACTACTCATCCTGGACTTCGGATACGCTGATCAGGGTTTGGATGCCGCCGGAAGTCTCCGTTACACTTACCAGCCCGGAGGACGGGCAGCAGTTTCCGGAAGGAGCTGATGTGTTCCTGTCGGCAGTGGTAGAAAGCGAAGCCGTTGTGGAAAAGGTGGAGTTTTACAGGGAAAAGCTGCTCATTGGCGAGGATGCTGATGCACCGTATGAATTTACATGGATTGATCCGGAAAACGGATTGCATGATATCACCGCTGCCGCTGTAATTTTTGATACAGTATTGGTACACTCGGAGGTTGCTTCCATTGTCGTGGGTGACTTTGGCAGCGGTTCGATCCTGAGCCAGATTTGGTACGATATTCCGGGCGTGTGGGTCGAAAATCTGACCATGAACCCGCGCTATCCTGCCGATCCGGATGAGAACAATTACCTGGATTCTTTTTCAACGCCTGTGGAAACAGCCGACCATTATGGGCGGCGGGTGCTGGGATATGTACATCCGCCGGTGAGCGGCTACTACAGGTTCTGGATCAGCGGCGACGATTACTGCGAACTTTGGCTAAGTACCGATTCTACTTTTAACAACCGGCAGTTGATCGCCGAGGTTCCCGGTTGGACTCTGCCCGGGGAGTGGGAAAAATATCCCGAGCAGCAATCCCTTACGGTTTCGCTGGCAAAAGGCGAGAAGTATTGCATCATGGCATTGCAAAAAGAAGAAGCAGGAGGTGACTTTGTAGAAGTGGCATGGGATATCCCGGGTAATCAGCGTGAAGTGATCTCCGGAGTGTACCTCTCTCCTTATGATGAAGATGCTGCTGCCTTACCATCGCCGACTGCGGCCGCAGGTTTGCAAATCTATCCCAACCCGGCGGAGGACGTGCTTTACCTGAAAACCGGAGGCACCCCTGGTACTGCCGTGATCAGTGACCTCTTTGGCAGGAAACGCCTCAGCATGAAAATCGAAAATCCGGGCACAACCTGCCGGATTCCGGTTGCTGACCTGCCTCCGGGATTATATTTCCTGAAGTGGCAGCACGGTAACCTGAAGGAAGTTTTAAAATTTATTGTACGCTAAACTGCCAAATTGCTGTATCTTTATCATCGGTTTTTTTTACTATATTTCAACTTAACTGCCTGATAAATATGCGCAAACTTCTGGTTACGGTGATGCTGGTTTGTTCCTCAATCGTTGTGCTTTCAAATAATAAAACCGATAGCTTGCTGCGGGTGCTCGACCAGGTGATTGAACAGCAGGATGAGTACCGTGCTCAAAAATTAGCCCGGATATCCTTACTAAAACAGGAACTAAGGAATATTCCTGCGGTTTCGGTGCAGGAGCAGTTTAATATCTATAGCCGGTTGTTTTCGGAATATGAATCCTTTATTTACGATTCGGCGTTTTATTATGCCTCCAGAATGCAGGAAATTGCCTATGATCTCGGTAACCGGGACCTCATCGCACTGGCTAAACTGAAAATGAGTTTTGTCCTGCTCTCATCCGGGATGTTTCACGAAGCCATCGATACCCTGAAAAGTATCAGTCCGCGCCGGTTTTTGATGGAGCGCAAGGTAGAGTACTACGGATACCTGGTTCGGGCATATTTCGATATGGCAGACTATGCCAACGATCCCCACTTCAGACCCATTTATTTCGATTCGGCCGGAAAATATGTAGAAAAAATCATGAAGATCGCCGACGATTCCTACTATCAGAAATGGATGTTCAAAGCGCTGGAAATGATGCGAATCGAAAATTCAGACAGTGCCCGGTTTTATTACGAAAAAGTACTTCACGAATTCGACCTGAGTACACATATGGATGCCATTGTGTATTCGAGCCTGGGCCAGTTTTACGAACGGAAGGGCGACACGGCCAGGGCAATTCAGAATTATACCAAATCCGCGATTGCCGACATCAAAAGCTCAACCACAGAAACCACCGCTCTGCGCGACCTGGCCTCGCTGCTCTACAGCCGGGAGAGAATACCCGAAGCCTACAGGTACATACGCATGGCTACTGCCGATGCACAATTTTACGGTGCCCGGCAGCGATCGTTCCAGATATCCACCATCCTGCCCATTATTGAGGGCGAAAAACTCAAGATTACCGAAGAGCAGAAAAACCTGCTCGAAAGCTATGTGATTGCCCTGACCATTCTTTCAGCAGTCATCCTGTTTTTTGTGGCAGTCATACTTTGGCAACTCATTAAACTCAGAAAGGCAAGAAAAACAATTCTCGACAAAAATGCTGAGCTCACCAGGCTTAACGAAAACCTCGAAGAAGCCAATAAAATCAAAGAAGAATACATCGGGTATTATTTCAATATCAGCACCAACTATATCGATCAGCTCGAATTTTTGAAGGAAAACCTGAAACGCAACCTGCTCAACAACCGGGTTGACAATGTGCAGGCCATGATCGACAAACTCAACATCAAAAACGAAAGAGAACAGCTGTTTTATAATTTCGATAAAATTTTCCTTAAACTGTTCCCGGATTTCGTGGAACATTTCAATTCGTTGTTCGAGCAAAAAGACCGCATCGAACTGGAAAAGGAGGACACCCTGAACACCGATATGCGCATCTTTGCCCTCATCCGAATGGGCATTACCGAAAACGAAAAAATCGCCAAAATTCTCAACTTTTCCATCAACACCATCTATTCCTATAAAAACAGGATAAAGAAACGCTCGTTTGTACCTAATGAAGAATTCGAGGCACGTATCATGGAAATCGAATCCATCTGAACGTGGGTTTGATAAATCCGTTAAAGTTTCTTAAAGATTTAAAAGCATATTCATCCATCATTGCTGCTGTGCTGTAAGCGAGATGTGGTTTACCGTTGAAGAGGTATCATTCGCGAAGCGTTTGCATATAGGTGCTTTCCCCAAAAATGGCCGGGTTTTCGTATATTTGAAATTATTCCGGTTAATTAATTATTTAACACAACAAAAGATTTAGTTATGGCAGAAATTAAAATTGAAAAGAAAAAGACGGTTTGGCCATGGGTTTTGCTTGCCCTAATCATAGTGGCCATCCTGATTTACTTCCTGGCCACACCCGATGGTGATGACGACCGGGAAGAAGTAACCGAAACCACCACAATTGTCGGAACAGAGGAAAGCGACCTTCAGGATGTTGAAGAAAGAAACCAGGAGGTGATGGCCTATGTGAGCTGGATCGATACGAGTAGCTATCGGATGGGTTTGGATCATGAATATTCTCACGAGGCAATTACCAAACTAACCAATGCCGTTCAGGCAATGGCTGACGAAATTGGCTACGACGTGAGAACGGAACTGGGGCACGCAAAGGCTTACGCCGATTCCATCACCCGCAATCCCTACAAAACTTCACATGCCGACATGATCAGAAGGGCTGCCGACATGATATCCATGGCGCTGGCCAATATGCAGGCGGCTCACTATCCGGGGCTGAATGCAGAGGCCCGCGACGTTGAAAATGCAGCAGATGACATTAAGCCAGGCGAACTGACCCTCGATCAGAAAGAACAAGTGAAAAACTTTTATAGGGAAGCCGCGGCATTATTGGAAAAAATGAATTAACAAACCTTTAAAAAGAAAATCATTATGAGCGACAATAATAAACGACTGTATTATCTGAAAGAACTCGACGATTATCGTGTAGCTTCCGGATACCACGACGTCCGGGGATGGGATGTTACGGATTCAAAAGATAAAATAATCGGCAAAGTGGATGGACTGATATCCAATAAAAACACCGAACGTGTGGTGTACCTCGATGTGGAGGTGAATAAGGAACTGATCGAAGCAGGTCACAAGCCTTATCAGCAACCGGTAAGCGAAGGACCGCACGAAATCCTGAACAAGGAAGGCGAAAACCACCTGATCATCCCCGTAGGCATGGTAGATCTGGATGAAGATAACGAAAAGGTGATCAGCAATATAGTCGATTACGAATCCTTTTCGAATGCCAAGCGTTTCAAAGAAGGTGAGGAGATCACTTCAGAATATGAAATCACACTGTTGAAGCATTATACCGGCGACGAAACCATTGTGGTAAAAGATGTGACCGACGAGTTTTACGACCGGCCGGAATTCAATACCACAACCAGGCGCACCGGAGATTAAGACCCGGAGCCTGAATAAAAGCTAAAGATTAATTTATAGATGGCGGTTTATGCCATTTGTAAATCAATTGATTGATGAAGCAGGGGCGGCAATTTTTTATATTTTGCGCCCCTGCTTCTTTTTTTTATTGCCGATGTAATAACTTTGAAATTTGTATCGCATACTGTAAATCATCATCCTTATGAAAATAAAATATCATCTTTCCATTGCTTTGCTAAGCATCATGATCATCATGTCGGCCTGCAACCAAAATTCAGAAGAATCGCTGCAGGTAGCCTCGCCCGACGGTCAACTGACGGTGGATTTTTTCCTCCGTGCGGATGGGCGGCCCGGATATGCCGTGGAATACAAAAATGAACGGATTATCGATACATCTGCTTTTGCATTCGATTTTCGTGATCATCCGGCAATCGGTGCAAACCTTAAAATTACCGGCTCAGAAAACAATACCATCGACGAAACCTGGGAAATGCCCTGGGGTGAAAAACGCCTGGTAAAAAATCATGCCAATGAGTTGATTTTGCACCTGGAGGAATCTGATGAACCGCGCCGGAAGCTGGATATCTTTTTCAGAGTGTACAACGACGGACTGGGCTTCAGGTTCGGATTTCCCTCGCAGGAAGGTGTAGATTCGTTGATCATCATGGACGAGCGAACGCAGTTTCAACTCACCGGCGATCACCTTTGCTGGTGGATTCCGGGCGATTGGGATATTTACGAGCACCTGTACAACACCTCCCGCTTTTCGGAGATCGACGCCCTGAGCAAACGCGGCCACGAAAGCCTGGCCCAGACCTATATCCCGGAAAATGCGGTAAACACACCGGTGACCATGAAGACCGACGGCGGCCTTTACCTGAGCTTTCATGAAGCTGCGCTTACCGATTACGCGGGGATGACCCTGAAGGTAGTTGGTGAAGATCTGTTGATGGAAAGCGAACTTGCGGGCTCCGACAGGCTGGGATATAAGGTGAAACGGAAATTGCCCTTTGTTACACCCTGGCGCACAATCCAGGTGTCAGAAACTGCCGGCGGCCTGATCGAATCCAGCCTGATCGTGAATCTTAACGAGCCCAACAGACTTGGCGATGTGTCGTGGTTCAAACCTACCAAATATGCAGGCATCTGGTGGGACATGCATGTGGGAACAAAAACCTGGGATATGGCCAGCGGCAGGCATGGCGCCACCACTGAATATGCAAAGGAAATGATTGATTTTGCTTCAGAAAACGGAATCGGGGCTGTTTTGGTAGAAGGATGGAATACGGGATGGGAACGATGGATTGGTTTCGAAGACCGTGAAGGAGTATTTGATTTTGTGACGCCCTATCCCGACTATGACCTGAAAGAAGTGGTGCGTTACGGAAAAGAAAAAGGTGTGGATCTGGTCATGCATCACGAAACCTCCGCAGCGCCGCGTACCTACGAACAGCAACTTGATACGGCATACCGGCTCATGGAGTCGCTCGGCATTCATATGGTGAAAACCGGTTACGTGGGTAAGATCATCCCGAAAGGTGAATATCATCACGGACAGTGGATGGTGAACCATTACCGCAAGGTGCTCGAAACGGCTGCCGAATACCAGATCGCGGTAAATGCCCACGAGCCTGTTAAAGCCACCGGTATTCGCCGCACGCTTCCCAATGCCGTTTCGCGGGAGGGATTGCGCGGACAGGAGTTCAACGCCTGGGCTGCCGACGGCGGTAACCCGCCCGAGCACCTGCCCATAGGGGCATTTACACGCATGCTGAGCGGACCCATCGACTACACACCAGGGATTTTTAATATCAAACTTGATCCTTACAAACCCGACAACCAGGTAAATACCACGCTGGCCCAGCAGCTTGCGCTTTACGTGGTAATCTACAGCCCGGTACAAATGGTGCCCGATTTGATTGAAAACTATAGGGGACATCCCGCTTTTCAGTTTATCCGTGATGTGGCCGTCGATTGGGAACAATCCATCGTACTCAATGGTGAGGTGGGGGATTTCGTTACGATTGCCCGCCAACAACGTGACAGTGAAAATTGGTTTGTGGGAGCCATTACCGATGAAAATTCGCGTGAATTCGAAATCTCCTTCGATTTTCTGCCGGCAGGCAAAACATACAAGGCAGTGATATACAGGGATGCAGCCGATGCCCACTGGGACAAAAACCCCACAGCGTACGAAATCGAAAGCTTTTCAGCAGATCAAAACTCCAGGATTACATTGCAACTTGCACCCGGCGGCGGAGCTGCCATCAGCCTGTTGGCAGAATAAATCCCGGCGGGGAATTCAAACGTAAGCGGCTGCATCTCTATGGATGACAGCCGTTTTTGTTTTTTGTATAAATGGGTTTCTGTGTTTTTCCGGCATAGTTTTTTCCCCTAAAGCATAAACAAATTTAAAGCGAAGGAGCAATGATGAATCTCAGAAAAGTATATTATTTCACAATTGCCATGATTCTGGTTACTTTTTGGGGTTGCATGCAGCCCGGTGGGCAAATGCCCGAACCTGAAGCTACGGATTTCTGGAGTTACATCCAAAATAAAAATCCTTATGAAAAATGGAAACAATGGCCGGGAATGGATGGCATGTATGAAGGACAAAGCCCGCATGGCGAATATCTGAAATTGTACCTGAACGAAAAAGCATATCAGGCCGCAAACACAGATAATAAAATGCCCGATGGCGCCATTCTGGTCAAGGAAAACTACAATAAAGACAAAGAACTCGTCGCCATCACCCCCATGTATCGCACCGAAGGATATAATCCGGACGCAGGCGACTGGTTTTGGGCGAAGTACGACGACGATGGTAAGGTAATGGCGTCGGGAAAAGTGCAAAGTTGTATCGATTGTCATGCAAAGGTGAAAAACCAGGATTGGTTGTTTACCAAAAATCAGTAACTGCTTTCCTGGGGCAGATTGCAAGCATGCGGAATTATATCCACAATAAAACAGCCCAGGTGAAGATAAAAGTAAAGGATTACCAAAAAAAATGAATCCAAACATTTCAAGAACCATCAAAAACAATTGTTATGCAGCGATAAATCAAGCAGGTACCGAAGTGGTGTGGATTAACTGCGATGATGTGGTGCTTGCTGCTGAGAGTGGCATAGATTGCACATAACACCGGAATTTGAGATTCGGGGGCTTTGGTCGCGGAGAAACTTACTCGCGCGGACTTTTGATACGAAAGGTAATGGAGCAGTATATTCCTGATGGATCAGGAGTTTGCCAGTACAGCCATTAAGGTCTCGCAACCGCCGTGTTCAATATAAGCTGTATGTTCATCAGGTGAATTGAATTTTGTGCCGGTTATTTCGCTACACAATATTTCATAATCTGTTTCCCGGTAAATTGCTTCCAGTGCTCTTTCTGACGGGGAATTTCTAAAGACTACCTTGCCGGGATTTCGGAGGTTAAATGCCATGGTATGCATCCAGATGGCAGCGCTGAGTGCTCCGCAGGCATTTCCACTCAGCCCGAGCCCTCCGGCAAATCCGGCCACCATCAGGGATTGTTCGTCGGTGGCGCCCATTTTTTTTGCGGTTTCGGTAGCGCAACTTTTGCATTTTTCCGGAAGGCCGTGCTGGTATTTTTCCAGTCCTTCAATAGCTGCCTGCACAGCTTCAGGCGCCCACTTTTCCGCCAGTTTAAAGCAGGAAATCATTTTACCCGTTACGAAATATTTCAGGATGCTTGTTTTTTTCTCCCAGTCGCAGTGTGTAATGTCGTAGCAATCGTGGAAGGAGGTTTTTCTTTTAAAGGATTCCATGATGTGCTGCGTGGCGAGGATGGTCAGGGCGATGGCTTTCTCTTCGCCTGGAAACCTGCGGAAGGCTTCGGCTCCGGCAGCCATGGATGCTCCCCATAACATACCGCACTGGTAACCCTGCTGCATAATACCGCCGGCAAGCAGGTCGGAGGCACGTTCTTCGGCGGGCCTTGGATGCCCGAAATGCCGGTTGATGATGTGGAAATAAAGATGCGAGCATCCGCCCAGTTTGTAAAACAGGCGCTTTATGCCTTTCAGTTTAATTTCGGTTTGTGCTTGCATTGTTATTTCATTTTGTTGTCCAACGATTCATCATAAAAAAATACCTCCTCAAGTGGCTTTTCAAAAACCCGGGCAATACGAAAAGCAAGTTCGAGCGACGGAGAGTACTTTCCATTTTCAACCGCCACTATGGTTTGCCGGGTTACGCTCACCTGATCGGCCAGTTGCTGCTGCGTCATTTCATTTGCATGAAACCGTAGTTTTCGGATGTTGTTGCCGATGTGGAATTTTGCCATGCCTACACTCCTTTCCGGTAGTAATACAGTTGCGTAATTTCGCCCATAATATCAAAGTTAATAATGTTTTACCTGATGTAAAGTTAATTTTCCATTACGTTTTCCGATCATTCTAACCTTTATGCATCGGAGCTAAAACCGAACTATAGGTTGTCAGCGGGGCAAGGAGGAGGAATGCTTGTTGATGTTTGCGGGATCAAACTGCCATACGTCTTTCAAACTTATTGTATATTTCA
>JBKHBQ010000240.1:0-6137 GCA_046542305.1 Bacteroidales bacterium
GCATTGGCTGAAACATTGAGTGTTGTTGAAGTTACGGTGCCAGAGATTTCGGCATCCTGTGCCGTTAGTTTCTGTCCGAGCACTACATTGCCTCCTGACTTCGTCATCGCTCCCACATAAAGGTTACCTGTAACATTAGCATCGCTGCTTGCATTCAGGGTGGTAAAAGCACCTGCGGCAGCGCCTTTCGAACCGGTTCCGATGGGAGTTCCATCTATAGTACCACCGGTGATGTTTACGTTATCAGCATCCTGTGTGGCCATGGTTCCAAGTCCGCTGATATCGGCATTGGAAATCTGTCCCCATGAAGCCTCGCCCAGGGCATCGGATTTGAGGAAATATCCCTCGGAAGCTCCAAAAGGAAGCCGTAACGCGCCGTACACGGTAAGATAGGAATCGAGTCCTTTGCCTGGTTCTGGTCCAATCACAAAATTTCCATATACCCTTCCGTTGTTCCCAACTGTCAGGTCATTACTCATCATCACATTACCAAGGTTATCGGCTTTAAAAAGGTCCGCTTTCATTTCCATCGATTTGATCTGGATCATCGTATTACCGGCGCCATCGGTTGTTGCTCCGGCAATGGTGAGTGTGGAAGGATCCATCACACCATTTACCCATTCGCCATGCGAGAATCCCATTCCGGCAACTACCTGACCATTGTCGTTGTTGATGTTCAGGCCATAGCCGGCAGCTTCGCCAATGGCGTTGGTGCCCAGTCCCATTTCGAAAACCTTGTTGCCGTTTTTCAGTACATTGATCCAGGGCAGGTTGTTTTCATCCTCTGCAATGCGGATATTTCCGCTCAGGGTTTGCAGTTCTTTCCCCTGAATATTGCCATAGGCTGTTACCTCACCCGTGGCTGCATCAACCATGAAATTATAACCGATGTCAGTGTCGGCATGCACAATAAGATCCCCTTCAAGTGTGGTGGTAGCGGTTGCCTGCAGGGTGGTAAACTGTCCCGTAGAAGGATTGAGCGCACCAATAGCTACCCCATCAATGCTACCGCCCGTAATGGTAACATTATCGGCGTCCTGCGACGCCATGGTCCCAAGTTGTGAATTATTAGAAATGCGTTTCCACTCCACTCCGTCGAAATAATAAAATCCTGAATCCCCATCAGTTTGATAGATCAGCAGGCCGGTAGCCGGATCGGTGGGCCGATTTGCCTCGGTAATCCGTGGAATGAGTAAACCCATGTTTTCAGCCTGTATGTCGAGCATGGCTGAAGCATGTGGATCACTGCCATCGTTATTGATGGCTACATTTTGTGCATAAATGCCTGAATTCAGCGAAAGGCCGAATATCAGTACCAAAACAAGCTGTAACAATTTCCTTTTCATACGTTTAAAATTTTAGTAAAACTTTGGTTTATAATTTATTTGCTGTGAGACTTGAATTTACTCTTGTATGTTTTTCTTTTTCCCATAAGTTTTTTCGCCGGATCAATAAAGACAGGAAATGAGCCTCAGCCATTCGGCAACCACCCTGAAGAACTGTTTGTAAAAGTATGCGGGCAGCATCAATATATAACACTCCGGCAACACTTATCACTACCGGAACACCATATCCGGCATGCGCCGTCATGTACTTATCCATATTCAATGAGTCGAATATGGAAGTCGTTGCTGATAACGATAACGTATCTGCAGATGAAAATAAGCTCAATTTTCCTGATTGATTAACACCCCATCATTCCTAATAATAAACGTGTAAAACTAATAATTTTCCTGATGGAAATGCAGCGTCCCGCATTTTTTTTTATATTGCCTCGTACCGGTACGACTTTTTGAGTGCCTTATATTTTTCTTTGTGCGACAAGAAACAGAAAATAAAACAAGGAGAGAAATCTTGTTTTGAGGAAAAACATCCGGTTCTTTCATTAAAAGAATAGCCAGCCATTGCTGAACAACGCTGTAGCATAATTGTTACATTTTTTTGTTAAAATAATAACAACACATGTATTTATTTACATTCTTTTGTGCTTTAAATTTGCAGTGAATATTCTTTCATCTGAAGATGGGTAATAAAAAAACTGACCGGGATCAATATTATTTAACAGATGGATCAACAATGTGCCTTAATCAAGGATTTGCTGATTTATTTACATTTTTTTGACGGAACCAAATGAAATTTAATTCATATTATTGCACCGCAAATCGGGTCAGCAGATTCAAAACTTAATTTTTAGCAGATATTTTTTTTGATCTACAACATATGTCAGAAACAATAACCATTAAAAGAGGACTTGACATCAACCTTGTAGGCGAAGCCGAGAAAACCGTAACCGAAATGGAAGCAGGCATCTATGCCGTTAAGCCGATCGATTTCGTGGGGGTTTTTCCGAAAATGCTTGTACACGAAGGTGATAAAGTCAAAGCCGGTACACAATTGTTTTACGATAAGTACCGCGACTACATCAAATTCAGTTCGCCCGTCAGCGGCACTGTAAAAGAGATCAGGCGTGGCGCCAAACGTGTGCTGCTCGAAATTACCGTCGAAGCGGATCCACAGCAGGAATATGAGGATTTCGGCAAAGCCGATCCCAACAAGCTGCACCGCGACGAAATCACCGGAAAGCTCCTGCAAAGCGGCATCTGGCCGGTAGTCAGGCAACGGCCCTATACAGTGATTGCCAACCCGAAGGACAACCCGAAAGCCATTTTCATTTCGGGCTTCGACACCAACCCGCTTGCCCCCGACTACGACCTCATCGTGCACGGGCACGGCGAAGCTTTTCAGACCGGACTGGATGCACTGAAAAAGCTCACCGACGGCAAAATTCACCTGAACCTCCCCGCCGGCGTGACAGTGTCGAAGGTATTTACCAATTCCAAAAATGTTCAGATCAATTATTTTAAAGGCCCCCACCCCGTGGGAAACGTAGGCCCGCAGATCAACAAACTCGATCCTTTAAATAAAGGTGAGGTGGTGTGGCATTTGCGTCCGCAGGAAGTGCTCACCATTGGCAGGCTCTTCCTCGAAGGCCGCTACAACGCCGAAAGAATCATTGCCCTGACAGGTTCGGAAGTGCTGAAACCACGATATTACAAAACAAAAATCGGGGCCACGATCCGCGAATTTATCAAGGACAACCTTAAAGAAGGCAAACTCCGCGTTATCAGTGGCAATCCCCTCACCGGATGCAAAATCGACAAGAACGGATTTATCAGCTTTTACGACTCACAGGTAACGGTGCTTCCCGAGGGCGATTACTATGAATTGTTCGGATGGGCTACTCCCGGATTTGGCAAATTCAGCTATTCCAGGGCATTCTTCTCCTGGCTGCATTCGGATAAAAGAAAATACAAGCTCGACACAAATATGCACGGCGGGCACCGTGCCTTTGTGATGACCGGCGAGATGGAAAAGGTATTCCCCTTCGATATTTATCCCATGCAACTCATTAAGGCAATCATGATCGAAGACATCGACGCCATGGAAAACCTGGGAATTTATGAAGTGGACGAGGAAGATTTTGCCCTTCCCGAGTTTATCGATACCTCCAAACACAACCTGCAGGAGATTGTGAGAAAAGGGCTTGACCTGATGCGTAAAGAAATGAGTTAAACCTACAAACAGGAATTAGATAATGAGTGCGTTAAGAAATTATATTGATAAAATAAAACCACAGTTCGAGAAAGGCGGAAGGTTTTCGTACCTGCACAGTACGTTCGATGCCTTCGAAACCTTTCTGTTTGTACCCAACAAAACCACCGGGAGCGGCAGCCATATCCGTGATTACATTGATATGAAGCGAACCATGATCATCGTGGTGATGGCCATGATTCCCACCTTGCTGTTCGGTATGTGGAACGTGGGCTATCAGCATCACCTCTCCTACGGTGAAACAGCAACGATCTGGGAAAACTTCCTGTTCGGGCTGATCAAGGTACTGCCAATCGTAGTGGTATCGTATGCAGTAGGTCTGGGTATTGAATTTGCCTTTGCACAATGGCGCGGCCATGAGGTGAACGAAGGCTTTCTGGTAAGCGCAATGCTCATCCCGCTGATCCTGCCACCGGATATTCCGTTGTGGATGGTGGCAGTGGCAACAGCATTTGCCGTGGTTATCGGCAAGGAAGTTTTCGGCGGTACCGGCATGAATATTCTCAATCCGGCGCTCACCGCACGTGCATTCCTGTTTTTTGCCTACCCTCAGGATATGTCAGGCGATAAGGTGTGGATTTCAGAAAAGGCAGATGCCTATTCAGGCGCCACCCCGCTGGGGAAACTGCTGGTAAACGAACCCATGAGCGAACTGGCCAGTGTTTCGGATATGTTCTGGGGATTCATTCCCGGCTCCATCGGGGAAACATCCACTTTCCTGATCCTCATCGGCGCTGCCATTCTCATCTGGACCGGCATCGGCAGTTGGAGGGTTATGCTCGCGGTAACCATCGGCGGCTTCGGACTGGCAGCCCTGCTTTGGACCATCGGCCCCTATGTGGCACCCGAAAACGTATTCATGAACCTGCCGCCACATTACCACCTCATCATGGGCGGATTTGCTTTCGGCACCGTGTACATGGCCACCGATCCGGTAACTGCATCCCAGACCAACCGCGGGAAATGGATCTACGGCATACTCATCGGCGTCATGGCGGTGCTCATCAGAGTACTCAACCCGGCATATCCCGAAGGAATGATGCTGGCCATCCTGCTGATGAACGTATTTGCTCCGCTGATCGACCATTATGTGGTGGAAGCCAACATAAAGAAACGTAGAAAACGTGCACAGGTCAGGGCACAATTAGCAACCGCATAAAATTTATTAAGATATGTTTAGCAACAAATATATTTTCACGTATGCATCCGTAATGGTGATCCTGGTCGCCGCCGTTCTTTCGACGGCTTCCATGGTGCTCAAACCATTTCAGGAAGCCAATATCATGGCCGAAAAAATCCAGGGAATTCTTGCTGCGGCAAATGTAGAAGCCGAACGTGACAATGCTGCCTCCGTTTACAACGAAAAGATCGTGAAAGAACTTTCCGTTGATTCGGAAGGCAATGTGGTAAGTACCTGGACACCCGGCGAAGAAGCCACGGGTGAAGCAATCCGTCCCTTCGACATTAACCTGAAACAACAACTGGAACTCGAAAAAAACCCGGGAGACGAAAAACCGGTATGGCCCATCTTCATCATCGAAAAAGAAGGCCAGCAGTATTATGTGGTTCCTGTTCGCGGCATGGGTCTGTGGGGCCCGGTATGGGGAAATATCGCCTTCGAAAGCGATTTCAACACCATCGCCGGAGCCAATTTCGACCACAAGGGCGAAACCCCCGGCCTGGGCGCGGAGATCAACACCGATTGGTTTGAAAGCAAATTCAAAGGAAAAAAGATCTTCAACGACCAGGGCGAATTCGTGTCGGTAAAGGTTGTGAAAGGCGGTGTTGAAAACAGCGCGATCCCTGTCGAACACGGTGTGGATGGCATTTCGGGAGGTACCATCACCAGCGAAGGAGTGACCGAAATGCTTCAAAGTAACCTTGAAAATTATGTTCCATACATCAAGAAAAACGTTTAATCATGAGCAATAGCGAACCTTTATTTTCGGCAAAAAACAGAAGGCTGCTCACTACGCCGCTGAGCAAGGAAAACCCGATCACGGTTCAGGTGCTCGGCATCTGCTCGGCACTGGCTGTAACCGTCAAACTGGAGCCTGCTTTCGTTATGACCCTTTCGGTAGTGGCCGTAATGGGAATCGGTAACGTGGTGATCTCGCTGCTGCGCAAAACCATTGCCCCGCGTATCCGCATCATCGTACAACTTGTGGTGATCGCTTCGCTGGTAATCCTGGTCGACCAGGTGCTGAAGGCATTCGTGTACGACGTAAGCAAGCAGTTATCGGTATTCGTAGGCCTGATCATCACCAACTGTATTATCATGGGACGTTTTGAAGCCTTTGCCATGAGCAACAAAACCTGGCCATCGTTCCTCGACGGCATCGGAAATGCGGCAGGTTACGGCTGGATCCTCATCGTAGTTGCATTTTTCCGCGAACTGTTCGGCTCCGGAACCGTATGGGGCTACCAGATAGTACCGCAGGCATTTTACGATTTCGGTTATAAAGACAACGGCCTGATGATCCTGCCCCCCGCCGCACTTATCGTCGTCGGACTCATTATCTGGG
>JBKHBQ010000241.1:0-6134 GCA_046542305.1 Bacteroidales bacterium
TAATTGGTTCACTTGCTGTCAGTTCGACACCTGAAACAGGTTCTGTAATTGCCTGAATTCCAACATCGACCGCAAATTCAAAAGTGGGGTAAAGATCCATGGAGGCAACTACATCTGGGGTACCCTGCAATAGAAAGCTAAGGGTTGCTAAACCTGGATAAAGTTGTCCATAATCAAAAAATGCGCCCCCTGAAATGCCTCCTGTCTGGGCGGCAGAAACATCATAGGTCACGCCTGTGTGATTGCCTGCCAGATCAAACTGATAAAACATGGCATCATCCTGACTGAACAGGTACAGGAAACCTTCGTTCCAGTCGTAGGCTGCACCGTAACAGGCATCAGCAACTGTCGGGGAATAAGTATTGATAATATTCCCGGCAATATCGAACTGATAGAGATCGTCACCAAATGACTTGGTCCAGAAATGGGTTCCGTCATAAGCCAAGGCCCTGATTACCCCCATACCGGTAGGAGCGAAAACTGTAGTAACTGTTCCATCTGTGGGATCGATGGAATAAAATCCATCTTCATCACCAGCATACAGCAGACCGTCTGCTTCAACCCATGCAAGATCGCGCATGCCCCACGCTGTGGTAGTACCCTGTTCGTAGGTATTCACAAGGGTGCCGGCAACCGGATCTACTTGATAAATGTAATTTGGATTTGCAGCGTTTCCGGCACCAGTAATCCATAAATAGGTGCCGTCAAAGTCACAACCAAGAAGCTGGTTGTCACCACAAATCGTTTCCACATCCAGATTAAAAACAATATCTCCGGTGGCATCACTTTGTACTTGCTGACGACGCTCGGCAACGTCAGCAGGATTAAATAGCTGTTTGTCCAGAATGGGCTTCTCAGCTTGCGGCTGGGGCCGCTCCAGGACATTCGTCACCGAATTGACCTGGGAGATTAACGCTGTTGATGCCATAAACATCAACAACAACAATAAACTTGTAACTCTTTTCATAAACGTCAGGTTTAAATTAATAAAAGAATGAATAATAAATATGTAATGTCTGTTCTTGATCAGGTAACGTCAGGTAACTTTTGCGCTTCGGGCGCACATCATGGTGACAGACAGAGTACTGGATAAGACCGGCGGGTATGAGTGTAGTAAAATTTTACCATAGGCTACCTTGTTTTACACGTTATTGCAAATATATGAATTTCTAATCAAAATCAAGTCTTTTTCTGATTTGCTCCTGAATTTTCAGGCTGCACGTCTGTGCATCAGCCCGAAACCGTAAACGCTCCACTGCCGCTCCTGTAGGAATCCCGGTACTTTCTGCACCGGATTTATCTATACAAATAAAACGAATTCCGCTCATAGTTCGGTAGTTGAACCTGAAATTAACAATATTTAACACCAAACCCGCATAAATAAACCCTTTGCTATACATTGCAATTAATATTTGAATTTCGCCCGGAAACACTACTTTTGCATACTTTTGTTTTCTTTTGCCTATGGAAGTTGATGTATTCATACCCTGTTTTATCGACCAGCTCAATCCTGAAACCGGCTTCAGCATGGTGAAGGTTCTTGAAAAGCTCGGCGTAAAGGTTCATTACAACCCGAACCAGACCTGCTGCGGACAAATGGCCTTCAACAGCGGTTTCTGGGACGATGCCCGCGATCTCGGCGTGAAGTTTATCAGGGATTTTTCAAACGACCGGCCCATTGTTTCACCCTCCTCATCCTGCACCGGATTTGTGCGAAACTATTACGAAAAACTGTTTTACAACACCCCCTGGCATCTTGAATATAAAAAGCTCAGGGAACAGGTGTTCGAAGTTACCGACTTTATAGTGAACCGCCTGAAGACGGAGGATGTGGGTGCTGCGTTCGAAGCCCGGGTGGTGTACCACAGCAGTTGCGCTTCGCTGCGCGAATACCGGCTCAACGACGAGCCGCTGAGACTGTTGCGCAACGTTAGGGGGCTGGAACTCCTGGACCTCAAGGATGCCGATGTTTGCTGCGGATTCGGAGGTACATTTGCCGTAAAGCATGAAGCCATATCCACAGCCATGGCTGAACAAAAGGTGCAGAATGCCGTAGAAAGCGGCGCTGAATATATCGTCTCCACCGATGGTTCGTGCTTGTTACATTTGGAATCCTATATTCGCAGGCAAAAAATTGATATCAAAACCATGCACATCATCGACCTCCTGGCTGAAGGACTGCAACAAAAAACAACAACCTGACATGAAGAAAGACGCGTTGAATTTCGCACTTATCGGAGCTGCCGGCTATATTGCTCCGCGGCATATGAAAGCCATTAAGGATTCTGGCAACAACCTGATCGCCGCCCTCGATCCCTTCGACAGTGTGGGCATAATCGACAGCTATTTTCCCGGAGCCGATTTTTTTACCGAACCCGAGCGTTTCGACAGGCATCTGGATAAACTGCGCCGCAAAAACGAAGGCGGCCTGGTGGATTACGTAAGCATCTGCTCCCCTAACTACCTGCACGATGCCCATATCCGCCTGGCCCTGCGCAACAATGCCCACGCCATCTGCGAAAAGCCCATCGTGCTGAACCCATGGAATGTGGAAGCCCTCTCGGAAATCGAGAAGGAAAGCGGAAAACGGATCTATACCATCCTTCAGTTGCGTCACCATCCCTCCATTCTTGCACTCAAAAAAAAGGTGGACGAAAGTCCGGCCGACAAGGTGTACAGCGTGGATCTTACGTATTTTACAAGCCGGGGCAGGTGGTATTTTATCTCCTGGAAGGGCGATGTGCAAAAATCCGGCGGAGTAGCCACCAACATCGGCGTGCATTTCTTCGACATGCTCGGATGGATTTTCGGGGACATGAAGGATTTGATCGTGGATAAATCCGAACCTGACAAGGTGAGCGGCTACCTCGAACTCGAAAAAGCACGCGTCAGGTGGCGGCTCAGCCTCGACATCAATGATATTCCCGGACACATCCGCCAAACAGGCCAACGCACCTACAGGTCCATTTCCATCGAAGGCGAGGAGATCGAATTCAGCGGCGGCTTCACTGATTTGCACACGATAGCCTACGAAAAAATTCTCAGCGGAAAAGGCTACGGACTGGATGATGCCAGAAACAGCATAAATATCGTGCACAAAATAAGGAACTTTAAAGGTAATCTGTAGGATTTAAGAATCTTTTAACAGACAAAGTTTTTCCGTGCCTGATAAAATTGAGTAGTTTTGTTACTCATTTTTCAGTGAGAGCAGGATGTATTGTTGATTTAAATCGGAAACCATCGGATAATTTTACATTAATATCATTGGAATATCCATTTCAACCGGAAGGGTAATCAACGCCCTTTTTCTATCCTGAAATTTCACTGTAAATGTTTATGTATGAGGTGAAAAACCTCAGCCCGATCACAGTTGCCAGTGTGACTGACCTGGCGAAGCTGTGTCCTGCCGAAAGTATGATGGAGCGACAGAAAGACGGGCGAAGAACGGTAGGGTGAGAGGGTGACAAGGCGATGAGGCGATAGGGTGATAGGGTGATAGGGCGATAGGGTGATAAGGCGATAGGGTGATAGGGCGATAGGGCGACAAGGAAGGGTGATAAGGAGATAGAGCGATAGGGTGAAAAGGCGATAGGGTGATAAGGCGACAGGGTGATAGGTGATAGGGCGATAGGGTGATAGGGTGATAGGGAGATAAGGCGATAGGGTGATAAGGCGATAATGAGATAAGGTGATAGGGCGGAACATCCCGACACCTCTGGATTACGCGACGCCAATAACGCCAAAAGCAAGTTTCGAAACTATATGGTGCAAAAGCAAAAAACAAAACGCATAAATTTAAATCCGTGCTCGACGCATTGATCACATCCGAAACCCGCATTAAACTGCTGCTGAAATTTTTCCTCAACAGCAGGTATTCGTCGTACCTGCGTGAGCTGGAACAGGAGTTTCACGAATCGACCAATGCCATTCGGCTGGAGTTGAACCGTTTCGAAAAGGCGGGTTTGCTCAAGTCGTACGCAGCCGGAAACAAGAAGATGTTCAGGGCCAATGTGGCGCATCCGCTGTACCCCGAAATCAACAGCCTGATCATGAAGCACGTGGGACTCGATCAGGTACTCGAGCGGGTGGTAAAACAGATCGGCGGACTGGAAAAGGCATTTATTGCAGGATCGTTTGCCAATGGCAACGACAGCGATGTGATCGACCTGGTATTTGTGGGCGATACCATCAACAAAACTTTCCTGATCAGCCTTATCGAAAAGGCCGAGCAGGTTATCAATCGGAAAATCAGATACCTGATCTATACCATAGGAGAATATGGAATCAGGCAGGAAGAAATAGCTAACAAATCACTCCTGATATGGAACAACATGGAGGAAATGAAGGTAAAACCGTGAGGCAGGAAAACGCCGGCATCACCAGCGATCAACCGCAGCGTGTGCTTCCGCAGCACTGGAACGTGATCTATACGGCTCCGCGTGCCGAGAAGCGCGTGTACGAACGGCTGAAGGAACTGGGCGTGCATTGCTATCTGCCCCTTTACACGACGCTGCGCCAGTGGAGCGACCGCAAAAAAAAGGTAATCGTTCCCCTGTTCAATTCCTACATCTTTGTGAAAGTAGCGGAAGGGGAGCATAGATCAATTCTGGAAGTGTATGGCGTTTCGCGCTTTTTGTACTACCTGGGCAAACCCGCCGTGGTCAGGCAAAAAGAGATCGACGCCATCCGGCGGTTCCTCAGGCAAACCGAAGGCTACAACATCCGCGTCCAGCGCGGCGACAACGTGGAAATATCCGGCGGACCCATGGAGGGTATCTATGGTGAAGTGATTCGCATCGGAAAACAAAAACTGGTGCTGCAAATCCTGCAGCTTGGCATGTCAATCGTTGCCGAGGTGGACAGGGGAATGGTTAGGAAACCTCTAAAAAAGCGCACTTAGACATATGCTGCATTTCGATAGCATCATCGTCCTGCTGGTCATTATCTTTATCATCATCTCGCTGTACACCGACCTGATCGGGCCGGCTTTTACCTTTATTGCCGGTGTGCTCGTGCTGGGATTGTTTGGCATACTCACACCCTCGGAAATCCTGAGCGGCTTTGCCAACGAACAGATCCTGGTGATCATCATGCTGTTGCTCATTGGCGAAATGATCAGGAATACCGGGGTGCTCGAGGGCTTTTTCGACCGCATTTTCCAGCGTGCCAAAAGCTACAGGGGCTTTCTCAACCGCATGGTGCTCAGCGTGTCATTCCTGTCGGCATTTCTCAACAATACACCGCTGGTGGCCATCCTCATGCCCTACGTAAATACCTGGAGCACGCGCCACAAGATCAGCCCGTCGAAACTGCTGATCCCCCTCTCGTTTGCAGCCATCCTCGGCGGTACGGCTACACTCATCGGCACCTCCACCAACCTCATCGTCAACGGCTTTGTGCAGGCACAGGATATCATACCCGGATTCGACAGCCTGTACATCTTCGATTTTGTGTGGGCCGGAATTCCGATGGTTTTCATCGGTTTCCTGTTTTTGTATTTCTTCAGCAACAAACTTTTGCCCGACCGCAAGGATGTGATGAACGACTTTGTGGAAAATACCCGCCGCTACCTGGTGCAGACGCGCATCCGGACTGATTCGTCGCTGCCCGGGCGTACCGTGCAGGAGGCGCGCCTGAGGAACCTCAAGGGGCTCTTCCTCGCGGAGATCATCCGCAGCGAGCAAAAAATCCGGCCGGTAGGCCCACACGAAACGCTGCTCACCGACGACATCCTCGTCTTTGCCGGCGATACCAACACCATCGCCGAACTGGTGAAGACACGGTCGGGCCTGGAGTTGTCGGAACTGGGTATGTTCAGCAGAAAAGCCCATGCGGAAGCCATCGAGGTGGTGATTTCGCATAATTCAACACTGGCCGGCAGAACAGTGAAAGAAGCCATGTTCCGAAGCAGGTTCGATTCTGCCGTGGTGGCCATCCACCGCAACGGGGAGCGCCTTTCGGGAAAGATCGGAAATATAAAGCTTCGCTCGGGCGACGTGCTGCTGCTTGTTGCCGGCGACGACTTCAACAAACTCAGCAGCAATACACAGGACTTTTACCTGATCTCCCGCATCAGAGATTATCGCAGAAACAAGGCATACGAGCCGCTCCTGCTCATCGGCGGTCTTATTCTG
>JBKHBQ010000242.1:0-6132 GCA_046542305.1 Bacteroidales bacterium
TCCTGCATCAGGGTGGCGGTGAGCCGGAAATCGTGCAGTCCGAATGGGGTAGGCTCGGCTACCAGGATCACAAAATCCACATCGCTCACGGTGGTCACCAGCGGGCAGCTTGTCCCGGGCGGCGCATCATAGATCACGATGCCGCGGTGCGGTGCCGTAAGTTTCTTCACCTGCCTGATGACCGGCGTTTGCTGCGCCAAACCTACATGAAGGTTCCCCTCTACCAAATTCTCTTCATGAAATTTGGTGAATTTCCCGATCTCAAAAGGATATTCGGTGATGGCGCCGACATTGCAGGCATGCAGGCAGGCGCCACAGGAATGACACAGATCGGCGGAAATTTCGGCGTGCCGGAGCGGCGGGATGATGGTGATGGCGTTAAACTCGCAATAATCCGTGCAGGCACGGCAAAAGTTGCATTTTTGCAGATCAATTTTAGGAACCGGTTGCGTGATCGGGATGACCCGCCCGGGTACGGATGCCGGAAAAAAAAGGGCATCATTCGGTTCTTCCACGTCACAATCCACCAGGAGGGCGCCGGCATCAAGATATTTTTTGATGACATGATGCAGGTTTACCGCCACGGTGGTTTTGCCTGTACCGCCCTTGCCGCTGGCTATCGCGATCTTCTTAGGATAGTGATTCATGGCCAAAGTGTTGCAAATATTCCTGTGATTTCAGATACGAAAAAACTTCATCGTTTTAAAACCGGTATGTGAAATGGATCATCTCAATTGATGTGTTAATATCCAGTCTGTCCTAAAAAATCCCCATCGGCGCTCACCCCTCTGACTATCCTGAAGGGAGAACCAGCCAACGCACTAATAGCACCGGATAATCGGTTAATGTATCAGCCACTTTATCTCCAATCGAAAATCCTCTGGTGTTATTCATTTTAAAAGGCCGCCTGAATTTCCTTTTCAAGGTCAATCCGGTTGATTTTGGCACGTGAAACAACAACTTAATTTATTAGAAGCAAACGCTGAACAACCGTTCCAACCATACAGGAAATTCAGATGCGGCCTGATGCGGGGAATATGGTTTACCACCATCCGCGGCCAAAACCTCTTCCGCCGCGTCCCCGTCCCCTTCCGAATGCAAAACCGCTTCCTCTTCCGCGCCCTCCGCGGCTCTCATCCTCTTCAGTTCTGTCTTTTGCAGGCGCATTGCACCTTCCGAGGCCTCTTCCGGTGATGGGGCCCTGTCCGTTGGGACCTGTTCTGTCGAATCCCGGCATTTTATACCTCCTTTCTTTATTTGATCGAATCAATTATTTCGGCAATCGTTTTCTGATCGTCGTTGTACTTCACCAGTTGGATTTCGAATTTATCGAGCAACTCCTTGGCCTTCGGGCCGAAGTCGCCTGAAATGACGCGCCCGGCATTCATCTGCAGCACCTTCTCAGCCACTTTGGTGCCGGCGCCGCCCTGCGCATCCCTAAACTCATTTTGAATAAAAGCGATGTCGCCGGTTTGGTGATCGTAGAGGCAGAAAAAAGCCGCCCTGCCAAAGCGCGGGTCCATCCTGGCTTCCGTTTCCGGACCGGTAGATGTGATCAGTGTTTTCATGTAGTGTGTATGTTTGGATTAATATGTTCGATCCGATTCGATTTGCACACCGGGCAGTTTTTGTCCTGTATGGATGCCGGCATGGTAAACTGGTTGAAACAGTCGCCACAGCGAAACCAGTTTTTATCGAGCCAGGCATTGCCGTATACCGAGCGCAGCGGCTTCACTTCCACAAGTGCCCGGGCCACCTTGCGGCGGGCGCTTTCATAGATGCGTGCGAAGGTAGGGCGCGAAATGCCCATCAACACGCAGGCCTGGTGATGCGAAAGACCGTCATAATCAGTTAGCTTGATGGCCTCATATTCTTCGTAAAGCAGTTCCACTTCTCCTGAGGGCTCACCGGCATGGCCATACGGGCTGAATCCTTTGAATCCCGGGGGCTCAACAATTTTTCTCGGTTGGCGTCGTCGTGGCATAAAATAATTTTTCGACAAATGTAATGAGAATATTCTCATTAAAACAAGAAAACATACTTTTTTTTGTAATTATTCAATTTGATTGCTGAAAAGCATCATTTTAATAAAACCTAAGCAGTGAATACTGCGGGAATAAATCAGCGAAGCTGAAGCTTCGCCGAACGGCTATGATTACATCAGCTAATAGATTTTTTTTTAAGCGCAAAAACATAAGCCTGAATTGAAAACTTCGTGAATTTTTAGTGCATTCGTAATTTCGTGGCTATAGAAACTCCACAAAGGCGCTAAAACCCGAAGTAATCACCAAGTCAGCCAAGGGTTCGCAGCTGAGGAGCTTTTTTAATTGTTTGGCCTGATTGTAGAAATGCTTTAGTTTATTCTGATGAAACAAAAGCACTGAATACTGCGGGAATAAATCATCGAAGCTGAAGCTTCGCCGAACGGTCTATGATTGCATCGGTTAAAAAGATATTTTAAACGCAAGTAAATTTAAAGCGGATGCTCTGCCGAAAGGAGAAGACGCAGAGAAGCGGACCTGCCTCGACGGCAAGGCGGGTGCTTCGCCGAACGGTATTTTTATAATGTAATGATGAATTCACAGTTTAAACAAACGCCACAACGGCGCTGAAACACGAAGTAATAATAGAGAAAGAATGCATAATCCGGGTTCCGGTTAATTGTATTTTTGCTGCATGAAATTCGACACTCCATTGGTTCCGGGGCGCCTGATCCGCCGCTATAAACGTTTTCTGGCCGATGTAATGCTGGAAAACGGCGAGGTGGTTACAGCGCACTGCACCAATTCGGGCACCATGAAAAGCTGTCTGGAAGAAGGCGCGGAGGTGATGCTGAGCCGCGCCACCGATCCGAAGCGTAAAACACGGTTTACCTGGGAAATGATCAGCATTGGAGGAAACTGGGTGGGCATCAACACAGGAGTTCCGAACAAACTTGCTTATGAAGCGCTGAAAAACAACCGTATCATGGGGCTTCGCGGATTCACCACCATCCGGCGGGAAGTGCGGTTTGGCGACAGCCGTTTCGATCTGTATGCCGAAAAACCGGGTGAAAAATGTTTTATCGAGGTGAAGAATGTTACGCTGAAGGATGGCATTTGGGCCCGGTTTCCGGATGCGGTAACGGTGCGCGGACTGAAGCATCTCCACGGCCTCATGGAAGTGCGCCGGCTTGGCATGAGGGCGGTAATGCTATACATCATCCAAAGATCAGATGTGGAAATCTTCGGCCCTGCGCGGGATATCGATCCAGCCTATGCAAATGCGCTGTTACTAGCTTTTTTGGAAGGCGTGGAAGTGATACCTGTAATGGCCGGCATAACTACCGGGGAAATCATCACCGGTCGAATCATGCCCTTCGACCTGGGACAATCGTAAATTTATGCAATCTGGTGCTGATCCGCTTTACCCATCCCTCCAAAGCATTCATTTTCAACTTTTTTTAGTTTCAGTAAAATCATTTTGATAGTTTTGCAGTTTATATAATAACATGAGAATACTAAACGCACACAAAAAAACAGCTTTATTCTTTAAAGATCAAAGCTTTTCATACCAGGATCTTCTACAAAACACAGCTTCCTGGTCGGGCTTACTGAGCACGCACCACCCGGGCCGGGTAATGATCTTTTCGGAAAACCGTCCGGAATGGGTCTTTGCCTTTTATGGAGCATGGCATGCCGGAGCCGTGGTTGTTCCGGTGGACGTCATGTCGACGGCCTCCGAACTGGCTTACATGGTTTCCGACTGCACGCCGGAGGTGATCCTTTGCTCAGCCGCTACCCGGAAGGTGGTAGATAAGGCCGTAGAAACCCTGTCGCAAAAACCTGAGATTCTTGTTTTTGAAGAACAGCGCCTCCCGGAAGAAAAACCATTGACTGAAATCAGCGTTAGCGATCCACAGCAAACCGCCGTTATTATTTATACCTCGGGCACCACGGGTAATCCCAAGGGAGTAATGCTTTCGTATCAGAACCTCCAGGCCAATATCCGGGCCGTTTCGGAGGACATCCCGATTTTTGCGCCGCAGGAAACTACATTGATCCTGCTGCCCCTGCACCATATTTTCCCGCTGGTGGGATCGATGCTGGCACCGCTTTCCGCGGGAGGCAGTGTGGCCATGTCGCCATCGCTGGATACAGCCGATATTCTGAATACCCTGCAACAACACAAGGTAAACATCATTATTGGCGTGCCCAGGCTGTATGCGCTCATCCGAAAGGGTGTGATGGACAAGGTAAATGCCAGCAAGGCCGGCAGGATGATGTTCAAACTGGCATCAAAACTTAACTCCAGGGGCTTCTCCAAAAAAATATTCAAAGCCGTCCATGAAAAATTCGGCGGACACGTCAAATACATGGTTTGCGGCGGCGCCCCGCTCGATCCGGAGGTGGCCGGCGACTACAAAACGCTGGGCTTTGAAATGCTCGAAGGCTATGGCATGACCGAAGCCGCACCAATGATCTCCTTTACCCAACCCGGCAACTGGAAAATCGGCGCTGCCGGACAGATCATGCCGGGTGTGAAGGTGGAGATCCGCGACGGCGAAATCGTGGCCTCAGGCAAAAACATCATGCAGGGCTACCTGAACAAGCCCGAAGATACCGCCGAAATCCTGAAAGACGGATGGCTCTATACCGGCGATCTGGGTGAGGTGGACGCACAGGGATTCATCCGCATCACCGGAAGGAAAAAGGAAATCCTTGTGACCTCGGGCGGCAAAAACATCAACCCGGCAGGCCTGGAGCAGGCGCTTGAAGAAAACATCGCCGGCATTAAAGAAGTGGCTGTGATTCTGCACCACGAAAAGCTGCATGCCCTGATCAACCCCGACCGCGCCGCACTGTCGGCCATGGAGGTAAGCGACCCGTCGGCCTGGTTCCGCGAAAAGCTGCTGCGCGATTTCAATCCCACCGTAGCGCCCTACAAGCAGATCCTGGCCTTCACCCTGATCGAAGAGGAACTGCCGCGCACCCGCCTGGGCAAGATCCAGCGCTTTAAACTGGATGAATTGCTTTCGGCGCCCGGCAAAGCCGAAAAACAAAAAGCTACACCTGCCTTCAAGGAGTATTCCATCCTGAAATCATACCTTGAGCAACAGAAATCGGTGGAAGTTTCGCCGGGCGATCACCTGGAATTCGACCTGGGACTCGACTCGCTCGACAAAGTGGGACTGCAGTCGTGGCTCGAAAAATCCTTCGGCGTGGAGCTGAAAGTGGAAAGCCTGATGAATTTCCCCTCGGTGATCAAACTGGCAGAATATATCCGCGAGAAGAAAAGCCGCCTCCAACTGGAAACCACCAACTGGTCGGAAATCCTGAAGGAGAAAGTGCATATCCGCTATCCCGGAAGCTGGTGGGCCAGTCAGATGGTGCTCAAATTCAGCAAATACCTGTATAAGGTGTATTTCAGGCTTACCTACAGCGGATTGCAAAATATCCCGCAGGAACCCTGCATCATCGCGCCCAACCACCAGAGCTTTTTCGATGCGTTTATCATAGCCTCACTACTGAAAAGGCGGACTTTCAGCAAAACCTATTTTTACGCCAAGGAAAAGCACATCAAGCAGCGGTGGCTGAAATACCTGGCCGCGCGCAACAACATCATCATCGTCGACCTGAGCAACGACCTGCGCCTGTCGATCCAAAAAATGGCCATGGCGCTGCAAAACAACCGCAACATCATCATCTTCCCGGAGGGCACCCGCACCAAAACCGGCGAGGTGGGCCAGTTCAAGGAAACCTTCGCCATCCTGAGCCGCGAGCTGGGTGTGCCGGTGGTCCCGGTGGCCATCAAGGGTGCATGGCATGCGTTCCCGCCCGGAAGCAATTTCCCCAAGCCTTTTAAGCAGATCGAGGTAGATTTCCTCAGGCCTGTTTATCCCGGCAACGAAAGCTACCAGGCCATCAGCGAGGAAGTGCGCAACAGCATCCGGCAACGGATTGCATAGGCTGTGGGAAGAAGGGGCGATAGAACGACAGAGCGAAAGAACGACTGGATGACAAGGCGATAAGGCGAAGGAACGACAGAACGACGAGGCGACAAGGTGACAGAACGAAGGAACGATAGAGCGAAAGAACGATTGAACGACAGAGCGATAAGGTGACAGGGCGACTGAACGACAAGGCGATAAGG
>JBKHBQ010000243.1:0-6120 GCA_046542305.1 Bacteroidales bacterium
GAAGTTTTCGCGCTGTTGCTGCTGGTCGTATTTTTCGCAATCGATTTCCACCTTGATCCTTTTCGAAGGTTTGGGGAAAGGATCCATAGAAATATTCAGGCTGGTATCGGCATACACGCGCTGCATGTAGAGCGCCCAGATGGGCAGGGCCATATTGGCGCCCTGTCCGAGCTTGATGGTGCGGAAATGCGCACTGCGGTCCTCGGCGCCCACCCATACGCCGGTGGTCAGTTCAGGAGTGATGCCCATAAACCAGCCGTCTGACTGGTTTTGCGTGGTGCCGGTTTTGCCCGCTATTTCGTTGCGGAAGCCGTACTTGTATTTAAGCCGGATTCCCGTGCCCGTTTCCACCACGCCCTGCATCAGGTTCAGCATCAGGTAGGCTGTTTCTTCGTTCATGGCTTCGTTGGTTTCGGGGGCGAATGTCTCGATGACGTTCCCGAATTTATCCTCAATGCGGGTGACGAAATACGGCTTTGCATGAATGCCCTGATTGGCATAGGTATTTATGGCGCCGACCATTTCGTAGAGTGAAATATCCGGTGTTCCGAGCGCAATGGCCGGCACGGCGGGAATGTCCGTGGTGATGCCCATTTTTTCAGCCATCTGAATTACTGCCAGCGGCGAAAAACGTTTCATCAGGTACGCCGACACCCAGTTCACCGAGTTGGCCAGCGCCCATTTAAGGGTTACCATCTCGCCTTCCTTTTCGCGGGTGGAATTGCGCGGTGTCCAGTAGGTGCCGTCGGGGAGCTCGATGCTCACCTGTACGTTCGGAATCCTGCTGCAGGGCGAAAATTCACCCGTTGCGGCGCCTTCCTGCATGGCCAGCGTGTAGAGGAAGGGCTTGAATGTGGAGCCAACCTGCCGCCTGCCCTGGGTCACGTGGTCGTATTTGAAATAGCGGTAATCGATCCCGCCCACATATGCCCGCACCTGTCCGCTTGGCGGATCCACCGACATCAGACCGGCATGAAGGAAAAACTTGAAATACCGGATTGAATCCATGGGGGTCATCACGGTATCCACGTCGCCTTCCCATGAAAAGACCGTCATTTCGGTAGGGGTATTGAAAGACTTTTCGATGGAATCCTGCGATATTCCCGCCAGTTTCAGTTTGCGGTAACGTTCGCTGCGCCGCATGGCCTGGTTCAGGATCTTTTCCACCTGTTCTCTGACCGTATCCGGCTCAAAAACAAACGGTGCGTACCGGTAGCCTTTCCAGTGCTCGAAAAATGCGGGCTGCAAATCCTGAGAAAGATGTTCCGTAACGGCATCCTCAGCGTGTTGCTGCAGCCGCGCGTCGATGGTGGTGAAAATCCTAAGCCCGTCGCGGTAAAGATCGTAGGGGGTGCCGTCGGGTTTGTAATGACTGGCGCACCATTTCATCATCTCACCGCGCAGAAATTCCTTGAAATAAGTGGCGGTTCCGATGTTATGATCCACGCGCTGGAAGTCTAGCCCGAGGGGCTCTGTCTTTAGCGTGTCGGCCTGTTCCTTGTCGATGTAGCCGTATTTCACCATTTGCGAGAGCACCACATTGCGGCGTTGCATGGCCAATTCGGGTCGTTTTAACGGATTGTAAAGCGAAGGGTTTTTCACCATACCCACCAGCAGCGCCGATTGCAGCAGGTCGAGATGGGCCGGGTCGGTACTGAAATAAACGCGGGAGGCGGATTTGATGCCCACGGCAAGGTTGAGGAAATCTAATTTGTTGAGATACATTGTGATGATCTCTTCTTTGCTATAGTGTTTTTCGAGTTTTACCGCAATTACCCATTCCTTGAATTTCCTGAATGCCAGTTCGAGCATGTTTTGGTTGTATTCGCGCGGGAAAAGGTTTTTGGCCAATTGTTGCGTGATGGTGCTTCCGCCGCCTTTGTCCTGGCCTGTCGCGGCACCGAATGCCACCCTGCCCAGCGCCCTGATGTCGATGCCTGAATGCTCCCTGAACCGCACATCTTCGGTGGCGATCAGCGCATCGATCAGGTGGGGTGAAATATCCTTATAATAAATTTTGCTCCTGTTTTCCACATAATAGGTTCCCAGCAGCTCATCATCGTGCGAATAAATTTCCGAAGCCAGAAAGGTTTGCGGATTCTCAAGCTCATCAAAAGTGGGCATAAAACCAAACCAACCCATTGAAATCCCGAAAAACATAAACCCTACGCCGATGATCAGCAGCCCGAATATACCCCAGATGAAATAAACGTATTTTCTGAATTTCCTGCGTTTATGAGTGTCTTCTTCAGGAGTATCCACATTGGTGGATTTGCTGTCAGGATCGTAGGTATGGCTGATGTGCCCTTCACCGGAAACACTTTCCGTTTTTTTTACATTGCGGTGCTGATCGTCATCATGGACCTCATGACTGCCATAGCCCGATGCCTCATAGTGGCTCTTTTCGCCAGGCCTGTTTTTACTGTTCCTGTTTTCTTCCATCAGATTCCTGCAAGTCCCGGATTAGTTTTGATTGCAATTCCGGTATGTTCTCCGGACAATTTTTGTGTTATGATCTTTATTGTTTGCCCATTAGCAAACGATTCATCCTTTAATTTAATATGGCAAAACTAAAACAAATTTCTTTGAGCGGTATTTCCTCCTGTTATGTTATTCTTCCTGTTTTTCAATGCGTATTCCGATGCTTTGGATGTCCTTCAATGTGTCCTGCCGCATGGCCTGCCTGATCTCAAAACGGTAGGTGCCTGTTGCCGGAAACCTGAGGTTTTTGCGAACCGGTACCTGTAAATCCTTAATGTTGCCGAAACCGCTGCCTCTCCATTCGCCGGTTTTATCGGCCAGGATCAGTTCGATGGTGTCGCGGGCCATGGTCTGGTTTGGAAAATAGGTATTCATGAAAAGATAAAAATTGCTGTACCTGTAGTCGGTGGTGTGGCGCAGGTTGATCATAAACCGGCAGGCGGACAGGGTGTCGCCGATATCCACCATGAACACTGCCGCTGAATCCTTGTGCCAGCCCTCCGGTGAAATCTCCCGGCTCTGATCGTACAACCGTCCCGCGTCGCAGGAGGTCAGCAACAGGATAACGACGAAATAAACTGCTGTGAGAAATGTCTTATTAATAATCAATGGTTTATAGATTTGGCTGTTCGATGTTTTCAGCAAAGCTAATGTTTTCTTTCATATCACCTCATCCGGATGATGGAATTTCATTCGTTGGCGAGCTGACGGGATGTTTATCAGGTCAAAAAATGTAAGGCCGGTTTTGCGTTAACTGCTTAACAAATAAATTTTTTATCCCATTGAGGAATCGTATCTTTGCAGCACCATATTCAGTAATTATTATTTATCAATTATAAAAACAAAACTCGCTATGTCAGAAAAGATCACTTCTCAAATGGCCATGGATTTGGAGGACAAATACGGTGCACATAACTATCATCCGCTGCCGGTAGTGCTGTCCAGAGGCGAAGGTCCATTTGTATGGGATGTAGAAGGTAAGAAGTATTTCGATTTCCTGTCGGCATACTCAGCCGTAAACCAGGGACACTGCCATCCTCATATTATCAATGCACTTGTTGAGCAGGCCAAAACGCTCACACTTACATCGAGGGCTTTCTTCAACGATGCGCTCGGCCCGTATGAAAAATACATCACCGAATATTTCGGCTATGATAAGGTACTGCCGATGAACACCGGTGCCGAGGCCGACGAAACCGCCATCAAATTATGTCGCAAGTGGGCGTATGATGTGAAAGGCGTACCGGCTGATCAGGCAAAAATCGTCGTGTGCGAAGGCAATTTCCACGGACGTACCACCACCATCATTTCGATGTCGACCGACCCGGATGCCAAAGGCGGCTTCGGACCCTATACCCCCGGTTTCGAAGTGGTTCCCTATAACGATATTCCCTCGCTGGAAAAAGCGCTCGAAGATCCCAATGTGGCAGGTTTTCTGGTGGAGCCCATTCAGGGCGAGGCAGGAGTGTATGTTCCTGAAGACGGCTATCTGAAAAAAGCTTTCGAATTGTGTAAATCCAAAAATGTGCTTTTCATTGCTGATGAGGTACAGACCGGTATTGCACGTACAGGCAAACTGCTCGCCTGCGATCACGAAAATGTTCGTCCCGATATCCTTATCCTGGGTAAAGCCCTTTCGGGTGGTGTGTTCCCGGTATCTGCCGTACTGGCCGACGATGATATTATGCTGGTGATCAAGCCCGGGCAGCATGGTTCCACTTTTGGCGGAAACCCTGTTGCTGCACGTGTAGCCGTTGCAGCCCTGCAGGTGGTGAAAGATGAAAATCTTACGGAGCGTGCCGAAAAACTGGGTAAAATCTTCCGCGAAGAAATGAGAAAGATCGATTCGGACATGGTAGAGTTGGTTCGTGGAAAAGGCCTGCTCAATGCTGTCGTTATCCGGCCGAAAAACGGAAAGGAAGCCTGGGATGTGTGCGTGAAAATGGCTGAAAACGGCCTGCTGGCCAAGCCCACCCATCAGCACATCATCCGCTTTGCCCCGCCGTTGATCATTTCTGAGGAGCAACTGATGGAAGCTGTGGAGGTGATTAAAAAATCCATCCTGTTTTTTGGTTAATCCTTGCAAAGAAAAATGCAAAAGCCGCCCGGAAGTTCTGAGCGGCTTTTTTTTCTGTGAAAAAGAAAAAGGCTGTCCCGGGGAGGGTACAGCCTTTTCACTATTAACCAAATTAGTGAGCTATGAAAAAAAAATACTATTCCTGCAATGTTTTAGTGATTGCTTATATTGAACTTCTTGCATACTAACGCAGGAAATATGTTTTTGTTTAGCCATTAACATTTTTAAAGAATTCTGCTACCTGGTTCCAGTTCACCACGTTCCACCAGGCGTCGATATAATCCGGACGCTTGTTCTGGTACTTCAGGTAATATGCATGTTCCCATACGTCGAGGCCAAGGATGGGATGTCCTTTCTGGTCGGCAACATCCATCAGCGGGCTGTCCTGGTTCGGGGTGGAGGTCACCTTCAGGTTCCCTGAACCATCCACGATCAGCCATGCCCAACCACTGCCGAAACGGCCTGCAGCGGCATTGCTGAATTCCTCCTTAAATTTGTCGAATGAACCGAATGCCTTATCGATGGCTTCTGCCAGTTCACCTTGGGGTTTGCCACCTCCATCTTTCGACATTACTTTCCAGAACAAATCGTGGTTAAGAAATCCGCCGCCATTATTTCTTACGGCTGCAGGTGCTCCCGACATCCGCTTAAGCAGCTCCGCAAATTCCAAGTTCTCGTATTCGCTGCCCTTCACGGCGTTCATGAATTTATCATAATATCCACGGTGATGCTTTGTGTAGTGCAATTCCATGGTTTGTGCATCAATGTAAGGCTCCAATGCATCATAAGCATAGGGCATATCGGGAAATTGCAAATCTTTAACTGCTTTCTTCAACATAATTTTTTTTGCTTTATCTGGTTCGTAATTTAAATTGTGTCCAGATAACATCCTATTTCCGTAGTTGTTTACCTAAATATATTTTTTTGTGATTTTTAACGAAAGTATACAGCTTGCCTCGCCAAAACGCAGTGAAGGCGGATTGGCAGTTGGCAGTCGTTAGTGGGCATAGGAAAGTCGGCTGTCCTCAGTTAGCAGTTTTCAGTCGGCAATCTCCAGTCGACAAGATCAAACATCAAACATCGGGCATGTCAATGTTGGAATCAGCAACACTAAAACTTCGCCACCAGTTTCAGGTTGATTTGCCGAGGGGTGAGATAATTGGGCACGGCATACTGGCGACCGCCCACATCGCGCACCCAGATGTAGGAAATGGTGTTGTTCACCTGCAGCAGATTGAATACCTCCAGGCTGAGCCACATCGATTCGATATGCCCCAGGGGATTTCCTTCGCTGAAGCTGGTATGGTCGCCAATAAGTTGTTTGGAAAAGCCAATGTCTACCCTGCGGTAGGTTGGCATCCTGAAGGTTTGCTGATAGCGTTCCGATTTGGGCGGACCAAATGGCAGGCTGCTGCCAAAATACAGCGCCAGGTGCATTTTGTAGGTGGGATTCATGGGCAGGTAATCCTGGAAAAACAGACTGAATCGAAAGCGCTGATCGGTGGGGCGTGGGATATATCCGGGCTCCACCGGAACGTTTTGTGCCGCCTCGGGATCTTCCT
>JBKHBQ010000244.1:0-6059 GCA_046542305.1 Bacteroidales bacterium
CAGGAATCAGGATCAGGTATTGAGAAAATAAGCCTGCACAACAGAAAATTTGCAGATCAACCCGCAGAGTTCACGTTTCCCATTTTTCATAATGAACTTTCTGAGGTTCGAACCTTTCGGGCACCGGCTTTTGCTCGTCGGCATAACCAATGGCCACCAGCCCTACCGGGAGGATATGATCAGGCAGTTCGAAAAGTTTTTTCATGTCAGCCATGCGTTCCCCTCGGGGATATACTCCCAGCCAAACGCTGCCCAGCCCCAGCTCGTGAGCTGCCAGCAGGATGTTTTGAATAGAGGCGGCGCAGTTGATGGCCAGATAGCCGTCTTCTTTTTCCAGGTGGCGGTCGCCGCAAACCAGGATGGCCAGCGAAACCTGTTTCAGCATGTAGGCATAGGGATGCACCTCCGAAAGCTTATCCAGCGCCGATCGGTTGCTGACCACGATAAACTGCCATGGTCGGTAATTGCGCGCCGATGGTGCAAACATGGCCGCCTGCAGCAACTGATTCAGGATGGCGTCGGGCACCGGTTTGCTGATATATTTCCTGATGCTGCGACGGGTGAGGATGGCTTCGAACGTATTCATAGTTGGAATGTTAGAATGGAATTTTATGATAATCAAAAGTTTGCCCGTCAACGAATTCCTTGATCCGTCGCGCAATTCGGACAAATATGGTAAGACCGCTCCGGTTGAGGTGTGCAATGGCATCTTCATCTCCGCGCGAGGCTTTGGCCAGGGTAACATAGAAATCAAGGTTCTGATGTTTTAGCCATTCCATGGCACGATCGTCGTCAACAGAAGCGGCGTCGAAGGCTGCATAATGCCGGTAGCCGTTTTTTATCAGCCAGCCGATGGCTTCGGTATTGGCCCGGATGGCGTTGGAAAGTGCTGCCAGCTCAGGATAGCCGTTTTCGAGCAGCCAGTAAAAAAAGTCCTTCTTACCCGCGATGGACATTTCGAGCGCCAGCAGGATCTTTACCGGATATTGATACAGGTGTTTCAAAACAGCGTTTTATTGAACCAGCCGGTCGATTTTTGCGGCCAGTTTGCGATCCTTATCCGTTATCACATCGCCGGCATCGTGAGTTGATAAATTGATTTCTACCGTATTGTACACATTCCGCCAATCGGGATGATGGCCCATTTTTTCCGCCACCAGCGCCACTTTAGTCATAAAGGCGAAAGCATCCGTAAAATCGTTGAATTTGAAGGTCCGGCTGAGTTTGTTGTTTTCTTCTTTCCACATGGTATTGAGATATTTTTTGTTGGAAAAATGGTTACTTGCTATTGGCAAAACCGTTATTTGCCAAGTGGGAAAACGGTTATTGCTTGCTTAAAAATGGTTCGTTTTGTTCGTTCCCACTTCAACCTGATAAAAATATAAAACCGGTCTCTGCGATTTTGTTCATCAGTTGCTGGAGGTTTAAATTAATATACGCTGTATTTGATCCTGTTTTTGCGAAGCTGATCGGCAATCTGATACAGTTCATCCTTTGGGATCACTTCCAGGCCTGGCGCCGGTGTTTGGCGGTCGATGGGATAAAGCATTACATACCGCGGGCGGATAAACCGGATGTGGTTGATCCAGGCATGAACTTCTTCGGGTGCGGTATTGTCGATCCTGATGCCATCCACTTCACCGCGAACGAATAAGGTTTGAATAATGACTTTTTGCCTGAATTTCCTGAGATTTTGCACGATGCTGTCCAGTGTCAGCGATTTGTTTGCCGGACGGTTGATGAGCCTGAAAGATTCCTCCGTACCCGCATCCAGCTTCAGGATATTGTTGTCGACTTTTTTCAGCGAATCGATAATTTCCGGTTTATGGATGGTACTTGCGTTCGAAAGCACCGTCACTTCGGCATGCGGAAAATATTTGTTTTTCAAAAACAGCGTATCGTTTACAATTCCCGGGAACCCGGGATGAATGGTAGGTTCGCCGTTGCCGGCAAAAGTAATGGAATCCGGGATATTTCCCTGTGCCTGCATCTGGATAAGTCTTTCCTCGAGGGCTTCGAATACCTTCTTCCGCTCGGGCATTTCGGTGCCTTCACTCGCCTTCTCGCCGGTCCAGCCACATTCGCAGTATATGCAGTCGAACGTGCATATTTTGCGGTTGGGGGGCAGAAGGTTTATCCCCAGCGAATTGCCCAAACGTCGGCTTCTTACCGGACCAAATATTAACTCTTGAAAAAGAAATCCTGACATAAAATCCTTTCCTGTACCTACAATATCTGACAGCAAATGTAGTATAAAAACAAAAGTTTCAGGAGAATGTTAATGTCTGCAAATAAACAATAGAACTTCAAAAATTCATACTTTTGGCAGCAGAAAAATTATGCCTGGTTTAAAAGACATAAAAGCGCCGATCGCCGGACATATCGATGTGTTTGAACAACATTTCAGGCAATCGATGAAAAGCAAGGTGCCATTGCTCGACAAGGTGACGCGTTACATCATCAAGCGCAAAGGCAAACAAATGCGGCCAATGTTTGTGTTTTTCTCCGCCGGCATTTGCGGCACTATCAACGAATCGAGCTACCGGGCAGCATCGCTCATCGAACTTCTGCATACCGCCACACTGGTGCATGATGATGTGGTGGACGACAGCAATGTGCGGCGCGGTTATTTCTCGATCAATGCGCTGTGGAAAAACAAAATTGCTGTACTGGTGGGCGATTACCTGCTGTCGCGTGGTTTGCTGCTGGCGTTGGATCACGATGAATTCGACCTGCTGCGCATCGTTTCAAATGCCACCCGCGAGATGAGCGAAGGTGAACTGTTGCAGATCGAAAAGGCACGTAGGCTCGACATTGAGGAATCCGTTTATTTCGAAATCATCCGAAAAAAAACCGCTTCCCTTATCGCTTCTTGCTGTGCCGCCGGTGCACGTTCGGCAGGGGCTGATAAGGAAACCATCGAAAAAATGCGGCAGATTGGTGAGTATATCGGCATTGCATTTCAGATCAAGGACGACCTGTTCGATTACCAGGAAAGCTCGTCTATTGGCAAACCCAATGGCATCGACATCAAGGAGCAGAAAATGACACTCCCGCTTATCTATATGCTCAACAACGCTCCTAAAGCTGAAAAGCGCAGGGTGGTGAATGTGGTAAAAAATCACAACAACAATCCTGACAAGGTGGCACAGGTGATCGATAAAGTGAATAAAAGCGGCGGCATTGAATATGCTACCGAGTGCATGAAGGAATATCAGCAAAAGGCCTTCGACATGCTTCATGATTTTCCCGAATCGGCCATGCGCCATTCGTTCGAACAACTCGTGGTGTTCACCACCGAGAGAAACAAATAAAATATTTCCTACAGTACAAAAGTTTCCAGCGTATCATAAATGGGTCCCTGCGGTGTGAGGTGACTTTCGATCAGGTGAAATTCCTCAACAGGTACAGGCTGAATGTAAATATCCTGATACTGATCAATTACGCTTTGGAAGTATTTTTTGTTGTTGATCGATTTTACCCGCCCCACGGTGATGTGCGGCCTGAAATTCTGACGGTCGCGCTCATAACCGATCCTGTCGAGGCTGTCGAGCATATCCTCTGCCAGGGCTGATAACGGCTCCGTGTTGCGCAGGCCGAACCAGATCACCCGCGGATTGTATGAACTGCCAAAAATTCCCACATGTTCCATTTCTGCAGTGGATGGCTGATGCCGCCCGGCCACCTCCTCCAGCAGATCGCAAATCGGGTCGATCTCCGCCTCGGGTGTGTCGCCAAAGAATTTCAGCGTAAGGTGGATTTTCGAATCGTTCACCCAAGTAATGCGTTCCTGGCTAAGCTGCGTCCTCAGCCTGTCGTAAATCTCAATGAAATTCAAACCGGGTTTTACCTTTACGGCTACAAACAAACGTCTCATGATGACATGCGCTAGGTTAGAAATTGCAAGTATAGCGAAATATGTAGAATGCTGCCGCAATGATGAAATGAATAATTTTGCAGGATGATCATTATCGACGATAAAACCATTTCGGACGACCTGAGGGATGTCCGGTTTGTCTGCAATCTGAAGAAATGCAAAGGCGCCTGCTGCGTGGAAGGCGATGCCGGTGCGCCATTGCTTGAGGAGGAGATCGGACAGTTGGAAGACAACCTGGATGCTGTGAAGCCATACATGACCGAGAAAGGGTTGCAGGTGGTGGAGGAAACCGGCGTATTTGAATACGATATGGCCGGCGATTATGTAACCCCCCTGGTCAACGGACGCGAATGTGCCTTCGTAAATTTTACCGACGGCATTGCATGGTGTGCCATCGAAAAAGCATGGGAAGAAGGAAAATCGGAATTCCGTAAGCCGGTTTCGTGCCATCTTTATCCGGTGCGAATTACCTCGTATGAAAAATACGATGCGGTGAATTTCCACAACTGGCATATCTGCAAACCCGCGCTGGTGCATGGAAAAAGGCTGGGCGTGCCCTTATATAAATTCCTGAAGGATTCGCTGATCCGCCGCTATGGCGAAACCTGGTACCGTGAATTAGTGAAAAGTATTGAAAAAAAGTAACGGCGGGAAAGTAAAAGCTTATTACAGCAGTCCGGCATGTTTGAGAATTTCGGCAAATGCCGGATCTTTTTTTGCCTGTTGTTTTGTAATGAATTCGAGCCTGGCCAGCCGGGTTTCAAGGTCCATGGTTTTGTTTTGAACTGGGTTGAGTGCTGTTCTCCTGTCCCAAACAATGTACCCGAACAAAAAAAGCATCAATGCGATAAGTATTCCAAAACCCCAGTAAAGTGTTTCAATTTTTGATTCTATGGCTTCAAACTTTGTGTTCATTTCATTGCGGAGTGAATTTATTTCACCCTGGCTCGATTCGAATTTAATATTCATCTCCGACCTGAGGGCTTCCACTTTTTCTTCGGTACGTATCAGCCGGTCGCGGTCTTCAAGTGTATATTCCACCCGGTTCGATTGCGAAAATGTCTGCACCGAAAGAGCCAGTAAAATCAACAGTATCATGAAAAGTGTTTGCCGCATGATGTCCTTAAAAAATAACGGATTACAAATATAAAAATAATTTCATCCGGTTGATTTCAGATACAAACAAAAAATGGCCCAAACTACATTGCTTTTTTTACGGTGCAGAGCGAGCCATGTTTTAATCAAAAGGTTTTTCGCGATTTCTTCTATCCGGCAGCAGCCTCCTGACCGGCAAGATTGCCAAGAAACATGTCGATATGGAAATGAGCTGCTTTGGCGTCGCCAACCAGTTTAATCTTATCCACGATTTCCTGTGCCAGGCTTTCCTCCTCGATCTGTTCATTAACAAACCACTGCAGGAAATTGTTGGTGGTGTGGTCCTTTTCTTCCAGGCAGATATCCACCAGCTCGTTGATCTTTTTGGTGACGAACTGCTCGTGGTGAAGTACCTGGTCGAACAGTTTGTCGATAGATTTGTAGTCGGCCTCGGGCTGTTCAACCTGCTGAAGTCGAGCATGTCCGCCGCGGTCGTTCAGAAAATTAACGAACTTGAGCATGTGTCCGCGCTCTTCATCGCTGTGCGCGTAAAGAAATTTGGCGGCGCCCGTCAGTCCGTTCACATCGCACCACGAAGCCATGGCCATATAAATTCTCGACGATTGTTCCTCGAGCTTTATCTGATCGTTAATGGCGTTTTCCAATTTTTTTGAGATCATGATTTATGCTTTTTTAATTTTGTAAATACTAACACTGAATCAATATGAATGTTTATAAATCAGTGCGATTGCTATGGTCGCAGCGTTTGCTTTGCGGGTGCAAATGTGCGAAAAAGTTGACGTGTTCCTGCCTTTTTAAGCTTTCTTAAAACTTTGGCTATTTTTGATGAAAAAAACGGGGGTTGAAAATGGTGCTATTGGCTCGCCTCGCTTTGCCTGGCGAAGTGGTTTGTGCTTGTTGAAAATCATTGCCGGGAGATTTGACATTTACGCGCAGCAACAACAAATTACGCGCAGCCAATTACAACAAATTACGCGAAGCAAAATATGCGCAGCAAATTACAAAAATTACCCAAGCAAATGACGGCCGCAGGCCAGACAATACCAGTCAAAATAACGTGAAACAA
>JBKHBQ010000245.1:0-6053 GCA_046542305.1 Bacteroidales bacterium
CCTGCGCAATTTTTATCTGTTCCTTCACCAAATCCACGCCTACCACCCGCTCTGTAATTGGATGTTCCACCTGAAGCCTGGTATTCATTTCCAGGAAATAATAATTCAGGTCGTCGTCCACGATAAATTCGATGGTGCCGGCGCCATAATAATTTACTGCTTTGGCAGCCGCCACGGCATGTCTTCCCATCTCTTCGCGCACCTGCGGGGTCATAATTGGTGAAGGCGTTTCTTCGATCACCTTTTGATGCCGGCGTTGCACCGAACATTCCCGTTCGAAAAGATGAATGGTATTTCCGTGTTTATCTGCCAGTATCTGAAATTCGATATGATGGGGCGAGTTGATATATTTTTCGATGTAAACCGCGTCGTCGCCAAATGAAGCACTGGCTTCAGAGCGTGCAGCACGGATTGCGCCCAGAATCTCTTCTTTCTTTTTCACCAGCCGCATGCCTTTGCCTCCGCCACCGGCAGATGCCTTGATCATTACAGGCAACCCGATTTCTTCAATCTTTTTTATGGCCAGCTTTTCGTCGATGATCGGTTCGGTAGTTCCCGGAACCACAGGCACACCGGCATCGATCATCCGGTTACGGGCTGTAATTTTATCACCCATGCTGGAAATTGAAAAAGCGGAAGGACCGATAAAAATGATCCCTTCATCTTTGCAACGTTGGGCAAACCTGGCGTTCTCCGAAAGAAAACCATAACCGGGATGAATGGCATCAGCGCCTGATTCCTTTGCTGCATGGATGATTTTATCGATATTCAGGTAACTTTCGGATGCGTGAGAGGCGCCGATAAAATAGGCCTCATCCGCATAGCGGACATGCATGGAGGTGCGGTCGGCTTCGGAATAAACCGCCACAGACTTTATATCCATTTCCCTGCATGAACGCATTACCCTGATGGCAATTTCGCCACGGTTGGCAACGAGTACTTTTCTAATCATACATCACTATAGTTTAGTGAGTTATTTTCAAAGATCTGCAAAGCTAACCTATTTTTCAAATGAAAGGTATGGCTATCAAATTGTTATAGCGCTAACAGTAAATTATTCCTGAATATCAGCCAGGTAAGTATTTGTTCTTTTTGTTAAATATTTTTAAATGACCATATTAATTGGTTCCCGTTGTGGAACTGAGCAAAGGCCGCGTATGCTTTCATTTCCGGATCCCACGCACCGGGAGGTGTCGGGCAGGCACGGGAAACGGCTTAAGATGCTCAGGAGATACTGCGAACAGATGGAGGTTTAGATCAAACCCGCTTTTCTTGAAATCTCCAACATTTTATCAATGGGTTTCCTGGCCTGTTCGATCACCTCATCCGCCAGGTGAATTTCGGGCATTTCGTTTTTCAGGCAGAGATACAGCTTCTGCATCGTATTCATTTTCATATACGGGCAGTCGTTGCACGAGCAGGTTTCGTCGGTGGGCACGATAATAAACTGCTTGTCGGGCGATTCTTTTTGCATCTGGTGAATGATGCCGGTTTCAGTGGCTACGATATACTTTTTCGCATCATCCTTTTTGGTGTAATTAAGCATGGCTGTGGTTGAACCTACATAATCGGCCAGTTCGAGCACCTGCGCCTTGCACTCGGGATGCGCAATCAATTTTGCATCGGGATTGGCGGCTTTCAGATTAATAATTGCTTCTGTCGACAGGATATCGTGCACCTCGCAGGTCCCGTCCCAAAGCACCATGTTTCTTCCGGTAACGCGATTCACATAGCCGCCCAAATTTTTATCCGGTGCAAAAATGATCTTCTGATCCTTGGGAAACGATTCTACAATTTTCACCGCATTGCTCGAGGTGCAAATCACATCCGACATGGTTTTGATAGCCGCCGTACAATTGATGTACGAAATCACAATATGGTCAGGATACTTTTCTTTGAATTTTTTGAAATCCTGTGGCGGACAGGAATCTGCCAGTGAACAGCCGGCATCCAGATCGGGAAGCACAACTTTTTTGCCTGGATTAAGTATTTTTGCTGTTTCGGCCATGAAATGCACACCGGCAAATACAATGATGTCGGCTTCCACTTCAACGGCGCGCTGAGCCAGGCCAAGGCTGTCGCCAATATAATCGGCAACATCCTGGATATCGGGAACCTGATAATAATGAGCCAGTAAAACAGCATTTTTTTCTATCTTTAGCTTTTGAATTTCCAGTGCAAGATCGCTGTTTTTTTTCTTTTCGTTTTTAGCCGTTCCCTGTAAAGTCATAATATTATATAATTTTTTAAAATAATTTTAATAATGATAATATCCTGTTAATTGTGTAGAAAAAAATAAACACCTGATACTTGACTTTATCATTTTTAATATTTTGTTAACATTTTTTAAACTTTCTATTATTACCTAACGTATTGAAAAATAAACCATTTTATAAATAGGCTGTTGATATTTTAAAAGCTTTTCCACCATGTTGATTTCATAAAAAAATCCCTCATTAATGAAGAACGTTGTTAATTTCCGCTTTAATATCTGGTCACAAAATCCCTGAATTCCGGCCGGATTTTTCTGGCACGGCAAAAATTGTTGATTTCGCCGGAAATTTTTAGAACTTCGTCACAAAAGTAAACAGATATTGACATCCGACTGTTTAAAAATGCAAGTATTTGAAAATGTTCAGGGTAATTTCCAAAGCCGTAAAAGGCATCAGAAAAATCACTTTTTTGGCACCAGCTACTTACAATTTTTCGGGGGCTGTTAAAGAATATTAAGATATAGAATGTTAGCACGGATTTCAGGAGCAGAAAGGGCAGATTTAATTCATTCAGCAGAAATTTCAGCTTCGCTTTTTATGTGTATTTTTGGGAACAAATTATTAACAATTACTTAAATGACTGATAATATAAAAATTATACCGATCGGAAGCGATCATGCCGGATTTAGTTTAAAAAAATACCTCATCGAAAAGTTAACCAAAGAGGGTTATCAACTGGAAGATTACGGAACTTCTTCGGAAGACAGCGTGGATTATCCCGATTACATTCATCCGGTAGCTTCTTCGGTAAACAACGGCAAATATGAAAAGGGCATCGTGATCTGTGGCAGCGGGCAGGGGGCCAATATGGTGGCCAACAAATATCCTGCAGTGCGTTCGGCGCTGTGCTGGGACATCGAACAGGCACAAATCACCCGCAGGCACAACGATGCAAATGTGCTGGCGCTGCCAGGGAGGTTTATCGATTTCGATGTAGCTGTGGAAGCTGTGAAGATTTTTATGAATACAGAATTCGAAGGCGGCCGTCATCAGCGCAGAATTGATAAAATATCGGAATTAGCGGAATAACCCGATGGCATATGAACGAACTACACAAAAGATTCATTCATGAATCGGAAAAGATAGCCTTTGATAAGGAGCACCGCCGGAAGATCAATTTCAACATTTCGAAATATGATGCGGCGGTGGTACAAGGTAAGCGGCAGTATAAGGAACTGGAACTGGCACGGCGCCGTGCAGCCTCCATCAAGCATAAGGTGATCGAAAACCTCGACAAGTACCTCAACGAATTCGAAACCCATTTCGAACGCAACGGCGGCAAGGTGATCTGGGCACAAACCGCCGAAGAAGCCATCCGCGAAATCGTTACAGTATTGAAGAAACATGAGGTGAAGATGGTGGTTAAATCAAAGTCGATGATCACCGAAGAAGTGGAGCTGAATCCAGAACTGGAGAAGGAAAAGATCGAATCCATCGAAACCGATCTTGGCGAATACATTGTGCAGGTTGCCGGCGAAAAGCCCTACCACATTGTTACGCCTGCCATGCACAAGTCGAAGGAGGACATTGCCAGACTTTTCAACGAAAAATTCCAGACTCCGGCGGAAAGCACTCCGGAAGAACTTACCGCCTTTGTCAGGACTAAGCTGCGCGAAAATTTCCTCCATGCCGATGCCGGAATTACGGGCGCCAATTTCCTGATTGCCGATACCGGGTCCATTGCCCTTACCGAAAACGAGGGCAACGGCATGTTGTCGTTCTCGCTGCCGAAGATCCACATTGCCGTGGCGGGCATCGAAAAGATCATTCCTTCCATCCGCGACCTGGACCTTTTTTGGCCGTTGCTGGCCACGCATGGCACCGGTCAGCACGTTACGGTTTACAATTCCATCGTGTCGGGGCCGCGGCAAAATGGCGAAGTGGACGGCCCGGCCGAAATGTACGTGGTACTGCTCGACAACGGCCGCTCCAACCTGCTGGCCCACCCCGAACAACGCCAGGCGCTTTCATGCATCAAATGCGGCGCCTGCCTCAATGCCTGTCCGTTGTACAAAAATATTGGCGGCTACACCTACAACGCCACCTACACCGGTCCGATCGGCGCGGTGATTGCGCCATATTTCAAAGGTATGAAGGAATACAAGCACCTGAGTTTCGCTTCATCGCTTTGCGGAAAATGCACGGAAGTGTGCCCGGTGAAGATCAACCTGCACGAGTTGCTGCTGAAAAACCGCAGGGATGCAGTACAACAGGGGCATGTGACCGGGATGGAAAAAACCGCCCAGTACATTGCCAAAAAGGCGCTGCTCAACAGATGGATGATGGATGCCGGCGGGGCAGCCATTAAAAATGCCGGATTGCGGATGTTTATGAAAAAAGCCTGGGGACCGCGCCGGACGCTTCCCCGCTTTGCCGAAAAATCTTTCAGGCAACTCTGGGAAGAACGAAGAGGAGAGAAAAAATAAAAAAAAGGGCGGCAACCCCGGGAGGGTCACCGCCATCTATTTGGATATTGGTCTTGAAGCCGACGCCTATTTTACCTGTTCATAGCTTCCGCTAATCCGGGATCCCCGGCGTCTTTTGTAAGGATTACAAGATATTTGCTCTTTTCCCAGAATTTCGCGGGGTCGGTAATCTTAATCATTTCCACTCCTTCGTTGTCCATTACCAGTTCGTAGCTGGCCGGGTCGTGGTTGGTAATTACCTCGGCTTTGCGGGCGTTAAGGGTAATACCTTTTACATCACGCTTGTCCATGCTGTTGAATTTGCCCGGGTTAACCTGTTCCGAAAGCTTTTTTACGGCACCTATTCCAAGTATTCCGCCTTCTTTTTTCACGATATTTTCGTCGCGCAACTCTTTAAAGGAGCCTACCACAAAGTATACCTTGTTCATTTCGAGGTCGCGTTGCGAAAGTTCCTGCTCCTGGTTGGAAATCATTTCCTCATTCTGAAGTACCCGTTGCTCTTTTTCATAGAGTTTTCCCTGGATTTCCTCGTTTACTGACTGAACCTCAGCCAGATTGTTCATCAGCGAGTCGCGGGTTGCCTGTAGTGCCAGCAGGTCATTCTTATATTGTAAAATACGTGCATTGAGGTCGTTCACTGATTTTTCATATTTTGAAAGCTGGGCATTTTTTCCATCGACGTTTTCGTTGAGTTCAGCGATCATCTCATGATTTTTCTCAATCAGCCCCTCGATCATTTGAATTTCGCGGTCGATTCTTTCTTCGGCGCTCATGCCTTCAACGTTCTCAGGGTTGTCGAGATTTTCGCGGATCAGCATTTCGCGTTTGCGGATCTCGGCAAGGTTCGATTCGATGTTGTGAAAAGTTTGCACCATGTAAGCATTGGTTGCTTCACGCTCCGACTGGTATTCGGCCGTGAGCATTTCATTTTCCTGATGCAGTTCGTAAGCCATGTAGCCGGCTCCAACCGCCGCAACAAACAGCAAACCGATTAAAACGTTTTTGATGATATGGCTTTTGCGTTGTTTCTTATTATTTTCAACAGTTTCCATGTTGTTCCTTTTTTGTTTAAACTCTTGTTTCTTTCAGAGACACATTCTCATTTTTTTCTCGGAGGCTTGCTCCATTTTGTTTCCACCTTTTACCAAACCGGTGCCAAAGCGCAAGCAAAGATTTAACCCATTGAATATCAACTCAACTTCATAATTCGAAACCTGGTATTTTCCGCCGATATGAAAAAATTCCTTTCAAAATGAAAAGAGTCTGTTGGATCATTATTATTGGTTATTTGTTGATTTGCAGTGCAGGCCATAATTCGGCAAAAGGCAGGTTGGAAAATATAAAATATTGAGGT
>JBKHBQ010000246.1:0-6052 GCA_046542305.1 Bacteroidales bacterium
CATTGTTGTTCACGAAAAACAGGCGATCGCCTTCGAAAACCCTTCCGTGCGGGAGCTTTCTTCCTGCGGCTCCCCTGATGATCATGCTTTTGCTGCCGTCCAGCAGCCGGTCCATTTCCTTTGCTTTAAAATCAAGGTAAACGATGTGGTCCATAATGTTATGTATTTATGTGGTGAAACAAAAATACGCAGGTTTAAACACTTTTGCATGCTTAATAGCCGGGCCTGCAAGGATTTGTAAGCAGATGTTTTTTTGAAAGGTTTATTTATGGTTTATTGATGATGTAAATTTCAGGGCGAACCGGACGACAATTTTCGTAACCAACGCAGATCGCATCTACAACATTTGCCTTCCTTTGTCGGTGATGTGAAGGAAAAAGGTTTTCTTTTCGATAATACCTTCACCGGTAAATATCCCAATGAGCACCTGAACCAGTTTTTTCGAACCGTCAATCAGCATCCTGAACTCTTTTTCGTTGATGCCTTTGGGCTGCCGGGCCAGCTCGCGTAAAAGTTCCTGCCTGCATTCATTCACTACGCTGTTGTGGAGGGCGTCTTCACCGTCGAAATAAATCGTTCCACGATCACTCAGGAAGTTGAGCAGCATTTTAAGTGTACCTTTTTTAATGCCCTCGCGCTGCGCTTTTTCTTCGAGCTCCTGCAGGGTGGGTTTTTGCCGGCCAAGCCGTTCCAGGGTATATTCCAGCCAGTTGAGTTGCTCCTGCATCTTCTTGTCGATTTTTACCCTGTGCGACTTCAGGCACCAGGTGTATCCGTGTTCTTTAAGCTCACCATGCCCCGTCATTTCTCCGAGTAAATGCTCAAGAAAATGGTTTTCAAAAGCCGTTTCAAGTTTTAATTTCCCTGAAAGCTCTTTTGGCCGCAGGCCGGATTCCTTCAGCGGGTTTAATTCATGATATGCGGATAGTTCGGCGATGATCTGTTTTTTCAACTGCTGCCGGTAGGCGGGGGTCACCGCGAATTCCTTATTCTGAAAAGAACATATCATCATACCTTCCTTGTCTGATTTGACGGCCTCTATGATTTCGTCTTCGGAGTGACCGGTTGTGGCAGCCAGACTTTCGATGGTCATTGGCTTGCCTTCCTTGCCTGCTTCCAGCAGAAGAAGCTGCACAAAATTTTCGCGGTTGAGCATGGCTTCGGCCAGTTGCTCCATCTGGTTTTTGAGTTTGGCCGTGCGTCGCCGGTGATGCAGCGGTTTTTCGTCGAGGATGATGCCGCCACCGAGGGTGAGGTCGTTGGATGTATTTCTGATGATGAACCTGTCTTTTTTCATCAGGATCGCCGGCTTTTCGAGGTGGATCTGGGCAATGGCTTCCTCGCTTGCGCCCAACCGGTCGGTGTTGAGCAGGTGCATGCGTGCCCTGCTGTGGAAGGTGCCGGTGTGGAATATCACATGCGACCAGGTTTTCAATACCGCCTGATGCTCGAAAAGCCCGATCCGTGCGTCGATCATTTCCACCGGTTCCGGCGCCTGATCGCAAAGCATCATGCCTCTTTCGAAATCTTCGAATTTCAGGCCCGCAAGATTGATGGCAGCGCGGTCGCCGGCCGATACTTTTTCGACGTTCACGCCATGGCGCTGGATACTTTTCACACGCAGCTTATCATATGTTCCTGGTAACAGAAAAAGTTCCTGACCGGTTTTGATCTCCCCGTCGAGCACCGATCCCGTTACCACAATACCATGGCCTTTCACATTAAAAATCCGGTCGATGTACATTCGGAATGTATTTCCGGGAACTTTTTCAGAAATTCCCGAAGTAATCGCAGCCAGTTCGGCTTTCAGGTTTTCGATGCCATTTCCTGTCATGGCTGATACGGGAATGATCGGAGGATCCTTTAGTGTAGTCCTTTCGAGAAACTCCATCACTTCCAGGGTGGCCAGTTCCAGCATTTCCTCGTCCACAATATCGGATTTGGTTAGGGCCACCAATCCTTTTTCGATGCCGAGCATCTGAATAATGTTGAGGTGCTCGCGCGTCTGGGGCATGATACCGCTGTCGGCGGCGATCACCAGCAGCACGAAATCGATGCCATAAGCTCCTGCCACCATGGTGCGGATAAAATCCTTATGTCCGGGTACGTCGATGATGCCCAGCGAAACGTCGTCGCTCAGCTCCAGGTGGGCAAAGCCCAGGTTGATGGTGATGCCGCGGTCTTTTTCCTCCTTGTGGGTGTCGCAGTCGATGCCGGTGAGTGCGCGGATCAGTGCAGTTTTACCGTGATCTACATGGCCGGCGGTACCCATGATCAGGTGCTTGCTCATGCAGTGACCTCCCTGTAAGTTTGTGCGATTTGATCTGCTGCTGCGGTGAGCAGTTTTTCAGGAACCGTTAGTACATCGAAGATCAGGTTGCCCTGACGAAGCACGCCGAGCAGTGGATTGCCGCTAAGAAGCAGATTTTTGAAGATGGTTTCGGCCAGTTTTGTTCTTTCGTTGCGCGACCTGCCGTGAAATTCGATCTGAACAGCGAAACTTTTGATCCTCTTTTCAGGCAATGATCCGCCGCCGGCCTGGCCTTCGCTTTCCACAATCCGGCAGGGAACATTATTTTGAGAAAGTAATCTGCTGAGTTCAGCAGCCCTGTTTTTCAGTACCTCCGGTCTGGCATTCATCATGTCGAATACCGGACTGTGCTGCAGGAGTTTTTTTTCGTCGAGGTATGCAAGGCAGATGGATTCGAGCATGGCGAGGGTGGTTTTCCCCACACGCAGCGCGCGTGTCATCGGCTCCTTTTTCAACCAGTCGATCCATTTCTTTTTTCCGGCGATTATACCTGCCTGCGGCCCGCCCAGAAGCTTATCGCCGCTGAACGTCACCAGGTCGATGCCGGTTTTCAGCGTGGTTTGTACATCCGGTTCATCCGAGAGGAATTCGATTTCCGCTTTGCGCAGCAATCCTGAACCCATATCATACACCACCGGGATTTCATGTTTTCTGCCCAGGCTCACCATCTCATCAAGCGAAGCTTCCACCGTAAATCCTTTGATCACATAGTTGGATTGATGGGCTTTGAGCAGCATGGCGGTACGTTCGGTGACCGCCTGTTCGAAATCAGAAATTTTTGTTTTGTTGGTGGTTCCCACCTCGATCATCTTGCAGTCGGAAGCAGCCATGATATCCGGCATTCGGAACGATCCGCCGATTTCGATGAGTTCGCCGCGCGAAATGATCACTTCCCGGTTTTTGGCCATGGCACGCAGCACGAGCATGATGGCTGCGGCATTGTTGTTCACCACCAGGATATCTTCCGCGCCGGTAAGGTGCTTCAATAGATTCGTTACGTGAACGTATCGCGAACCGCGGTCAGCATTTTGGAGGTTAAATTCGAGGTTGCTGTAGCCGGTGAGGATATCCCTGACGTCATCGAGCAGGAATTCACCGAAAGGCGCACGCCCGAGGTTGGTGTGGATGATCACTCCGGTGGCATTGATAACGGGTTTCAGGCTTTTGGTGGTGAGTTGGCTGTGCCGGATCAGGATATGATTTATAATGTCCTTTTCAGGCGGAAGTTCTCCTCCCGAAAGCATTTCTTCCCGTACCGATCCAAGCACACTTCTGATCGCCTGCACCACAAATTCGCGCGGATAATCTTTCAGCAGTTGCGCAATTTGCGGGTGCTGCATCAGTTTATCCACGCCCGGGAGATTTCTTAATTTATCCTGATTTGTCATATGTAAGCAGCCGGTGAAAAAAATAGCAGAGAGAGCAGGAATCGAACCTGCCACAGCCGGTTTTATCCGTCTGCTATTGGTTTTGAAGACCAACCGGAACACCAGTTCCATCCTCTCTGAGTAATGGTCAAACAAAAATAGATAAATATAGTTTTCTGCATAGTTTTTTTAGCAGTGTATCCTGTTGACTGTTCAATATTCTGAGGGTTGCCCGCGGGAATAAAAAAAACTGCCGGAAATCAATAACTCCCGGCAGTTCATCTGTATAAAATAATCGAATGTTATCTGTTCAGGATGAGTTTTCCCGAGTGGGTTTGGGTTGCGGTAGTGAGGCGATAGAAATAAATTCCATTGGCAGCATATGCGCCATCGTCACGGCTGGCATCCCAGGTGATTTGGTTTTCACCTGCAGGTAATTGCTGTGCTGCAAACGTTTTTACCACCTTACCGGTTTGGTCAATGATCTGAAGCGTTACAGAACTGCTTTCCCTCAGTGAAAAGCCAATGTTGGTCTGATCTCTGAACGGATTTGGGAACGCCGTGGCCTGCATGTGGTTGTTATTTCCAAAAGCTTCACGGATATCGGTGATTGTGGTTACGCCGAGGAAATAATTGATCATCTCCGCCATCAGGTAGGGCTTCATGCTCAGGCTGTCGCCATCACGCAGGGCAGCCATTACCACCGACGATGAAATCACCTTATAGGTATCCTGGTAATCGTTGAGGTAAATCCTTCCGAAATCGTCTTCGGAGGCATAAAGCAGTTCGGCATCAGTTCCGGTAAGTCTGTCTACACTGTAATGGGGCGAATCGCCGCCCTTGTATTCAAAATCAACGGATTCGACGAAGGATTCCGCTTCGGCGTGGACTGTTTCCACTTCCTCTGTTTCGCCGTCGCCAACGAGCTTAATACCGAAACTGTCCATCATATCCGTTCCAAAATGATCTGTTCCGAGGTTAACGCTTTCAACGTAAAGATTTCCGCCGTAATTTACGAGGTAATCGATGATTCTGGCCTGGTCTGCTACACTTACAGTACCGGGCGGGGTCATACCTCAGCTAAGGCAGTAACACCCCATCGTGCTGATCACGATGTTGTATTCCTCCAGTTCGTCGGGCAGGCTCGTAGCGTAATCATATTCGATGCCGGCAGCATCCAGCATTTTCATCAAACCCTGGTGCGGCTGCTCAAGGGTGTTCGATTCGGGATTTATGATGGTTTCGATGCCGTTGTCGTTGTCCCACAGCAAAACCTTATAATCCAGTTCCGGTTCGATACGCAGAAATTTGCCTGATGACCGGTTATTGTACGAATACTCATCGGTTTCCGAAACGATCTCGGCATAAAGCACCGTATTCTGAACCAGATCTGTTGACCATTCGATATTAACATCGGCCGTTTCACCGGGGCCAAGGATGCCGTCCCAGTTTCCTGTGCCCAGGATCTGTGAATCTTTATGACTGAAAAGGTTCACTGTAAAGTTTTCTTCGGGATTCAGGCCCAGGTTCAGCACGTTCAGTTGCCATGAGCCCTGTTCGTTGGGATCGAGGTTTCCTGGTCCGCTCAGGTCCATGGCGCAGAGTTCATGATCGAAGTAAGTCATGAAATTTACATTGAACACGAACCAGCCCCAGAGTGCTTTGGTTGTTGCTCCCCAGCTCCTGAATCGCAGTTGAACGGTTTCACCCGCATGGCCGTTCAGGTCGAGGATAAGGTCGGTGCCTGCAATTTCACCCCAGGGTCCGTCGGAGAGGGTATGATCCCAGACCACGGATTCCTGATCGCCGGAAACCACAGAGATTTCGCACTTTTCGTCCGTGGCGTTCATCATGTACACATCCACAAACATGTTGATAATAATGTCGCCGCCATTGACAGGGACTTCAAATTCGGGGGTGTAGGCCGAAAAATCGTAATTCTCCACAATCGGATAGTAGTAGAGCAACATGTAGCCTTCTTCCTGTTCCCAGTTGCCCTCCATGGTCCAGCCGCTCACCGGCTCAAGGAAATCCTCGTCGATGATGGCAGTTTGCGCGAAAGCCGCCACCTGAAAGGCAAACAGGAAAATTAACGCGTAAATGAGTTTCTTCATAGAGATCGAATTTGTTGGTACTAACCGACAAATGTAGGTATTTATATATTTGAAGGGGAAAACTTAACAATTATTTAAGAAAAAAGGGGGGAGCAGGGCCGGCTATTAAAGCGGGTTGTTTTACAAGGTAATCACCAATTCTGCAAAGATTTCGGTGCTCCGCACCTTGAAAAATTCTTGCTGAAATAGCGGCTATAAAAAAACCCGTTGCCAAGCTGACAACGGGTTTCGTATCTGGCGGTCCGGACGAGACTCGAACT
>JBKHBQ010000247.1:0-6010 GCA_046542305.1 Bacteroidales bacterium
GGCAACGGCGAAAAAGTACTGGTCGACGGCCTCAAAGGCAGCCTGAACCACCGCGACGGCCTTTGGCAGGGCTTCTACGGCGACGACCTGGACATCGTGATCGACCTTGGCGGAGCGAAGGAAATTCACAGGGTGACAGGCTCATTCTTTCAGCGGGAGCGGAGTTGGATTTTTCTGCCAAAGCAAATGGAAGTGCGCCTTTCCGAAGATGGAGCCACATGGTCAGCGCCCGTATCGGTAGAAAATGAGATGCCGGTAAATACTGAAGGCGCTTTCGCTCACGAACTTTCTGTAAGCTTTGATGCCAAACCGGTCAGATTTGTCAACGTAAAAGCAAGAAACCTGGGTTTCTGCCCCGACTGGCACCGCGGCGCCGGCGACAGGGCCTGGCTGTTTGCGGACGAGGTGGTGGTGGAGTAATACAAGACAGATTTCATTTAAAAATTTGTACCTTTGTAAGAAAAGCAGTGTTTATGAATGATTTATTTGAAAAATTTAATAATCTGGATGCTGATGGAAAACGATTGGTTGATGATATTGTGGATTACATGATAACGCATTCAAAGTCACCCTCAACATTTTCAGAAGGTAAAAACTATTCTGTTGATAAAAAGAGTAATGACGGCTTATCAGAACATGGGATTAACTATGTAAACAGAAACTCTGATCAACTACCGGAGAATGATAAAAATTTTTCAGAAACAGTTATACTAAGGGTAAATGACAAAAGAGGACTTCAATTCCTCCTTAGTCTGCTGGAAAAGCTTGAATTTATTGAAATAGCTGAAAGCGAAAAAGAGATGGTGAATTCCTCCCACGATTTTTTCAATTCTGCCGGATTATGGCGTGATCGCAATATTAGTCAGGAAATAATCAGAAATAAAGCATGGAAAAGGGGTTAGTTCTTTGCGATACGAACATCATCATCGAGTTTTACAAAGATAATAGCACTGTAATAGATCAACTTAAAAGAATAGGCTCTGAGAAACTGGTGATAAGTTCTGTTACTGCGGCTGAATTGATTGCCGGCGCTTTTAACAGCGAGGAACTTAACATCATTATAAAAGATATAGAAAAGCTTTCTGTGATTCATTTGGATAAGCAAATTAGCCGTATCTTCATCGAATTAATGAGAAGATTTAACCTCAGTCATAATTTAGGTATTCCTGATGCTTTAATTGCATCAACCTGTCTGAGATATAATTTGCCCCTGTACACCTTAAATCGAAAGGATTTTAGATATATTCCCGATGTCAAGCTCTTTAATTAGTCGGAGCGCAGGGCTACCGCTTCAAAAACATTTTACTTTCTGTTTTCCCATTTTTTTCGGTAAACTTCAGGATATACATTCCCTTGCTCAGTTCCGACACGTTTAGCGGTTTATCCGTTGGAAACAATCCCAGGAAAGCACCTTCGGCATTGTAAAGCTTCACTTCCGGGTAGAGCCGGCTGATTGCTTCATTTCCATGGTTAGAAAAATTGACCTGATCAACGGCAGGATTCGGATAAACGGTGATTTCGTTCTCGATCCCGATTTCTTCAACCGCCAGATAAGGATCCAAATACCGCAGTACCTCGCCGGTATGGGTACAAATAAACCCTGTTCCGCCGGGTGTAAAATCTATGCTATTGAAATGTACGGAGGATGCTGCTGTCATGGGTTCCCACTGGATGCCGCCATCTGAAGAGCGGATCACCGTACCATCGTAGCCGCATGCATAAAGGCGGTTTTCGCTGAGCGCGGCCATGGATTTCAGCGACACGGTTGTGCCGGTATTATCCAGGAAAATCCAGTTCTTTCCGCCGTCGGTAGTTTTATAAACCTGACCGATATCGCCGCATACGTACCCTGTGGTTTCGCTTGTGAAAACCATCTCGCGCAGCCACCAGTTGGTGGTAGCACCGGGAAAACTTTGCGGCTCCGTCCAGGTTTCGCCGCCATCTTCGGTGTAATAAATAAAATTCAAACCGTAAATGAAGCCGTAATTCTCTGTAAGAAAATAAATTCTATCGATGGCAATACTGGCCGGCGGAGTTACCTGAACCCAGGTTTCACCAAGATCAGTGGTTTTATAAATTACTCCGCTGTTGCCTGATATGTAGCCGGTTTCGCCCACGAAGCTGATTCCTGAAAGATGTTCACCATTTTCAGGCACCGTATCTGAAGTCCACGTTTCGCCACCGTCGAAGGTGCGGATCACCAGCCCGAAATTTCCGCACATCATTACCGTATCTTCCGAGAACACATGCATATCCTTGAAACGCGTGGACGTATAGCCCGAGCTTTGATCAATCCAGGTCTCTCCGCCATCTTCCGTTTTGTGAATGTTGTAGGTGGAGCCGTTGTAAAGTGTGGAAACGGTGTAACCAACATTGTCGCTGGCAAACTTAATGCTGTGAAGTGTCTGGGATGGAGTAAAGGTTACCACTTTTTCCCATTCCTGTCCCTGGGCGGGTAAACAGGCAATCGACATGACCAGAAAAAGAACTGTTCCGGTTAAACTTTGAATGTGTAAGCGTAAAGATGTCATAACTTTTAGTTTTTTTTAGTTTGCATAAATGAATTTCTTGTCGATGTTTTTATGCCAATTAGCGCGGCACAAATATAAAAAGTTTTCATTTGAAATGGGAAAGCTATCACTACCAGTTTATGAATTTAGAATTAGTAAAAAATTGCATTTTTAAACCACGGATCAATTACATCATCCGCATCATTTACGAACCTATCTCTAAATCATCTCCACCCGATCGGCGGATTCAGGAGTTCCGAACATCCCGATAAAATCCCATCAATTCATGTTTGATCCGAAGTATAAAGACTCTGATGAAAAAAAACCGCCCCGATTCTCCGGGGCGGTTTCCTGAAATTCCGGGGGCAAATCCCGGTGAGTTTACTTTAGCGGATGATCAGCTTATCCATCGAAACGGAATCGGCGGTAGTCATTTTTACGAAATAGATGCCTGCGGGCAGGCTCTCGATGTTGAGTGTCTGCTTGCCACGGATATCTTTAACGGTCATCATCAACTGACCTGACTGGTTGAAGATGGCCACTTCGCGGATGTCTGTTCCGGTAACGGTCAACTGGTCGCTGGCCGGGTTGGGATAGAAACCGTATGCCGTGCCATTATCTTCGCCGATACCGGTGAGGGTTTCGGTGAGCGGCTGCAGGTAGAAGGTGTAGCTTTTGTTTACGCCTTCCATCACCAGCAGGTTTTCTGCCGTGGCCGGTTCGTAGCCTTCGGCGGTGCAGGTAAGTGTGAAGGTGCCAGCGGGAAGCAGCATCGAATAGTATGCTCCGAACGGTGTCATATAGGTAACGGCGCCATTGTCAACGTCAGCGGCGGTAACGGTGGCCTCATCGAGTGTAAGCATGGTTACGGCATCGCGGACAAAGCCGTGGATCTTGCCCACATTGCCTTCGATAATAACCTGAACCGGACCGGCGGGTGTTGATTCGCCTTCGGTATAAACCGCAGTCACCCTGTAAAGATGCGTACCTGCCACCACAAATTCGTCAACGTATGTGGTTTCGGTGATGGGCGACAGGGTAAGCAGTGTATTGTCGCGGTAAACGTTGTAGCCTTCCAGGGCTTCAGTGCCCGGGGCATCCCAGGTGAGGGTAACCGTATTGAGTTCCACGGAAGCCTCAAGGTTGGCCGGCGGATCGAGTGTTGGGGCGCTGCCTTCGGTAACGCTCACATTGTCGATGGCCCACCAGTAGGCATAATCACCTACATAGTTCCATTTGATCCATACAGTGGGTTCTCCGGCTACATACTGCGAAATATCCAGTTCCACGGTGATTGCGGGGTTGGGATATCCTGAACTTTCTTCAACCGTATAGATCACGGTCCAGTCGGTTTCGTTGGTGCTGATTAAAACCGTTCCCAACGATTCGCTGTATTCGCGGAAGGACTGGTCGAAGGTCAGGTTCACGTATTCCACGCCGCTGCAATTGATGGGTGGGGAAATCAGGTCGGCGTCCTGTACTGTGCCGCTTCCGTACTCATCAGAGTCGAGGATGGCAAAATCGGTGTCGAAACCTGCGCCGGTGATGTCGCGGCCTCCCGGATTGTTGAACATCCAATATAGGGTATCACCCAGATTGTCGATATTCTGCCAGTCTTCGGGAAGCTGCTGTCCGGTGAAGTCTTCAGTAAACGGCAGGCTGTAAGTCAGCGGGCCTTCGGTTACGCTTACATTGTCGATGGCCCACCAGTAAGCCCAGTCGCCCACGTAGTTCCACTTAATCCAGACCGTAGGCTGTCCTGCGGCAACATCCGTGATGTCGAACTGCATGGTTACGGCCGGATCGGGATATCCTGTGCTTTCTTCCACAGTATAAATCACTGTCCAGTCGGTGCCATTATTACTTACTGACAAGGTTCCCACTGATCCGCTGTATTCGCGGAATGACTGGTCGAAGCTGAGTGTAACGTTTTCGATTCCGCTGCAATCGATGGCAGGCGAAATCAGGTCGGCGTCCTGAGCAGCGCCGTTACCATATTCATCCGAGTCGAGGATGGCAAAATCAGCGTCGAACCCGGCGCCGGTGATGTCACGTCCTCCCGGGTTGTTGAACATCCAATATAGTGTATCGCCAATGTTGTCGATATTCTGCCAGTCTTCAGGAAGTTCCTGTCCGGTAAAATCTTCGGCAAAGGGCAATGTATAAACAGGAGTACCTTCGAAGATTTGCACATTGTCGATGGCCCACCAGTAAGCCCAGTCGCCCACAAAATTCCATTTTACCCAAACCTGCGGTTGTCCGGCGGCTACTTCAGAAATATCGAATTCCACGCTGACAGCGGGGTTGGGATAGCCGGTGCTTTCTTCCACGGTATAAACCACGGTCCAGTCGGTGCCATTGTTACTTACCGATAATGTACCCACTGAACCGCTGTATTCGCGGAAGGATTGATCGAAGGCAAGCATTACGCTTGAAGCCGAGCTGCAGTCGATGGGAGGAGTGATGAGGTCTGCATCCTGAGCTGCTCCGCTGCCGTAGTTATCGCTGTCGAGGATGGCAAAATCGCTGTCGAATCCGGCGCCGGTAATGTCGCGACTGCCGGGATTGTTGAATTGCCAAACCAGGTCGCCGCCGGCATTGTCAACATTTTGCCAGTTTGCCGGCTGTTGTTGTCCGGTGAAGTCTTCGCTAAAAGGCAGTCCGTAACTCGGAGGGGCATCCTCGCCATATTTGTAAACGCTGTATCCGCGGGTACCGGCGTAGATTACATCTGTGCTGCTTCCATATTTCAGATCCCAGATGGCGATATAATCGATTCCAGTGTTGAATGCTTCCCAGTTTTCGCCTTCATCGGCGCTGTGGAAAACGCCGTTGCTGGCGCCTGCGTATACATCGGTACCCTGTGATCCGAGTACGCTCCATGCCATTCCGTTAAGCTGTGGACAAATGGTGTAATCAATACCGTTATCAGATTTGAAAATACCCTGATCGGTTGACATGTATACTTTCTGACCAAGATTTCCATCGTCAAGTCTTACCGAAAGGTCGGTGAAATAGGTGGTTCCCGCAAGACCGGTGCATTCGCTGTAGTTGGCGCCGAGGTCATCCGAATAATATGAATTGGTGCCAAGCTGTTCGTAGATGATCATCACCCTCGGGTCGCCCGATTCGTTTTCGCAGAGGCCAAAACGCGGATAGAAAGCGAAAGGCAACCCTGCCGATGCGATCCAGTTGTCACCGCCGTCGGTGGTATATTGCACAGGGCCCGTAGCGCCTGCCACCCACATGATGTCGGGATCGGACCAGTGGATCATGGCACCGGTGTAGTAGGTGGTCGATTGGTCGAGCACCTGCCAGTTGTCGCCATAATCGTCTGAATAGAACACGCCGTTGTTGGTGGAAACCATCATTCGTCCCACCGACCAGTCTTCATGGTTGGCGGGGGCAAAAGTGTATGCCCACCATCCCTGGAGGCCGTTGGATTTGTTGGTCCAGCTTTCGCCGTTGTCCGTCGAAAGCCAGATTCCGCTTCCTTCCGA
>JBKHBQ010000248.1:0-5989 GCA_046542305.1 Bacteroidales bacterium
AGATGATTTGATTAGACATCATCAGTTCCCGCCGGCTGCAGGTAATTATATGTAGACGAAATTCCCACAGAAATGTAGTTTTTTTTCCTCATTATGAATATTTTAGGTTTTGCAGGATGGCAGGGCGGGCAAATTTTGCTTTGGCATGATATTATGGGTGAAGTAGCGGAAAATGAACTGTATACGATATGAAAAGCAGAAAAACCATGTTATCACCGGAATCTTCAGGAAGATTGAAAAGGATCGTTTTCCTGCTCACGGCTGCTTTCGCGGTATCCTCTGAATTTTCCGGTGCACTGTACTACACCGGCTATTTTAAGGCATATGATTATGATTTCGACGGATACATGAGTCGGGACGAACTGGCCGAACATGTATTCGAAACCTGGGATTTATACGATAACGTGGTGCTCAACAGAAACGAATACAGAAATTTCGATTTTAATTACGCCGACTTATGACAACTTGAATCACTACTTTGAACAGATCAGGTGTTAATCGACAAAGGCTTTCTCTGCTTGGGGAAGGCCTTTGCTTTTGCAGGAATTTTCTATTAACGCAAAGCTGCACTGCTGCGTTACCTGGGGATTGATGCGCCCGGCTTCAAATCATAATCCTTTCCATCCTCGAGGATTCTTTTGCGGTTAGCATTGAAATTGTCATGGAAGATGCTTCGCTGCTTAAGAAAATAACCCGTATTAATTCTGTTCAGATCGATCACTGCATGGAAAAGATCATCAGCCACAAAGGGTTTATGAGTATGCTGCTTCATAACCAACACCTTTTCAGGATATCTGTCATGGTATGCACCGGAAAGCCATAGCACAAAAGGAATTTCAACATTCGATGCGGGCATGTCGCCTGAATAATCATGACCGGCCCTGTCGAGTTCATCGTAAACGTTTTCGCCGTGATCAGACAGGTAAACTGCCGTAGCCAGCCGGCCTCCTGCTACCTCTGCATGACCTGCGAGCATGGTCAATAAACTATCCACAATAAAATCGCTGTATAATCTGGAATTATCATATTCTGCGCGGGTTCGTTCCACCTTTCCTTTTCCGCTGAATCTTTCAAATTGTGATGGATATCTTTTGTAATAGGCCGAGTGACTTCCCATTAAATGCAGCACGATAAACTTATTCATGGCCGGGCTTTCAAGTGCTTCAGCAAAAGGTTCGAATACTTTCGAATCCCAGGAAGTGGTGAGGGTGGCTTCCATGGAAGTATTGGTGGTGGTGTTCACGAAAATCAAATGATCTGCCTGGCTGGCAAAAACCGAAACAAGGTTTTCCCATATGCCCATCGGCGGCTGGTTTGAGATCCACCAGGTTTCGAATCCCGCCGAATGGAACACATCCATAAGATCGATACTTTCATCAACGGTTTTATAGTTTTCAAGGTTCGATTCGGACATGATCGACAACACCGACTGGATGGTGTTGGAATAAGGCGCTACCACATTATCGAATATGATAATATCGTCACGGCTTTCCAGCCTTGGGTTGGTTTGCCGGTGATAACCGTACAGCGACATATGCCTGCGGCTTGCCGATTCCCCCAGGATCAGCACAAAGGTTTGTCCGGCAGCGCCGATCTCCGTTTCTGCATCCACTTTTTCGGGTTTTATGTCCTTTTTTAGCTCCCGGTACAGATCCAACTGACCGGCAAATGAAAAAACAACCTTACCCATTTGCGGTACGCCCTTGCGCACCAATCTGCCGTTAAGGGCATTTTCAAAAATAAAAACCAGGGAAATCAACAGCAATAAAACCGACAGATATGGTTTCAGCCTGAAATGACGATAATGCGGCGGATGCCTGAAAACATAAACCGTCAGGAAAATATAGGGAATGAGAATCAGCAGGCCGAATGAAGCTTTCAGGTTCAGGAATTCAACGGCCTCCTGCATGTTGGAATTGGAAATTACCAGGATGCTCGTTACGGTCAGCGGACCGCCGCTGATGAGCCAGTGACTGATTTCGATGATTCCTAATACAAAGAAAAGAATGGTGGCAAACCGAAAGAATCCCCTGCTTTTAAGGAGGGCGGCCGGAATGGTAAAAAGCTGCAACCAGATCAGGTTTATGATAATCTCGCGGCTGTTTACGAGTTCGTGATTTATGATCAGACCGACCAAAAACGGGGTGAATACCAGCAGAAGTAATGCCGGAGGGAATACTTCTCCCGGAAACCTGCGTATTTCTCTGCTCTTTGTCATGACACCCATTGCGCCTTAAAACGGCATGAGCAGCACCTCAGTATTTTCATCCGTGAGAATTTCATACAAAAGTAGCCTTGCCCTTATTTTATTCACTGATCCGTACACCGTAAACCAGAACAACTTTTTTTGATTCGGAAAATATTGGTTCAAAACCGGATAATCTTTAAACTCCGTCGAAATAAAATCTACGGGAAAATTTTCAAGGCTATTGCCAATCTGCCCGGCTACTGGTTCTAGTTCGTTCTGCTTAAGTAACGACAAACCCTGCGGCAGGTACCAGGAGGTAAGAAAGCCTTCGGTGCTGAATGCCCGCAGATGCCCGGGATGATCGGCTTCCACGATGATACGTTTCTTTTCGATGTTGAATTGCCTGGCAAGATCTTTCAAATGCTGCACTGCGGCATCACGGTTCCGGCTGTTAAGGTTCTTAAAATCCAGCCAGAATTGAAGGGGGAATTCGCCGGCGGCGGTAAAATATTGTGCCAGTGTTAATCCCGAAGGCGGTTCAGGAGGATGGTGTACATCAAAATGCCCTTGGCCTTCCATGAAAACCACGTCCAGTTCCACACCCGGAAACTTTTGCCTGGCCATCCCGAGTTTATCTGTGCTGTTAGCCCTGTGGGCCCAGATCTTCTGATGGAAAAGAATTCTCAGCATTTGATTGGAAAACATCACAAACCCCATCAGACCAAAAAGAATGATCAAAAAAGCCAATGGCTTTAGCAGGCGTGATCTTTTGCGTGTGTTCTTCATTGCGCTGCAAAAAAACAAAACTCTCGCCACATGGAGCTTATGATTTCCATTCGGCTATGGAAAAATATCGGCACATCACAAAAAAAAGCCCGGCATTGCTGCCAGGCCTCTGATTCTGTAGCGGGGGAAGGATTCGAACCTCCGACCTTTGGGTTATGAGCCCAACGAGCTACCTCTGCTCCACCCCGCACTATTTTGTGATGTTTATCCGTTTCAGAAACGGAGTGCAAAGATATAATTTGTTTCTTTGCAAAACCAAATTTTTTAAAAAAAATTATGTCACACAAGGCCGGATTTGTAAGTATTCTTGGTAAGCCCAATGTCGGAAAGTCAACACTGATGAACGCTCTGGTGGGTGAAAAGCTTTCTGTGATCACCAATAAAGCACAGACAACAAGGCACCGGATAAAAGGAATTGTAAGCGGCGAAGACTTCCAGGTGGTGTTTTCTGACACGCCCGGCATCCTCGATCCTCACTATAAACTCCACGAAACAATGATGGCAGAGGTAGATCAGGCCATCACCGATGCCGATGTAATTATTTACATGATTGAAATTGGCGAGAAAGAACCTGCCGAAAAAATCAAAACCCTTTTAAACACACAGGCCCAGCCTGTTTTGATCCTGATCAACAAAATCGACAAGGGCGACCAGGCCACCGCGCAGGCAGCCGTTGATATGTGGCAGGCAATGATTCCCGGCGCCGAGGTCATTCCTGTGTCGGCACTTTACAACTTCAATACCGGCGGACTGCTCGAAAAAATTATCGGACACCTTCCGGAACACCCGGCCTTCTACCCCAAGGATGAACTTACCGACCGCAATATGCGTTTCTTTGTTTCGGAAATTATCCGCGAGAAAATCCTGCTGCTTTACCGCAAGGAAGTGCCTTACTCCGTTGAGGTGGTTGTTGACCAGTTTAAGGAAGAGGAGAAGATCACCCGCATTTCGGCATTTATTTACGTGGCCCGCGAAAGCCAGAAAATCATCATCATCGGTAAGGATGGCAAGGCCATCAAAGAGCTGGGAACACAGGCACGTAAAGACATTGAGGATTTTATTGGGCAGAAAGTGTTTCTGGAGCTAAGCGTGAAGGTCGACAAAGACTGGCGCAATAATGAGCAGTCGCTCAATCGTTTTGGCTATCAGATGTAATTTTGTAATCTTACCCTAACCTGACAACATCAAAAAATAATGACAAATATACTGGCAATTGTAGGAAGGCCTAATGTGGGCAAATCGACCCTGTTTAACCGGCTGGCCGGACAACGGCAGGCGATCGTGGAAGAGACCAGCGGAGTAACCCGCGACCGGCACTACGGCAAAAGCGACTGGAACGGGATCGGCTTTTCGATTATCGATACCGGCGGCTATGTGGTGGGTTCCGAAGATATTTTCGAAGAGGAAATCCGCAAGCAGGTGGACCTGGCCATTGGCGAAGCCGATGTGATCCTGTTCGTGGTGGATGCCCGTGACGGGGTGTCGGCACTCGACAAGGACGTGGCCGATATCCTGCGGCGATCAAAGAAGCCTGTGGTGGTAGCTGCAAACAAAGTAGACAGTTCGCGCCAGGTAAACGATGCCATGGAATTTTACGAGCTGGGCCTTGAAAAGATTTTCTCCATCTCGGCCATTAATGGCAGCGGGACCGGCGACATGCTCGACGAAATTTGCAAACATTTTCAAAAGGATGTTAAGGAAGAAGAATCCGAACTGCCAAAATTTGCAGTGGTCGGAAGGCCTAACGTGGGCAAATCTTCGCTGATTAACGCACTTATCGGCAAGGATCGCAATATTGTAACCGATATTCCCGGTACTACCCGCGATTCGATCAACACCCGCTACAACAGTTTTGGCTTCGATTTCGAACTGGTCGACACGGCGGGGCTGCGTAAGAAATCAAAGGTGTATGAAGATATCGAATTTTATTCGGTGATGCGCTCTGTCAGGGCCATCGAGTACAGCGACGTTTGCATCCTGATGATCGATGCCACACAAGGGTTCGAAAGCCAGGATATGAACATCCTTCACCTGATTGAAAAGAACAGGAAATCGCTGGTGATGGTGGTCAACAAATGGGACCTGATCGAGAAAACGGCCAACACGCACCTGGAATTTGAACAGGACATCAAAAAGAAAACCGCACCATTCACTGATTACCAGATCGTTTTTACATCGGTCCTCACAAAACAACGCATTTTAAAGGTGCTTGAAACCGCTACCGAAGCTTTTCAAAGCAAAACCCGTCGCATTTCCACGTCAAAGCTCAATGATATTCTGCTTCCTGTAATCGAACAAACACCGCCGCCTGTGGTAAAGGGTAAGCACATCAAGGTTAAATATATCACGCAATTGCCCACTCCTTTTCCGGCATTTGCTTTCTACTGCAACCTGCCGCAGTATGTCCGGGAACCTTACATGCGCTTTGTTGAAAACCAGTTGCGATCGCGGTTTAATTTTACAGGAATGCCAATACAAATCTACTTCAGAAAAAAATAGTCCTATGGACGAAAACGTAAGGATAGACAAATGGCTATGGGCTGTCCGGGTTTTTAAAACACGCAGCCAGGCATCCGAAGCCTGCCGCTCGGGCAAGGTGGAAATAGATGGCCAGGAAGTGAAACCCTCGCGCGAAGTCAGGCATGGAGATGAAGTAAAAATAAAGATAAGCCAGCATTTCACACGAACGCTCAAGGTGTTGCAGATTCTGAGCAATCGTGTAGGTGCCAAGCTGGTACCCGAATACGCCGAAGATCTCACTTCGGAAGAAGAATACAACAGGTTGAAAAAGTACAACGAACTGAACTGGGAAAAACGCGATCGCGGCCTGGGCAGGCCCACCAAAAAAGAACGCCGCGACATAAACCGACTTAAGGATTTGTAAAACACCAAACCACCATGATAAGCCAGCGTCAGCTTTTCTTTCAGCATGTTGCCCTGCCCTCACAGGTACCGCTGGGCATTGAGATTGAGCGGGCGGAAGGTATTTACATGTACGGCCCCGGCGGGCAACGA
>JBKHBQ010000249.1:0-5971 GCA_046542305.1 Bacteroidales bacterium
AATTTCCGGGCAAAGGTATTGATTGCTGCCAGGATTATCATGTAGCGTATAATCCTTTTCATAACGTCATAGTAGTAAATGATGAATGTATTCTGAATGGCCTTTGATTAAAAAGAACCGCAGAAGAAAAAAACAGGTCCGGCAGTTTTTATCTGCCGAACCTGATAGGGCAGGTTTTACTTTATTACCACCTTTGTAGTATAAAATCCACTGTTTTGGTCCTGTGCCTTAACGGTATAAACTCCCATGGGCAGGTCGCCAACCCGTATGTGCTGTGGCACATCTTCACGGATTTGTATCACCCGTGCGCCGTTCATGTTATACATTTCGAACAGGGTGAGTTCGGAATGATTGGAGATATTGATGATATCTGTAGCCGGATTCGGATAGATGCTGAGGTCAAAGCGGTTGTTCTCCCTGATCGATACCTGATCGAGCAACCTCAGGTCGTCGAGGTAAAATTGTCCGGGAACAAAATGACCCTCGCCGCCGAACTGAACCACCACCTGGTCGTAATTTACACTGTCGGAAACTGCGCTGAAATCGAACTGCAGGGTAACCCATTCGTCGAAAGTTTCTACGGACAGTTTTATCTCTGTCTGCGTTTGCCACGCGTTTCCGCCAAGCAGGCTGTTCTGCAGTTTCAGTGCCAGCGTGGGTGTAAGATCACCCGAGTAATCGTTGGATGAAGGGAAATAGGCTTTGGTCTCGAATTTATTTCTGTCGCTCAGATCCATTCTGAAGTCGAGGATAAACTGGGCGTTTGTCCATTCGAATGATCCTGAACGATTGTAATCCAGCACATGATTGGAGGCATTGGTCGGATCTTCCGCGATTGTAATGTCCACCAAATCGGGATCCTGGAATATCCAGGTATCAATGGTGCTGTAGCCGTCGTTTTCGAAATTATCCTGAACATCGGCTTCCATTAGCGGCTTGGGGCCTGTTCCTCCTTCAAATTCAACATCATCCCAGTAGTAGGTTTTTTCGCCCGCCATGGCGCCTGAAGTTCCGAAATTAAAAAAGATGGATAATTTCTGATAGGTGTTATCGAAGTTGATCGGCGTTGTTCCTGAAGCTTCATTGCTGAAATCGAAAGTTATCACCTCCCAGTCTTCTGCAATGGTGGTCATGGTTTCGGTTTCAACGCTGATAGTCGGATCATTGGGGTCTTCCGTTTTTACCCGAACTGGAATGTTTGCATCCGGCGACCATACCCTTACCGTCATCATGGTGTAACCCGGTTCGAATGGGATCGGTTCGGCAAAACCTGCTGTACCTCCTATCGTGGTTCCTGCCCACGTCTCAGCAGCATCCGTTTTGATGGTTTTGGCTACCATATTTTCGCTGTTTGTCGGATCTTCGATGATCTCCGAAACGGTGCCTCCGAAATCCACCAGGTTGTAATTCACGTTTTCATCATCGAAGGTCACCGGCAGGGTTACCGGATCGCCGGGATTCACCCCGCCTTCATATTCCGGTCCTTCCAAATCGTCGAAATAAAACGTGTTGTCGTTGTTTGTACCGAAATCCATGAAGATTACGATCTTGTTGTAGGTTTGTGATGCAGCGCCGGTAAAGTCGAACGACAGTTGTACCCATTGGTTTGGAGTGCTGATCGACTGCATGTTTTCAATAAATGTGCCGGTGTTGTTTTTATCCTCAAGTTTGAAAAGGACATCACATGCGATGGGCGACCACACTTTAAGGTAAAAAGTTTCACCCGTTGAAAAGTCGATCATTCCATCGAGTTCGCAGTACATGTGCGCCCACTGCTCTTGGGAGCGCACCCATTCGCCAACCATGGCGCTGGTATTTAAGCCTGAGGCGTCCGGATTGGCCACCACTTGCGGTGCATTTGGCCAGCCAGTGAAGGTTTCGTTCTGGTTAGCGTCGAAATCCGTGTAAATGTATTGTGCGTTTGTTGCGAATGCAAAAAACACCATCGTAAGTAAAAAATAGAACTTTTTCATAATGAATTAACTTTTAAATGTGTAACTATCTGATATAAAATGGAATATTTGCTGTTGCAGCATTATTGTGGTTGTCGTAAGCGTAAACGAACAACCGGTAGGCTCCGCTTGCTTCCGGCGCCTTGAAAGTGAACCCTCCGCTGTCGCTCTCCGCTTTCAGCACCGATGGTTGTCGGGGCTCATAATCACCTCCGTCACTTTGTCTGTCTTCCGGTACCTCCGGAATAATCTCCCACTGGTAAGTGAGCGGGTCATTTTCATGATCTGTAATTTCCGTCACGGCCTGATATTCCTGTTCTGCTTTCAGATATACCGCATCATGGGCTGTTTTTCCATTGAGCTGAAAACCGGAAATGACAGGTGCGCGGTTTTCGGGCCACTCCCCGGTCCATACGTATTGCATTACATCCACCGCTTCTGTTTCATGGCCGCTTTCCAGGAACATGCCGTACCAGGTAGGAGTTCTTTCCTGTTTCTGGCCCCAAAGGAATACAAACGAGCCTATGCATTGCTCAGGCTGGCCGGCAATTACATTCTGATACCGTTCCTGGTAGGCCATGGCTTTTTCATGGCTGTTTTGCTCGATAGGTCTGCCCCAGGGAGTTTTGGCTACTTCCCAGTGACCTGTGGCACCCCATTCTGAAACAACAAACGCGCCTTCATAGCCACTGTTGCTGATGTATTCCGGCAGGTTGACAATGTCGCCGTAAAGCTGAAAACTCAGAAAATCCAGATCAGGACAACGTTCGGTAACGGTTCTGATATCATTCAAACCTGCTCCGGCAAGCATGGTAGTCGTGGGATGATTAGGGTCAACCTCGTTGATCATCCGGGCGATGTCGTTCACAGCATCCCATACCCGGGGATTTGTTGCCCTCAGATTGAGTTCGTTGCCGATGCCCCACGCCAACAGGGCAGGATGATCTTTATATTTAAGCACTTCACGTTTGGCATATTCGTACTGCTTTTGAACGGCAGCAGAATCGTCGTAATCAAATCCGTGGCGTTCACGTGCAATTTCGAGGCCCATGCAAACCATCACGTTATTCTGGTGCGCTTCGTTGAGGATCTCTTCGCCGGTACGGCACCGGGTATCGGTTCGCCAGGTGCGCATGGCATTGCCACCATGATCAGCCAGCGCTTCGATGTTTCCACATTCCAGACCTGCACCCTTGATGAAAAACGGTTCGCCATTGGCGTAAAGTTGCCATCCGGTTGTTTCTTTCTTCAGTTCCACCTTGGATGGTCCTTTGCTGCGGTGGCCTGAGTCAGCGCTGCAGCCGGCCAACGAAGCCATGAGTAAAATAAAAAGGAAAATATACAGATGGTTTTTCATTGTTGTTATGTTAATTTGTGACTGTTGGTTGAGTTGTGTTTTTGGTCTGAATCTGAGTGCTTAACGAGGATGCCCTCAAGTTCTTCGAGTGATTTGTTTTTTGTTTCGGGCAGGATGATGATGATAAATACTAATCCTGCGGCAGCGAAAAACCCGTAAATCAAAAATGTCATCGAACTGCCGATTGTTGCCAGTTCCCAGGGGAATACCAGTTGCACCAGAAAGCTTACGCCCGAATTGATGAAGCCGGTAAATGATATGGCCAGTCCCCGTATCCAGTTGGGGAAAATTTCGGAAAACAACACCCACATTACCGGACCGATAGAGACGGCAAATGAAGCCACAAAACCAATGATGCCGATCAGGATAAGCAGCGCGTTCATGTTGATACCGGCGGTGATCAGGTCGGATTCCACTTTTTTGGCTTCATTTTCACCGTAGCTTTGTTCGATGGCCCGTTTGAATTCGATGTCGCTGTAATAAATATTGCCGACCATGGCCGTGGTTTTGCTTCTGTCGACATGGGCAGGAAGTTGCGCTACAGATTCCTGCGTCAGTTGATAGGTTGCTGTGCTAAATCCCCATGAAAGCAAAAACATACTTACGGCAATGCCTGACAGTCCGAAAATCAGCAATATGCGCCTGCCAAACCGGTCGATGAACATAATGGCAACAATGGTAAAAACCAGGTTGGTAAGCCCTACCAGGATAGCCTGTGAAAAGGAGGCATCCGTGCCGATGCCCGATTGCTCAAAGATCATGGGCGCATAAAAGAATACCGAATTGATGCCGGTGATCTGCTGCAGCACAGCCACCACAATACCGATTGTAAGCACCAGCCGCAGGGCGGGTTTAAAAAGTTCCTTAAACGGAACCTGCTTTTTGTTTACTTCCTTTGACAGGGATGCCTGTACAGCTTGAATATCCTTTTTTGCCTGTTCCCCGGACGAAACCCTGGTTAAAATGCTTAATGCTTCCGCTTCTCTCGACTTCATAATCAACCAGCGCGGACTGCGGGGTACCGCGAAAAGGAATGCGAAATACAGGATGGCCGGAAGGGTTTCCAGCCCAAGCATCCATCTCCATTCATAGATGTTTATCCCCAACGTACTCACCCAGGTGCTTTCCGATTGGCTCCATTGCAGGATCAGATAATTGGTGAAGAACGCCACGGATATCCCGATAACGATATTTAACTGGTTAAAAGAAACCATGCGGCCGCGAAGCCGTGGAGGTGAGATCTCGGCAATGTACATCGGGGCGGTGATCAGCGATGCGCCTACCCCGAAACCACCAATCATCCTTGCTATTATAAGGGTCACAAAATCGGGCGCCAGTGCGGAGCCGATGGCTGATATGGCATAAAGTATTGCCGCAATTTTCAGTACCGGGCGCCTGCCGATTTTTGTACTCACCGGACCAGCCAGCATCATGGCAAGGGTAGAGGTGAGGGTGAGCGAACTTACAGCCCACCCCAACTCCAGTTTGCTGAGGTTGAATTCAGGTTCGATAAATTTCACTACCCCCGAGATCACTGAGGCATCAAAGCCCATCAGGAAGCCACCAAGAGCCACAATGAGGCTGATCTTTACGGTATATCGCTGTTGTTTGGTCATTGTTATTGCATTAAATCCGGTTGATACCAAAGGCTGGATATTGTACAGTGGGTTTACTGGTTCTATCGCTGTTCCAGATCATACACACGCACATAATCCACTTCCATCACCTGATCGAATTCCGTTGTTTCGTCGGGAGGGCCGGGCCAGTTTCCGCCTACAGCCACATTGAGAATGATAAAGAAATTGTTGTGAAACTCGCTGAGCGATGTGATGTCGACGGTATAGTATTGTACATCGTCCATATATCCACGTATTTCCTGAGCATCCCATTCCACGGCAAAAACATGATAATCATCGGCAAATATGCCGGATGGAAGGGTATAACTTTCACCATACTGTGCATGGTTTCCGTTATCGTCCCAGTGGATGGTTGCATAGCAGGTATTATCGCCATTGGTTCCGCCTACCATTTCCATGATGTCGATTTCTCCGCAGGCCGGCCATCCAACCGTACTGATGTTTGCGCCAAGCATCCAGAATGCCGGCCACAGACCCTGCCCGTAAGGGAGTTTTATTCTTGCTTCAATCCTTCCGTATTTCACATCGAATTTGCCCTGCGTGGTGATCCGAGCGGAAGTGTAATCCCTTCCGCCAACCTGTTCTTCTTTTGCCGTAATGGTCAACATGCCGTTGTCGACATAAAGGTTGCTTTCGCTATCGGTGTAATACTGGAGTTCGTTATTTCCCCAGCCGGTACCACCGGTTTCGATGTTCCAGTAGGTATCGTCGGGAAGTCCCGTGTAATTGAATTCTTCCGCCCAAACAAGGGTAGGATCATAGTCCGGGTCGTCCTGGGTGATGATCACGGGCTTGATAAGAGAATAATCGGTGTTATTCTGAGTCACCACAAGTTCGATATTATATTCGCCGGCAAGCGGGAAATAGGCCGTATGCTCCATTTCATCCACAACCACCAGGTCGAGGTATCTCCATTCAAATGATTCAAAAACACCGACGGAAGTGTTGGTGAGCATTACATAATTTGGGTTGGCAGTATCTATTTCCATGGCAAAATCTACCTCCAGGTCTTCATTGGTAATGCT
>JBKHBQ010000250.1:0-5963 GCA_046542305.1 Bacteroidales bacterium
CCCCCCGTTTCCCCGTTTTTCCCTTTTCCCGTTTTTCCCTTTTTTCTTTCCACACCTTCTCCCCTTTTATCCTGACACCCCTCTTAGACCTGTTCTAATCTACGCCCTGTCCTTTGCCGGTAAAAAAAGTTTTCCCATTTTTGCTTTTCTTCTGAAAATCCATTTGATGGAAAACGGCAGCATTCATAAATGTCTGAGAAAAAATCCGGTAGCCGCATGCGGGGCTGCTGTTGTTTTTGCTCATGCTGCCATACCAACATCACCATTCGTAATGCATTATTTACCAACCAAAAGACTATGAACGGAATTTTACAGATGATCGATTCGGCCATTGTGGCTTACAACGAATATGTGGGCGGTTTTGCCGTGCTGCTGATGCTGATCCCCACGGGATTGTACTTTATCATCAAACTTCGTTTCCTGAATGTCACCCAACTGGGGCACTCCATTCGCATTGTGGCAGGCAAGTACGATAAAGCGGGGGCTGTAGGCGATGTAAACCATTTCAAGGCGCTCACCACGGCACTTTCGGCCACCGTCGGAACGGGAAACATTGTGGGCGTGGCGCTGGCCATCGGCTGGGGAGGACCGGGCGCAATCTTCTGGATGTGGGTCACCGGCTTTCTGGGCATGATCCTGAAATATACCGAATGTACACTGTCGCACAAATACCGCCGCTTCAACTCCGACGGCACTGTATCGGGCGGCCCCATGTATTATATGGAACACGGGCTGAAACACAAGTTGGGTAAATTTGCCAAGGTGCTCGCGGTGATCTTTGCTATTGCGGCCGTGCTGTGTTCGCTGGGCACGGGCAATATGGCGCAGTCGAACTCCATGTCCGAGGCATTGCTGGGCACCTATAAGATCGATAAGCTCGTTTCCGGGGTCATCATCACTTTGCTGGCGCTGATGGTGATCGTGGGCGGGATCAAGCGCATTGCCGAGGTCACTTCCAGGCTGGTGCCGTTTATGGCGGTGGTATATGTGCTGAGCGCCCTGCTAATCATCGGAATTGAATACGATCGCATTCCCTACGCTTTCTCAATCATATTTACTGATGCTTTCACCGGCAAAGCTGCCGTGGGTGGATTCTTTGGCTCTGCATTTCTGATGACCCTGCTGATGGGTGTGCGGCGCGGTTTGTTTTCCAACGAAGCCGGACAGGGCGCCGCTCCCATCGCACATGCTGCCGCCAAAACCGAATGGCCGGCACGCGAAGGATTGGTAGCCTCGCTGGAGCCGCTCGTGGATACACTGATCATCTGCACCCTCACCGCGCTTATGATCATCCTTACCGGCGCATGGGAATTGGATAAGGAAGGTGTGCGCATGACCACCCGTGCCATGGAAATCGGGCTGAACCGCATCGGCATTAGCGGCCTCGGACAGCATATCGTTGCCGGCGGATTGATGTTGTTTGCCTTTTCAACCATCATCAGTTGGTCGTATTACGGAAGCCGCGCGGTGAATTACCTTTTCGGCGAAAAATACATCAAGCCCTACGGATATGTGTACGGAGCCTTTATTTTTCTGGGCTCGATCTGGGGCCTCGACCTGGTGTGGCATTTCGTGGATATGGTGATCACCTTTATGACCATCCCCAACCTGATCGCGCTTCTGCTGCTGGCGCCGGTGGTGATGGCTGAAACCAAAAAATACTTTGCCGCCATGGATCTCGAAAAGAAAAACCTGATGAACAACCGGAAGTTTTGATCATGTATGCTTCCGCAGCCAAAATATTAAAAATTACATTTTTGGCCTGCATTTTCTTTGCAGGCATGCAGGCTCAGGCGCAAAAAGCCGATACCCTGTCCAGGGGAATATACGCTGAAGAGCCCACCATCAGCCAGCGGATCAACCGCATGTTTACCCCGGTGGTGGATGCCCTGGCGGAAGTGTTGTTTTGGGATCCCTTTGCCGCCGCCGGTATTTACGACCAGGTGGTGCGTGATGACGGCGATCCGGTGGTGGATGAATCCGGTGAAGTGGTGCAGGCGCCCATCAAATTGATTGTGGTGTGGCTGATTTTCGGGGGATTGTTTTTTACCATATTCATGCGGTTCATCAATGTGCGGGCTTTCGGTCATGCCATCAGGCTGATCCGGGGCAAGTACGACAAGCCGGGCAGCAGCGGAGAGGTATCGCATTTCCAGGCACTCACCACCGCATTGTCGGCTACCGTAGGACTGGGCAACATCGCCGGCGTGGCCATTGCGGTGGCCATTGGCGGACCGGGTGCTACCCTTTGGATGATCCTGGCCGGACTGCTGGGGATGTCATCAAAGTTCACCGAATGCACCCTGGGGGTAAAGTACCGGAAAATCAATAAAAAAGGCGTGGTGTCCGGCGGCGCTATGTACTACCTGCGCGACGGGCTGAAAAAGAAAAACCTGGGCCTGCTCGGTCATTTCCTGGCTGTCACCTTCGCCGTTCTGGTGATCGGCGGTTCGGTGGGCGGCGGCAACATGCTGCAAAGTAACCAGGCCTTCAAGCAATTCGAAAGCTTTTTCCCGTTCATGGAACACAATGGTTTCTGGTATGGGCTGGTGATGGCTTTTCTTGTGGGGCTGGTGATCATCGGCGGGATCAGGAGCATCGCGAAAGTTACCTCCAAGGTCGTACCGTTCATGGCTTTGTTATATGTTGGAACGGCCCTGGTGATCATCGGGATGAACATCGATAATACTGGCCCTGCCCTGCGGCTGATCTGGGACGGCGCTTTTTCGGCCGATGCCATGAAAGGCGGATTTATCGGTGTGCTGATCTTTGGATTTCAGCGGGGTGCATTTTCAAACGAAGCGGGCGTAGGCTCCGCATCCATTGCCCACGCTGCCGCCAAAACCAACGAACCGGTAAGCGAAGGCATCGTGGCCCTGCTCGAGCCTTTTGTGGATACTGTGATCATTTGCACCATGACGGCACTGGTGATCATCTTTACGGGATTTGCCGAAAATACCGGCGGCCTGGAAGGCGTAGAACTCACCTCGGCAGCCTTTGGCAAAGTCTTCCCGTGGTTCCCCTACCTGCTTTTGCTGGCGGTGACGCTGTTTGCCTTTTCCACGCTCATCTCCTGGTCGTACTACGGATTGAAAGGTTTCGATTACCTGTTTGGCGGCTTTAGCCAGAAACTCTTCGGTACGCGCCGCATCTCCGACACCATTTACCAGTTGTTGTTTCTCTCCGCCATCATCATCGGGGCCTCATCCTCGCTGGATGCGGTGATGGATTTTTCGGATATGATGGTGCTTTGCATGGCGTTTCCGAATATGATCGGGCTGGTGATCCTGGCACCCGAAGTAAAAAGAGACCTTACCTATTATTGGAAGAGGCTGAAATCCGGTGAAATGAAGGTTTCCGAATAGCCTCCTTCAATTACCGGTTCTTATCCAAATGTTCACCTTCAATTTCCTCCGGAATAATTTTGCCGCCGCGAACCGTGGCGCCGATTACGATTCCTGCACTTACGATCACCAGGTTTTTAACGATATACTGCCCTTCGAGTGTCAGTGCAAATGGAAAAACCGCAAATACCTCTTCAGGAAAAAGAAAGATAGGCGAAAATGTGCCGATCATCTGCAAAAAAAGCAACAGGAGTGTTTCGCGAAGAAACAGGTTAAATACCAGTCCGATGCCAATAAGCGTTTCCAGCACCGCCAGCGAAATGATGATAAATCCGGATTCAAGCAAACCAAAAGTGAGGATGTGGATGGTTTCTATGGCCAGTGTTTCGGCAGGGCTTGCGCCGCTGAAAAACTTCAATATGCCAAACCAAAGGAATATGATTCCGATGCTAATCCTGAGCAGCGTCAGGCCGTATTTCGACATCCAGCGAGTGACCGCTATATCCGTTTTGTGAAAAGCGTTACCTCTGAAAATTGATTTAAATGTATTCATTGTTGAGTGTGTTAACCGATGTAAAAACAACACAGAATTCACAAGGTTTAAACTTTTTGCGGTGCCGTAAACTTTTGTTAAAACCGGCTGCTGGTTCACAGGGAAAATAGAACGGTTACAAATCATGGGATTAAACGATACTGCGAAAACCGAATTTTAGTATCATTGCACTCCAATTTAGTGAGGGTTCTGTAAATTAAAGAATCAACGTATGGAAAAATTCGACTATACAAAACGAGACAGTTTTTCGTCGAAAATCGGCGTAATCGCCGCTGCAGCCGGTTCGGCCATCGGGCTGGGCAATATCTGGCGTTTTCCTTATGTTGCCGGTGAAAACGGCGGCGGGGCTTTTCTGGTGTTTTACATCCTGTTTATTGTGATGATCGGCATTCCGGTGATGCTGTCTGAATTTATCATCGGCCGGCGGGCGCAGCGCAATCCTTACGGTGCATTCAAGCTGCTGAAACCCGGCCAACCCTGGTACCTGATCGGGATCATGGGCATTGCTGCGGCATTCATGATCCTGGCTTTTTACAGCACCATCGCCGGATGGACGCTCGAATACCTGTATCAGTCGATCATCAACGGATTTGCCAACAAAAATTCCAAAGAGTTGGCTTCCATGTATACAGGCTTTGTGGCAGGCGGCCTGAAACCGGTGATCTGGCAGATCGTGTTTATGTTTCTTACGGCCTGGATCGTTTGGCGCGGGGTAAAGGACGGGATAGAAAAGTATGCCAAAATCCTGATGCCGGTGCTGCTGGTGATCATCGTTATCATTTCCATTCGTTCCATCACCCTTCCGGGAGCCGCTGCCGGCCTGGAGTTTTTGTTTAAACCGGATTTTTCGAAAATCACCGCCAGGGTGATTCTTGAGGCGCTCGGGCAGGCATTCTTCTCGCTGAGCATCGGCATGGGCACACTCATCACCTATGGCTCGTACATCAGCAAAAAAGATAAGCTTCCCAATACCGCGTATGCCGTTTCGGCTGCCGACACCTTTATTGCCATCATTGCCGGGGTAGCTATTTTTCCGGCAGTATTTGCCTTTGGCATCAACCCGGGTGAAGGCGCAGGGCTGGTTTTCATCACACTGCCCAACATTTTCCAGCAGATGCCTGGAGGCTATTTCTGGTCGTTGTTGTTCTTTATCCTTCTGGCTGTTGCCGCACTCACCTCAACCATCTCTGTGCTTGAGGTGGTGGTGGCTTATTTTTCGGAAGAACTGAATATTCCGCGCAAGCGGGCTACGGCCATCGCTGCCGTCCTGATCACCATTCTGGGAATTTTCTGCACACTGTCGCAGGGCCCGCTGGATAAACTGGCAATTTTCAGGAATGACCTGTTTGGCGATCTTGAATACCTTGCTGCCAATATGCTGCTGCCACTTGGCGGCCTGCTGATTGTAACCTTCGCAGGTTGGTTCATGGGCAGAAGAAATGTGTGGAGTGAACTTTCGAACGAGGGAAAATACAAAGCACGCTTTCTGGGCGCATTCATGTTTATCGTGAAATTCATCGCACCCATCGCCATCGCACTGGTATTTCTTCAGGGAGTAGGGTTGATCAGGTTTTAAGACAACTCATCCGGCGGCCGCATTTCCAACGGGATATTTTTTAAATTTGTGAAAAATATCCTGAAACTTGTCGAAAACAGGCTATCATATCAAGGAGTATTTCACCATTAGCAGTTCGCAGCGTAAGGCGCTGCTTGTCCTGTTTGTGTTTCTGATGCTCATGATTGCTGCCTGCATCGCGCTGCCGTATCTTATACCCCCCGATCGTCAATATGCCGACGGTTTTGAGGAGGAAATTGCAGCCTTCGAATCTTCACGAATCGGCAAAAAGCAGCAGAAAAGGATCCTTACGCCCTACCCTTTCGATCCGAATATGCTCGACGACAGCGGATTTCTGAAACTCGGGCTGAATGAATACCAAACCCGTATGATCATGAAGTACCGCGCGGTTGGAGGCAGGTTTAGCAGGAAGGAAGATTTCGGGAAGATCTATTCCATTTCTGAAGATGAATATGATAAATTAAAACATGTTTTAGTAGCTCTTATTTTT
>JBKHBQ010000251.1:0-5956 GCA_046542305.1 Bacteroidales bacterium
GGCATTATGGCCGAGCGGTTCCTGTACGCGCCGGTGCTTGGATTTGCCATTGTGGCAAACTACTACCTGTTTAAACTTTTGCCAAGGGAAAGAAAAACCAAGCGAATTATCTATGATTTCAGGCCGGGCGCGTCAAAATTATTTTTGGGACTGCTTACGGTGCTGCTGCTTTTCTATTCTATCAGAACGATCGCACGTAATCCTGTGTGGAAAGATAATTACACGCTGTTTTCAACTGATATCCGCAATGGCGGAAACAGTGCATTGCTGCGCAAGCATTACGGCAGTGAACTGATTAACCGGGCAGTGGTTACCGAAGACAAGGCGCTCAGCGACTCACTGATGCAACTGGGCATTGCAGAGGTGCAGAAATCACTTGAGATCAATCCGCGATTCAGTGAGGCACATTTCAAACTGGGTTATGCCTATTACCAGCTCCGGGATTTTGATCGTGCACTCGAGTATTACAAACACGCCAACCAGAATAATTCGACCACCGTTTCGAATATGGCCCTGGCTTACTATATGACCGGTGAATACGGTGAAGCGCTCCGCATGTTGAAAAGGGCCCTGCAACTCGATCCTGAGAATGCCACAGCCCGCAAAAACCTTCCGCTGGTGCAGGGGGCGTTCAACCGAAAGCTGAAATCGTTGCAGGAAGATGGGCAGGCAGATCCGGAAAGCCTTTATGAGATGGGTAACCTGTTTGTGGATCAAAAGAATTATGCCGAAGCCTTAAAAGCTTACCAGGCCGCCATTCAGCTCGATCCCGAGTATATCGGCGCCATGATCAACATGGGAAACTGTTTTTACATGTTGCAGGATTACAACAGTGCCATCAATACCTTTGACGATGTGCTGGAAAAAGACCCCGATAACCGGATGGCCATGCGCAACCTGAGCCACTTGCATGGATTGGTGGGAAACAATGAGATGCAGATGTACTTCGAACAAAAAGCGATGGAACCTGCACAATAGTTTACCTGCTGGTACGTGCAAAATAAAAGTCGGTTTTTTTAGTTGTTGATTATTCAAATAAAGAAGATTTTATGGCAATGAAGAAGAATGTATGGGGAACAATTGTATTGGTAGCGATTCTGGCTGTTGTGGCAGTTGTTCTGGTAACGGAAAATCGTAAGGGTACGCTGAGCGATGATATCAGTGAATTTGCGATAGATGATACGGCTTCCGTTACAAAGATTTTTATGGCCGATATGAGGGGCAACGAAGTGTTGCTCGAGAAAGTAGGGCCGGGCAAATGGACCCTGAACGATACGCTCGGGGCCCGTATAGAGGGTGTGGAATTGTTGCTTAAAACCATGCAGGGACTTGAGATTCATTCTCCTGTATCCAAATCCAGTTATAATAATGTGATCACCCGTCTGGCTACCAATTCCACCAAGGTGGAAATCTACCAGGTGGTTCCGCGCATCAATATTTTCGGATCGGAGCTTTTTCCCCGCGAGAAGCTTACCAAAACATATTTCGTAGGTCACGCCACTCCCGACAACCTGGGAACTTTTATGCTGATGGAGGGCGCTGAGGTGCCGTTTGTGGTGGATCTGCCCGGTTTCAGGGGGTTTGTGGCGGCAAGGTTTTCACCACAATATCTCGATTGGCGCGATCATGCCGTCTTTCGTGTGCCTCCGGAACAGCTCCGGTCGATAACACTCGAATTTCCCGGAAATCCTGAGGAATCGTTCAGGATTGAAAAAACCGGATCCAACCAGGTGAAATTAATCCAGTTGCAATCAGGCAAAGCCATCGAAGGATATGATGCCGGACGGCTGGTGGAATTTGTGAATACCTACAAAGACATTCGCTTTGAGGCAGTACTGGATAAAATAGACATAGTTTTACGCGATTCTATCGTCGATTCACAACCCACGCACATCATCACCGTTACCGATACCAGCGGTGTAAGCAAAACGGTAAAAACCTTCCGCAGGCCAAATACTGCCGGACAGTATGATCTTGAAGGAAATTTACTGCCCTGGGATACCAACCGTCTTTATGCATTGCTTCCGGAGAACAACGAACTGGTGATGATCCAGTACTTTGTTTTCGATCCGGCTACCCGCCCGTTGTCCTATATTATGGGACGAAACGAAATGTACAGCAATCAATAATTATTCAGGAAATCATTCTGAATTCAGAAAAAAAATAGAAAGCCGCCCGAACGGGCGGCTTTCTGGGTATCTGGATATCTCGAAAAATTGCTTTGTTATACAAGGCCCTGAGCCAGCATGGCATCGGCTACTTTTACGAAACCTCCGATATTGGCTCCGCGTACATAATCTACACTGCCATCTTCGCGCTTTCCGTATTTCACGCAGGTGGCGTGGATATCCTTCATGATCTGGTTGAGTTTGCTGTCCACTTCTTCGCGTGTCCATGACAGGCGGAGCGAGTTTTGGGACATTTCCAGCCCTGATACGGCAACACCGCCGGCATTGGCAGCTTTTCCGGGTCCGTAAAGGATACCTGCATTCTGGTAAACTTCGATGGCTTCAGGTGTCGAAGGCATGTTGGCGCCTTCTGAAATTACATAGCACCCGTTTCCTACCAGGGTCCTGGCTTCGTCTTCGTTCACCTCGTTCTGGGTGGCATTCGGCATCGCAACGTCGCACTTTACACCCCATGGGCGGAGTCCTTCGTGGTATTCGCAATCGAATTTGTCGGCATATTCCTTAATGCGTCCGCGCTTAATATTCTTCAGCCACATCACGTATTCAAGCTTTTCCTTGCCGATGCCTGAAGGATCATAAATGAACCCGTTAGAATCGGAGAGGGTAACTACCTTGCCGCCCAGTTCGGTAACTTTTTGACAGGCATACTGTGCCACGTTGCCCGAGCCTGAAATGGCCACGGTTTTGCCTTCGATGCTTTCGCCGCGGGTTTTCAGCATTTCCTGTGCGAAATAGGTTGCACCGTATCCGGTAGCTTCCGGGCGGATGAGCGAACCACCCCACTGGATGCCCTTACCGGTGAGTACACCCGTAAATTCATTGCGCAAACGCTTGTATTGTCCAAAGAGGAATCCGATCTCACGTCCGCCTACGCCGATGTCGCCGGCAGGTACGTCGGTATTGGGACCGATGTGGCGGAACAATTCAGCCATGAAGCTCTGGCAGAAATGCATGACTTCGTTATCTGATTTTCCTTTCGGGTCGAAATCCGATCCGCCTTTTCCACCACCCATGGGCAATGTGGTAAGTGAGTTTTTAAATACCTGTTCGAAAGCCAGAAACTTCAGGATGCCGAGGTTCACGGTAGGGTGGAAACGCAATCCGCCCTTGTAAGGTCCGATGGCGCTGTTCATCTCGATGCGGAATCCTTTGTTCACCTGTACTTCGCCTTTGTCATCGAGCCACGGGATGCGGAAAAGGATCACGCGTTCGGGTTCCACAATTCTCTCAAGGATTTTGGCAGCCTTATACTGCGGGTTTTCCTCGATGTAAGGAATGAGGGATTCTACCACTTCGTGAACTGCCTGATGGAATTCAACTTCACTCGGGTTTTTGGCAATCACCTTTGCCATAAAGTCGTTTACTTGCTGATCGAATACGTTTGCCATATTGCTTTAATTTTAATTATTTGATAAAATGGTTTTGTTTCGTGATTCAATGATAAAGACTTCTGTTATTACTTTAACAGTTCGCCCGGAAAAACTGCAAGTTTCAGGAGCAAATTCAGTAAATCACGTAAAAAATCTATGGGAATTTCGCAAAATTTGCGGATGTATTTGTGCAGATAAAAAAAAATAGCCGGAGCGAAAACCACTCCGGCTATTTCCATGAAAAAGATAATTTCTACTGTATTAGCAATTGTTTGCTGATAATATGTCCATTGTCCAGTTTAACCCTGATTAAATAGGTTCCGGCATGAAGTCCTGAAACATCGAACCGGTATTCATCGGATTTCAGTTCATTGTTGATCAGTACCTGTCCGGTGAGGTTCAATACCTGAATAGAATTCATCGTAGCGGAAGCCTTAAGATGTACCTGATCGGATGCCGGATTGGGGAACATCTGCAGGTCGCATGCACCCGCCTCAACATCACCGATTGACACCGTCTGCTGCTTCAGCTTGCTGATCATCGACATCCCCAATGTTTCAAAATTGCCGGCATTGGGCAGCTCAGTATTGAACTCGGGATAGATGGTGAATTCTTTGCCGGTGGCGGGTCTGAAGACTTTGAAATGCATTTCATCGCCGTTGAGCAGGCCGTCTACCTTATCCGTCATCGGGTCGTCCGCGTTCACCCGCAGGTACAGGTTCTGTGTTTTGTCCCTGATTTGTGCCATACCGGCTACCAGGCCGTTAGCATTGAATACTCCGATCACGTCGCCTTCCTGAAGCGATGAAAGGGCTTGCGCCGAAACTGAAATTGAGTGAACCGTGCCATGATAATTTGCATCGGGCCAGTTGGTGTTGTTGATGAATTCAGGTTCGTGGCTCACTGCATTGTCGTAGGTTGGCACTTCGAAACTGATGGTTGCGGGCGCGCTGAGTTTGAGCATGTATGCCTTTCCGGGAATCAGGAATTTCAGCGAATTAATGCCGCCAATGTTCCAGTACACCTCGTTGTAATCGATGCTATAGGCAATGATAAACTCATCGGCAATTTGTTCGAAAATATCATTGCTGCTTACAGCTTCCATGCTCCATACCGGCATAATGGACCAGCCGGCTGGCAACGAAAGTTCGTAACCCAGCGTAGGATAGCCGTACACGGTGAGTTCGGCAGGCCAGGAACCGTCGGCAAGCCGTAGTTTAGCACCCTTGGCTTCGTTCCAGCAGAACGAATTTCCACCGGGAGCATATACGATGTCGATATGTTCGAATGCCTGCAGATCGTCACCAAGTGGTGCCATGACGGTAGCAATATCACAATTGAGCAGGTCGAGGTACGTGGAGATGCCATTTATCTTTTCATCGAATTCGATGGTTTGTGACCATGGCAGTACTTCCAGACTGGCAGTTTCTGATACCACCACCCCGCAATCGTTAATCACTTCGGCATAATATTCCCCCTGATCTTCGAGGGTGATTTCTTCAAGCATGAGTGTAGCCTCATTTGCACCGTCAATTATGCCGTTCGGTCCGTACCACTGGTAGGAAACCGCAAAATCAGCCATTAGGGTAAAGCTTGTTGATCCTCCCCAGATCTCGGCAGCATTTTCAGGCTGCTGGGTGATTACGGGCAAAGGAAGCACTGTAATGACAAAGCTGCACTGATTGTTGCACCCATATTCCGTCGTAACAAAATAATCGATGATGAACGATCCTACTCCATATTCAGCAGGATCGAACAAAGTGATGGTTTCGCCTTCGTAGGAATAGGTTTCGAATGCAGTCGGTAAAAAATCGATCGGATCGGCATTTTCGCAAATCTCCATGTCTTCACATTGGGCTATTGGTAGCGGATGTACATAGATCATGAATTCACATCCATCGGTACAGCCGAATTCGTTGGTAACGGTGTATTCGATCATGAAATCTCCCTCGCCGTAAACAGCCGGATCGAAGTTGTCAATTACTACTCCTTCATATGTGAAGGTTTCATTTGGTTCAGGATTGAATTCAACGACAGCGCCGTCAACGCATACATTGATGTCGTCCGGGCAGGTAACCACCGGCAGCTCGTTCACCACCAGGTTGGTGGAGGCCGAAGCCGTACAGCCGTTCATATTGGTGTAAACATACTCGATCAGGTAAGTTCCTGCATCAACAGGATCAAAAACCGTAGCTTCCACGCCGTTCACAAAGTAAGTTCCGCCTTCGGGCGAACCGCCGTAAAGTTCGAATTCGGGCGAACCTTCACATACGGGTTCGTAAGCTGCGAGGGTAACTTCCGGCAGCTCGTTCACTACCAGGTTGGTTGCATCCGAATTGGTACAGCCGTTCATATCGGTGTAAACATACTCGATCAGGTAAGTTCCTTCCATCACCG
>JBKHBQ010000252.1:0-5948 GCA_046542305.1 Bacteroidales bacterium
AGATGATGGCCATCGTCAATGGGATCTGGAACAGGATAACTGCGGCCGTTTCCGGATCACGAAACATTCCTGTGGATGAACTCAACCTGATTGCCGACGGGCTGCTGATTAAAACACCTGAGGATGCCGTGAAGTTCCGCATGGTGGATGCACTGAAATACAAGGATGAAATCCTGGATGAACTCAGACGAAAACTCGGCATTGGTTCGGAGGATGACATCGAAACCGTTGGCATAGCAGCTTACACACATGCCAAAGATCCTTCTGACGAACGCCCCGACCGCAGCAATCGCATTGCCGTGGTTTACGCCCTTGGAGAAATTATCAGCGGTGAAGGCTCCGACCAGGTGATTGGTTCGGAACGTATTTCCAAAGCCATTCGCAAGGCAAGGCTCGACGACAGGGTGAAAGCTATTGTGCTGCGCGTGAACTCACCCGGCGGAAGTGCACTGGCTTCGGAAGTGATCCTGAGAGAGGCCATCCTTGCTTCTCAGCAAAAGCCATTTGTGGTTTCTATGGGCGATGTGGCTGCTTCGGGCGGTTACTACATCTCGTGTGCTGCCGACAGAATTTTTGCCGATCCTACCACCATCACCGGATCGATTGGCGTGCTGGGCATGATCCCCAATCTTCAGAAAACCATGAACGAAAACCTGGGCATCACCTTCGACTATGCCACCACCAATGAGAACTCCAATTTCATGACGCCTTTCCGGCCGCTCACGGAATACCAGCGCAGTGTAGTTAAAGCTTATATCGAAGAAATTTATGATACGTTCGTAAATCATGTGGCCGAAGGACGCGACATGACCTACGAGCAGGTAGACGCTATTGCACAGGGTCGCGTATGGATCGGTTCTGATGCACTCGACATCAACCTGATCGACCAATTCGGCGGGCTTTCACAAGCCATCGATGCTGCAGCCGAACTGGCAGAGTTGGAAAGCTATACCATAAAAGAACTCCCGGTGCAGAAAGATCCTTTCCAGGAAATCGTAAACAAACTTTTCGGGCAGACAAGTATTGAAGCACAGATCAGAAACGAACTCGGCCACAACTACAGGCTCTATCAATACCTGAAGTACTGGCAAAATGCAACCGGCGCACAGGCACGCATGCCCTTCGACATCCATATCCACTAAGCTTGATTGGGAATTACATCGAAAGCGCAGGCCTGATTAAACGGGCCTGCGTTTTTTATTACAGGCATCACTTTTAGCTTACCTGAAAAAATCTGGTTGAAATAGCAGAAACCATGAAAAATCGAATATTACTTTCTTCGCCGGGAGATCGGAGATTGAAAAACTGACCCAATAAAAAAGCCCTGACGGAATTCCGCACAGGGCTTTTCAAAATGATTCGAAAATATGTATTATTCAATGCTGATCTTGGATTGATATGTCCGGTCAGCAGATTTCAGTTGGAGGAAATAAACGCCTTTTGCGAGATGCGACAATCCTACCGACTGGTTGATCCGGCCCGAAGCCGAAGCTGCCGTTCCCTGATACACCACACGTCCGTAGAGATCAATCACCCTCAGATCGTAATCCTGTGTACCTGCATCGCTCACCGAGATGTTGAAATGGCCGTTGCTCGGGTTGGGATAAATGTTGATCTCACCGTTTGCAAGTGGCTCTTCCACTGCGGTAACATCAGTTACGCCAATATCGTCGATGGCAATGTCGCCTTTTTCGCCACCCCCTGTATAGGCACGGATGCGGATGCCAATCACCTGCCCGTTCCACGGCGACAGGTCAACGGTTACTTCCTTCCATTCATCACCGTGATTGCCCACAATTGGCGCGGTAATATCACGAATAATCTGGCTGCCATCAAACAGATCTACGTGCAGGTGGCCGATGTCGGAGCCATAGGCATGATACCAGAAAGTAAATGCAGGGCTGACGCCGGCGGTAAGATCAATACAAGGCGCTGTAAGAATGGCCTCCTTGTAATAGCATCCTACCGAGGGCTCGAGGTAAAGATATCTTCCTGTGCTGGTTCCGGTGGTATGGTCGAATGATGGACCTGTACCGAACGAATACGTTGTACCGTGCCATGTTCTCCAGTCGATATCGTCCTGAACCTCGTTGGTCAGGTTAATCCAGCCATTATCAAGTTCGCAGCTGTACAGTTCGCAAAGCGGCGCAGGCAGGCAAAGTTCAAAATTATCCACAACCTGAATATTTCCCGGGGTCATGGTAGTGCCCTCAATCACTTCGATCTGGGTTTCGATCATATCGTTGTCGGGGTTCTGGTCCGGGCCATATTCAACCCATACCTGCAGATTGTAAGATCCGATGGTTGAAACATCAATCGGATCGGCAAAGGTAAAGCTGATGGTTGAGTCGGGGAAAATAAATCCGTTGTAGGTTTCGGTAAGCACTTCACCCCCATCGAGCTGGTAATGGAATTCCGGATTAACGATGGCTTCCAGTCCGAAGTTCTTCATTTCTACGGTCACATTCAGGCTGCTTACTTCCAGGCATGCCTGAAAAGTTCCCCATTCCACCGATGGCACCGACACCAGCATGGCATCCACTTCGTTGCAATCGAAGGTACCTGGTGTTTTTTCGATCGCGAAGGCACGTTGTCCTTCTGCGCCGTCAGGACCGTTGGCACTCACGCTAAACCAGTAATTGCCGCCGGAAGTTATATCTTCCACGATGAAAGAATTGACAGTGGTGATTCCGATGGGTTCCATGTATTTTTCGCCCAGCATGTAAACGGTGTAGCTTGTAGCACCGAACACTTCGTTCCAGCTCAGGTGCAATGCTTCGTCGCAGGCCCAGTCGATGGTGAGGTTGCCCGGCACCGGGATAATGGAAAATGGCGCCACGCTCATCCCGACTGATTCGTCGCGGATAACGCGGATCCATGCCTGACCTGTAACTGCAGTAGGCACCACCCAGTTGTAGTAACGCTGATTACCGGGAAGGTCTTCTTTAACCGTTTGCCAGGTTTGTCCGTCGTCAAGCGAAACTTCGATATCAAAACTTCCTTCAGTGCCGTAAGCATCCCAGCGGATAAGTTCGTCAGACCCGGGTGCGAGTTTTTCTCCGCCATAGGGATAGGTAACGATCACCTCATCAGGAATAAATTCATAGATGATGTAATATTTTTGCGGACCCTGTGGCACCAGTGTGCCGTCAACCGTGAGGGTATAGGTTCCTGCTTCGGGATATTCCATGGTAACCTGTTCCACGTTGTTGCGGTTGTCGATGCCGCGGATGGCATCCTTATCAAGGCTGTCAGTATTTGGATAATGGTTCAGCACCCATGGATACCACATTTCGGAGGCCGGATCCGTAACGGTAATATCCAGGTCGTTTACCAGCGCCCAGTTAGTATTTACGGAAGCTTCATAGTCGGTCCAGTAAATCATTACACGCATCTGGGCGGTATTTTCCGGAACTTCAAATTCATGGTTGAAAGTTTCGCCCTGTGCAATGGTAGCCGAATCATAGCGGCCTTCTTCCATCACTTCCACAGCGCGCAGGCCATTAATGCGGCCCCATCCGTATTTAAAATCCGGGCCGGGATTCCCAAGATCTTCGGCAGTATTCAAGGCAATGGCTTTAAGCAAACCGCCCATGGCATCACTGCCGTTCATCTCGCGATAAGCATGGAAAAGCTGTGTCATCACACCGGCCACACCGGGGCACGACATAGAAGTACCTGATTTCAACCCGTAGGTATTCGGATCGATCGTTGAATTTACATCACTTCCTTTTGCTGAAATATCAGGCTTGATACGGCCGTCGTGTGCAGGGCCGCGACTGCTCGAACCCGAAAGGTCGTCGAGGTAATCCAGGTTGGCTACCGTCATCACATTTTTGCCGGCTTTATGTCCTCCGGTAATATTGCCCCATCCGGGTCCGGCACCGTAGCCACAATTGTCACCACCTGCATTCCCTGCCGAAAACACATGCATCAGCGCCGGATAAATCCTGATCTGCTGGTCCATGGTACGCGTAAGCGAGGTGTATCCAGCATTACAGCCATTGCTGTATGAGGTTGAGGTCACACGGATTTCGTTGCTGAAATAATGTGAGGGAATGGCATTGAATCCGGGATAAGTGGGTGCTGCACCGTAAACGTAAAGGTCGGCACCGAAGGCATTGCCCCGTGCCTTGGGATCGATGTTTCCGGCTGCCATAATGATTCCGGCACAATGGTCGCCGTGATCCCCATAATTGTAGTTGATGTACTGCTGGATCAAACGGCCTTCGTAGTCCACATGGGGCCCGATCTTACCATCATCCTGAAGCATCACGCTTACGCCTGTCCCGTCGTAATGACGGCCAAGGGTAAAGTCGTTGGCTATGGCATTGGACCTGTGAAGCGTACGGCCTGTATAGTTGTCAGGTACGGGAAAAGGATAAACCGGTTCCACATATACCACCAACTCCTGGCCGGCAAGGCGGTCAATATCTTCAAGAGAAGATATCACATGGGCATACCTTCCGAAATCCTCACGGTACACCACTTCAAAACCCTTTTCAGTCAGGATTTTAACGGCAGCTTCCGGCTCGATTCCCGGGTAATAATTTACCAACAATTCTATTTTACCGTCTCCGCGCAATGCGTAATCCGGATAGCTTTCTTCGAAAAGCATCGGTGCCAGTTTAATGGAACGGTCAACATCCACAATGCTTCTTACCTGCGAACGGCTGAGCACACCGGCATCGAAATCAGCGGAAATTGCTGCAAAATAAGCACGCTGCGGAATATAGTCGAGGAGTGTTATGCCGGCGGCTTTCAGTTGAGATTTTGCCTGCTCATCAGGAATTTCATAAAACTGGATGATCTTGTAAAATTGCCCATCGAACAATGACTGTTCTCTGGTGGTAAAATTTTCAACAAAATGCTGGAGGTTGGGGGCAGGTTCGTACTGCAGGTTTTTAAAATGCAGTTGATAGTCAGCTTTCTTTTGCGCACCGGCAGGTGATAGTCCAAGGGAAATTACCGCCAGGGCAAGTAGTAGAATTTGAGTAGCTTTTTTCTTTTTCATGTTTATCGGATTATTTGAATAAATGCTTTGAGCCTTCAAAAATAAGAAACCAACAACTTAAACAGCAACCAGACCCTTATGTTTCCCTAACTTTAAGAATTTTTAATAGCTGAAATCCTGAGTTTGATGATGTAACGGCAACTGTTAAATTTAAAAATAAAATGATCGGATATTTATTAACATGTGCACTTACATCTCCTTACAGCGCCAAAATTTTTTTCGTAAAACCCTTGGTCAATTCAACATTAACACCGTACTTTGCCCTGTTAGAAAAATAACATTGTTATTTAGTTCACAATAATAAATTGCAAACCATTAAAATTTTTGTGCAATGGATCTCGAAAAATTCATGAACGACCTGGAAAAAAAGCACCCAGGCGAAGTGGAGTATCTTCAGGCAGTAAGGGAAGTTCTCGAATCGCTGGAAGATGTATTACTTGAAAATCCGCAGTTCGAAACTGCCGGGATCATCAAGCGTATTGTAGAGCCCGACAGGGTATTTACATTTAAGGTGCCGTGGATGGACGACAACGGAAATGTTCAGGTGAACCTTGGATACCGTGTACAGTTCAACAACGCCATCGGACCATACAAAGGCGGACTTCGTTTCCACCCGAGTGTGAATCTGAGTATTCTGAAATTCCTTGGTTTCGAGCAGATCTTCAAGAACAGCCTCACCACTTTGCCCATGGGCGGCGGCAAGGGCGGTTCGGATTTCGATCCCAAAGGTAAATCCGACACCGAAATCATGCGTTTCTGCCAGGCGTTTATGCTCGAGCTCTGGCGCATTATCGGCCCCGATACCGATGTACCGGCAGGTGATATTGGCGTAGGCGGTCGCGAAATCGGATACATGTTCGGCATGTACAAAAAACTGGCACAGGAACACACAGGCGTATTAACCGGCAAGGGCATCAACTGGGGCGGCAGCCTC